>RGZB01000029.1 GCA_010031735.1 Pseudomonadota bacterium | reverse complement strand
ATGAAAGCGTCGCGTTCAATTGCGGCCAGAATGCGGCAGAGAATCTTTTTGCCAAGGCAAAACAAGAATCCGGTTCTGCTTTCGATATGCTGAAGCCGCTTCTGGGCAAGGACAAGAAAGTGTGGCTTGCCTGTGCAACGCTTGGTTCACTCGAACGTATCAAACATATTCTGGGCACCCACGAAATACCGACGACCGAAGCAGGCGGTTGGAATCCGAACAGCAAACCCTCTGTGCATACCTTGTCATTGCTGCAACTGCCGCTCGAGCATGGGTTTGTGACCGATACACATATCTTCTTCTCGGAAGAGGATTTGCTCGGCGAGCGCATAAGCCGCAGAGCAGCACCGAAAAAGAATTCTGATATCCTGCTCAAAGAAGCCTCCGGCATGAAAGTAGGCGATCTGATCGTACATCGCGATCATGGCATCGGACGCTTTGAGGGTCTGGAGACCTTGCAGATCGCAGGCGGTAACCATGACTGCCTGAAACTCATCTACGCCGGTGGTGACCGCCTGTTCCTGCCTGTCGAGAACATCGACCTCATCTCGCAATATGGCGGCGATTCGAATACGGCGGAACTCGATAAACTCGGCGGCGTGTCGTGGCAGACACGTAAAGCGAAGATGAAGAAGCGCATCAAGATGGCGGCGGAAGCGCTCCTCAAGATCGCCGCCCTTCGGAAAATCCGTACGGCGCCTGTATTCACCCCGAACGATGCCTCGTATGATGAATTCTGCAGCCGTTTCCCCTACGCGGAAACCGAAGACCAACTGCGCACCATCGGCGAAGTCGAGGCCGATCTTGCCTCCGGCAGGCCCATGGATAGGTTGGTGTGCGGCGATGTAGGTTTTGGCAAAACCGAAGTGGCGCTCCGTGCTGCGTTCCTAGCCAATGGAACCGACCAGGAAGGCAAGCGCGGGCAAGTCGCTGTCATCACGCCGACGACCCTCCTCTGCCGCCAGCATTACAATACATTCGTTGAGCGTTTCTCTGGCTTCCCGGTCCGTATCCGCCAGCTCTCGCGCATGGTCACGGTTACGGAAGCGAACAAGACCAAGCGCGATATCGCAAGTGGCGAGGTCGATATCGTGATCGGCACGCATGCCCTGCTTTCGAAGAACATGAAGTTCCACAACCTCTCGCTCGTGGTGGTGGATGAAGAACAACATTTCGGCGTGAAGCAAAAAGAAGTGCTTAAAACATTCCGTGCAGAAACGCATGTACTCACCCTCTCCGCCACCCCGATTCCGCGTACGCTGCAACTCTCGCTCACCGGCGCACGCGACTTGAGCCTTATCACCACCCCGCCGGTCGACCGCTTAGCCGTTCGTACCTTCGTGATGCCTTATGACCCGATGATCCTGCGCGAAGCGATCCTGCGTGAACGTGCGCGCGGCGGCCGTAGTTTCTATGTGGCGCCTCGCATCAGCGACCTCGATGACGTACAGAAAAAACTCACGGGACTGGTGCCGGAGATCAAGGTCGCGGTCGCACACGGCCAGATGGAAGCCGAGGCACTCGACACGGTGATGAACGATTTCTATGACGGCAAATACGACCTGCTGCTCTCCACTTCGATCATCGAATCGGGCATCGATATCCCGTCCGCGAACACCATGATCATCCACCGCGCCGACCGCTTCGGCCTGGCGCAGCTCTACCAACTCCGCGGCCGCGTCGGACGTTCGAAAGTACGCGCCTACGCATATCTGACGCTTCCCACGAACCGCGTTGCGAGCGATAACGCCACCAAACGCCTCGACGTGATGCGTACCTTGGATACGCTCGGCGCGGGCTTTACGCTCGCAAGCCACGATATGGATATACGCGGCTTCGGCAACCTTCTCGGCGAAGAGCAATCCGGTAACATCAAAGAGGTCGGTATCGAGCTCTTCCAGCAGATGCTCGAAGAAGCGATGGCAGAGATACAGGCCGAGGAACGCGGCACGGCCATGACCGAGATGCCATTCAGCCCACAGATCAGCATGGGCGCCTCGGTGATGATACCGGAAACATATGTGAACGATCTCTCGCTGCGTTTGGGTTTATACAAACGTATCGCGAGCCTGAAGTCCGAAGCCGAGATCGATGCGATGGCTGCGGAACTCGTTGACCGCTTCGGCAGCATGCCGATGGAACTCGAGCACCTACTGCAGACCGTGCGCATCAAACAGCTCTGTGTCGCGGCAGGTATCGAGAAACTGGAAGTAGGACCGAAAGGTGCGATGATCACGTTCTATAAGAACCAGTTCGCAAAGCCGGAACACTTACTGACCCTGATCCAGAAGCAACCAGGGCTCTATAAACTCCGCCCGGACAATAAAATCGTTATACTGAACCGCCAATGGGACGCGGTAGCGCCACGCTTCAAGGAGTTGCCAGACTTGGTGGGAGAATTCGTTAAGCTTGCGGCTTAGGCTTGCTTCGGTAGGAAAAAATCCGCTTCGAAATCATCGAGCCTACCTTCTTCGATCGCAGCGCGGAGTCCCGCCATCAAGTCCTGATAGAAGCGCAGGTTATGCCATGTCATCAGCATAGAGCCCAGGATTTCACCGGAGCGCACGAGGTGGTGGAGGTACGCACGGCTATAATCTTTACATGCCGGGCACTCGCATTTTTCATCGAGCGGACGCGCATCATCGGCGAACTTCGCATTTTTGATATTGAGGGTGCCATAACGCGTGAAAGCCTGGCCGTTTCTGCCGGAGCGTGTCGGGATCACACAGTCGAACATATCGATGCCACGGCGTACCGCTTCGATAATATCATCGGGTTTACCGACACCCATCAAATAGCGCGGTTTATCTTCTGGGAGAAGCGGTGCCGTGTAATCGAGCACCTCGAGCATCACTTTCTGCCCCTCACCTACCGCAAGCCCTCCGATGGCATAACCATCGAAGCCAATATCGATCAGCGCTTCTGCAGAACGCTTACGAAGCTCGTGATAAACACTGCCCTGCACGATGCCGAACAAGCCGTAGCCTTTCCGTGGTTTATACGCATCTTTCGAACGCCGTGCCCAGCGGAGCGACAGTTCCATGGATTTTTCTGCAACCTTCTCCGTTGCCGGGAATGGCGTGCATTCATCGAATATCATGGTGATATCACTCCCCAAGAGATGCTGTATCTCCATCGAACGCTCTGGCGAGAGTTCGTATTTGCTGCCATCGATATGCGATTGGAACGTGACACCCTTCTCCGTGATCTTCCGGAGTTGCGCGAGCGACATCACTTGAAACCCTCCAGAATCCGTGAGTATCGGCTTATCCCAGTGCATGAATTTGTGGAGGCCGCCAAGTGCATCGATGCGCTCGGCCGTTGGGCGGAGCATCAGGTGATAGGTGTTGCCGAGCAGGATATCGGCACCCGTAGCCGCGACCGATTCGGGCATCATGGCTTTTACCGTGGCCGCCGTGCCGACCGGCATGAAAGCGGGTGTACGGATATCGCCGTGCGCGGTTTTCACCACACCCGTGCGTGCGTGCCCTGAAGTCGTGGATATTTTAAAGCGCGTACTCATGCCGTTATCCTATCAAGAAGCGTGGCATCGCCATACGAATAAAATCGGTAATCGTGCTCGATGGCGTGCTGGTACGCCTTCTTCATACGATCCAGACCAGAGAAAGCCGATACCAACATGAACAACGTAGACCGCGGAAGGTGGAAGTTCGTGAGCAGCCTGTCGGCCGATTTGAAACTGTAACCCGGCGTAATGAATATCTTCGTATCGCCCGATGCTGCTTTGAAAAAGCCATCCTTATCCGCAACCGTCTCAAGCGTACGCAGCGCCGTAGTGCCAACCGCAACGAGTTTGCCGCCCGCCTTGCGCACATGGTTTAAGGTGTCCGCTGTCTGCTGGCTCATATGGAATTGCTCCGCGTGCATCACATGGTCTTTCACTTCATCCACTTTCACCGGTAGGAATGTTCCTGCACCCACATGGAGTGTTACGAACACGATCTCTACGCCCCGGGCACGTATCTGCTCCAGTAGTGTATCGGTGAAATGCAGCCCTGCTGTGGGAGCCGCGACCGCGCCTTTCTCTTTGGCGAATACGGTTTGGTAATGCGCATTGTCGCTTTTATCCGGCGTACGTTTCTTCGCGATATAGGGTGGAAGCGGCATTCTGCCGTGACGATCGAGCATCGCATCCAATGCAGCATCGCTCGCATTGAACCGGAGCAATACTTCACCGCCCATGGCTTTATCCCTTACATCTGCCGAGAAATCCGGTGCGAATGAAACCATGGCATGAAGCGGCAGTTTCTTCGCTGGTTTGGCGAATGCCCACCAGCTGGCACCATCGACACGTTTATGCAGCGTAATCTCGACCGACTTACCATCCACCATACCGTTGAGGCGTGCGGGAATCACGCACGTGTTGTTGAGGATGAGTGCGTCACCCTTCTGAAGTTCATTTGGGAAATCGGAGATATGGAAGTCGGAGAAACCCTGCAGGGTAACCCGAAGCATCTTTGCCGCCGTGCGTGGATTCGCAGGTAGTGTTGCGATACGCTCCGGCGGCAGAATGAAGTCGAAATCATCGACGCGCATGATTCCGACTCTCGTGATGTCCTAGGATTTCAGGTCCGCTTGCACTTTCATGCTGATGATCTTATCCGGATCGGTGACCGTACCGCTGCCCGGAGCACCGCGTTTGATCTTGTCGACGTTTTCCATACCGGAGGTGACTTTACCCCAAACGGTGTAGTTCGCATCGAGATACGGCGTACGTTGGAAGCAGATGAAGAATTGGCTGTCCGCACTGTCCGGATCGCCTGCGCGAGCCATGGAAACAGTACCGCGGTCATGCGGTTCTTTGGTGAATTCCGCTTTCAGTTTCTTGCCAGAGCCGCCGCGGCCGGTGCCCGTCGGGTCACCCGTCTGTGCCATGAAACCTTCGATCACGCGGTGGAATGGAACACCATCGTAAAAGCCTTGGCGGACGAGTTCTTTGATACGCGCGACGTGCTGCGGAGCAAGGTCAGGGCGCATCTCGATGATGACTTTACCTTGCGTGGTTTCCATCACCAGTGTGTTTTCGGGATCGGCAGCAATAGCAGCCGAGGCAGCGGTTACGGCTGCGGTAGCAAAAAGGGCAGAGAATAACGAGAAGAGTTTACGAAACATGGGGGAGCTCCTTTGGATATAACGGCAGCATCATAATTTATCGGATACGGAATGCAAGCCCAAGAAGCCGCGAAGTGATGGTGGGGGGTGAGGGACTTGAACCCACGACCAAGGCGTTATGAGCGCCCTGCTCTAACCACTGAGCTAACCCCCCAACTATAGAACTGATGAACGTTTATCAAACTGTCGAATGATTGGCCAGCAAAGATTGCGGCCGCCCGAGGGCAGGAACCTACCAGGCATCGCCCCACATGGCTTTACCGAGCGTATCCTCTTCTTCCACATCTTCACCCCAGCTTGGGAGCGTCAGACCGTTTGAACCCGGCAGGCCAAGACCATCCCTTTGCACGTCACGTTGGTCACGTAAGTCGAATGCGACGTCGGGGTTACGGGGGTTGAAACCGCCACCCGATACCGTGAAACCGTGTTTTTGGTTGGCCAGGGTGTAGTGACGACAGTAGTTGAAGGAGTCCTGCCAGGTGCGATAGTACGTCTCGTTCTTCACCATCGCAGGGTCTTGTTTGAATTTGTAGAAAGTACGGTAGAAGCTGTTACCGTATGCCGACATACCGCTCTCGCAGCCGTCTTTCCAGCCTTGCACATATTCCGGCGGGCCTTCCGGCGCCTGTGCCATCCACACGGAACCCGGCTTGAAACCGTCCATCACAGGGTTACAACCCGTGAGTAGAAACAGCAGTGCGACAGCGACTATCCTTTTCATATCGAGACCTCTAATACCACGGCCTGGTCCATTGTTCGGTGTACCAACGGCAGTGGGTGTACGCATCCTTCCATGCGCGGTAATACGACGGGTTCTTCACCAGGTTCGCATCCTGTTTGAACGTATGGTACATCTTGTACCAGGAGTCGCCGTACGCACCGATACCGGTATCGCAACCATCGCGCCAGCCTTGCTGGAACTCCGGTGGACCGTCCGGTACTTCGGTAAGACCCCACGGACGCGGCATCGTAAGCTGGCTATACATCTGCTCACACGCAGAGGTACCAAGAAGCACGATCACCAGCATCCATGTACGGACAAACATACGCATTAGATGAAATCCCTATAGTAGTATTGGTTCAGATATTTCTGACAGTAGTCGAACGCATCCTTCCAGCCTTGATAATACACCTTGTTCTGCGCCAGTTCGTAATCCTGCTTGAAGCTGTAGAACTGTTTATAGTAAGGCGGAACCTGTGCAGCCGTGCCAGTATGGCAGCCGTCTTTCCAACCCTGCACGTAAAGCGGCGGATATTCGACACCTTCTTTCGCCGGCGGGCCTTCGTACATCCATTGCTGCCACGGCGGACCTGCCGTTGTGAAGCCGCATCCAGAAACCGCAGCGAGCATTAATATGAGAGCAAAAGACTTCTTCATCTATAATGCAAACTTGTTGTTTGCCTCCATGTAAATAGCGCAATAGAGGAAAGCATCTTTCCAGATCTGGTAATACACGTTGTTGTTCACCAGGTTCGGGTCTTGTTTCATTTTGTAAGCACCGACGAATTTCGCGAGCGCGTTGGTATAGGAGTGCATCCCCGTTTCGCAACCATCCGACCAGCCTTGCTGATACTCCGGCGGGCCCGGTGGCGGCGTGAAATCGAGTGTGTAGGGTTTAAAGAACATGTTACCCCACGTCGTGCCGATCTCCGGCTTCGGAGGCGAGTTATCGCTGCTCACAGCCTGCGGGCCTGCGCATGCACCCATCACTGCTACCGTGAGCACTAGCATTATAAACCTGGATATGATCATCATCTTCATAATCAAACCTTAAATCGGATCGTAGTCCGTGTAATACGTGCAATATGTCATGCCTGCACGCCAGCCCTTATAATAATCCGAATCTTCGAGCGCACGATTTATATCATACGAAAAGGGTTGCGTACGGAGCAAACCTTCACCCACTGCACCGGTAAATGTCTGGCATCCATCCCGCCAACCAACACTATACGAGTCATCGCCGGAAGGGATATTGCGCATCTGGAATGGGTGTGGGCTGAACGCTCCACCGAAATCCCCGGCTGTCGGCTGGCAAGCCGAAAGTGCGAGCACCACAGTGAGAATCAGCAGAAAACCGCGCATTCCATAACCTCTAAAGACCTATTATACCATGATTTTAGGGGTCAAATGTTAATAAAAGATTAAGAAAGATCGGATTTTTGGTAAATGTGATTGAATTAATCACGGATGAATTAAAACGCTGGATATTCAGCCTATTACCTCATAGGCAGAAAGCCACTAGAAATGCCGATAACCCCTTCTATCGGGGCTGTAGGGCTTACCCTCCGCATCCAGCACTTCAAGCTCTTTACCAGCGGTGATTTTGCCGATGCAGGTGACGGGTGTACCCTGCTCTTTGGCAAGTGCCTCCATCTCTTTCGCTTTATCCGCGGGAACCGTGAATGCGACCTCATAATCATCGCCACCGGATAGCACCACATCCCACAGTTTCGTATCATGTTTCAGGGAGTCCGCTGCCGCATGTGAAAGCGGTATGGCGCTCCGGTCGATGGTAGCACCCACTTTAGAGGCAGCAAGTACGTGATCGATGTCGGCCATCAGCCCATCCGATACATCGATAGCGGCCGAGACCACCCCTGCTTCAGCCAATTTTGCCATCACTTCATGGCGCGGCTCCGGCAGATGGTAGCGCTCCACCAGGAAATCGCGCTGCTCACGGGTCAAGCCTTTTACTGCGCCTCGGAAGGCAAGTAGGCCCAGTGCACCATCCCCGATCGTGCCGGTGACATAGATTTTATCACCCACCTTCGCACCCGAGCGTTTCAGTGCATGATCTTTTTTCACTTCGCCGATGACAGTCATGGAAAGGCTGATGCGGCCATCTTCGCGCTTCACCGTGTCACCACCTACCAATGTGACACCAAAATGCTTTTGGTCTTCTGCCAAACCGGAGACGAAGGATTCGATCCAGGCTTCGTTCACTGTGTGGTTCCAGAGCACGCCAAGCAGATAATATTTCGGCTTCGCACCCATCGCCGCCATGTCGGATAGATTGCCGCGCAGAAGCTTACGCGCGACATACGCAGGTTCGATCTTCTCACCGGAATGGGAATCCAGGTCGAAGGTAAAATGGATATTCTCGCTGATGATATCCTTGCTCACCACCACCTGGTGGCCAGCCTTCGGACTCATGATGAATGCATCGTCTTTCAATCCCAATGCACCTTCTGCAGCGGCAGAGAGGGGGGCGAAGTATTTCTCGATGCATTCAAATTCATTCACCGGATTTCATCTCCTTGGGACGGACGGTTTTCGCAAGCGCATCGAGCAGGCCATTTACGAAGCCTGCTTCTTTTTGGTCATAGAATGCTTTGGTCACCTCGACATAGCTATCGATGATCGACTTCGCCTTCACGTCTTCCATGTGTTTCATTTCGTAGGTCGCAGCACGCAGCACCGCACGCAGCACGGCGGTCAGTTTGGTGACACTGCCGCTTTTCTTTAAGTACGGATTGATGATGCTATCGAGTTCTTTGATATCGGCCACCACACCATTGATGAGGCGGTGGAGTAACGTGCGGTCGATGCCTTTCAAGAGCGCATCATCCAGTGCATGTTCGGCCCCAAGCACGTCCATGACGCTTTCGACGAGTTTGTCGAGATCGTCGGTAAGGTTCGCAGCGAGTGTGCCCGTCGTCACATCTTGTGCATAGAGCGCCTGCACCGCGAGCAAGCGGGTGGCGATCTTCGCCTGCTTGAAATTACCTTTACCGGATTTCTTCTTTGCCGTCACCTTAACCCCTTACCTTGAATTTCTCTTTGAGTTCCATCATGCGGAGGCAGGCTTCCACCGCGAATTTCCCTTTGTTGCCCTCGGATACTTTTGCCCGCGCGAAGGCTTGTTCTTCATTCTCGACCGTCAGGATACCGTAACCGATCGCTGCCGATTTCTGGAGTGCAAGATCCATCAAGCCACGGGCGCTTTCCTCACACACATAATCATAGTGGGTGGTCTCGCCGCGGATCACACACCCGAGCGCTACGTAACCCGCATATTTACCCGACTCGATCGCAAAACGGATCGCCGCCGGAATCTCGAATGCACCCGGAACCGACACACGGTCAAAGGTCACTTTCGCTTTCTTAAGCGCCGCTTCTGCACCCTTATAGAGTTCATCCGCGATATCCGTATAGAAACTCGAATCGACGATCAGTACGTGCGGCATGTCATTCCTTTATGCTCTTTCTGCCCTTGACGGTGAGGCCGTAGCCCTCAAGACCTACAATAGAGCGGGAAGAATTGGTAAGCAATGTCATATCGCGTACCCCGAGATCGAGCAGAATCTGCGCCCCGATACCGTAATCCCGAAGCGATGATGTGCGGCTTTCTGCCGCTTCCATATGGCGTTTCACGCTACCAGAAAGGCTATTCCTGCGCGGCTCGCGTATCAGCACCACCACGCCTTTGCCTTTTTTACCAATCATTTCCATCGCGCGTTGCAACTCGCCCGCTTTCCCAGAAGAAAGGTCGCCGAGCGTATCGTTCAACACGTCCATCGAGTGCATACGGACCCATACGTTGTCACCTTTGCCGATTTTACCTTTCACAAGCACCACATGTTCGGCATACTCGACGGTATTCACATAGACATGCAGCGTGAATTCGCCGCCGAATTTACTTTTGAATGTGGTCTCGAGCGAACGCTTCACCAACTGTTCCTTACGGCGACGGTAAGAAATCAGGTCGGCAATGGTCGCGATCTTGAGTTTGTGTTTCTTCGCGAACGTGATGAGGTCCGGCAGACGTGCCATACTGCCATCGTCGTTCATGATCTCGCAGATGACACCGGAAGGATTCAAACCCGCGAGCCGCGATATATCCACGGCTGCTTCAGTATGCCCCGCACGCACAAGTACACCGCCCTCGCGCGCTTCGAGTGGGAAGATATGCCCCGGAGAAACGATATCCCGCGCCGTGGAACTCGGATTGATAGCGGTGGCGATGGTGTGGGCGCGATCCGCCGCCGAGATACCGGTCGTGACACCTTCACGCGCTTCAATCGACACCGTGAAAGCCGTATAATGGCGGGAGCTGTTGTGGCGTGCCATCGGCGGCAGGCCAAGCTCTTGCACACGTTCACCCGTAAGCGACAGGCAGATGAGGCCGCGGCCATGTTTGGCCATGAAGTTGACCGCACTCGCATCCGCCTTCTCCGCCGGGATCACGAGGTCACCCTCATTCTCGCGGTTTTCGTCATCCACGAGAATGAACATCTTGCCGCGTTTGGCGTCGGCGATGATATCTTCGATGGAGGAAAGTGCTTTGGATGGTGCCATGGTTACCTTTTGGATGCGAGCAGGCGCAGAGTATAGCGCGCCAGCATATCGATTTCCAGATTGACCTTATCGCCCTCCCGCAGGGACCCGAGCGTGGTTTCCTTCAGCGTATGGGGGATGATGTTTACGGTAAAACTATCCTTCTTCGCCTTATTCACGGTAAGCGACACACCATCTATCGTGATGCTGCCTTTCGCCGCGATGAATGGCAGCAGCGCTTTCGGTGCTTTGAATTTCATCACGCGGTTATCCTTTACTTTCTCGATCGAACGGAGTTTTCCGACGCCGTCTACATGCCCGCTCACGATATGGCCGCCCAGCTCATCACCGGCCTTGAGCGCGCGCTCCAAATTAAGCTTCGTGCCTTTCTTCCAATCACCGAGATGCGTGCAAGAAAGCGATTCAGGCGAAACATCCACCTCGAACCAGCCTTTGTTCTTTGCAACCACTGTCATGCATGCACCGGAGCAACTGATAGAGGCGCCCATCGCGATCTTCTTCACGTCGAAACGCGTGCGGATACGGAAGCGTTTGCCCTTGGCATTGCTGCCGGAGACGCTCTCGATCGTGCCAATGTCGGTGATGATACCCGTAAACATCAAATAACCTTTTATTATCTCTAGGGAATATAGTAGGTTTTCGGCTGAAGAAAAGGAAGAATCCGCATGTCTACGTTCAAATTACAGCCACCTGAAAAACCTTATTATCTTATGGTCGTTGAGCCAGGGACCACCTATGTCTGGTGTTCCTGCGGGAAGAGCGCGGATTTCCCCTTCGCGGATAATGGATGTAAAGCCCGCGGCTGCAAATGTACGGAATATACGGCAACCGAGGCTAAAGAAGTATTTTTCTGCGGTTGTGGGGCGACCAAGGATGCACCGCACTGCGACGGCATGCACAAAGAACTGCGCGTAAACGGCCTTATGGGGCCGGATAACCGCCCACTCAAACGCTAGGCTTTCTGTGCCAAGCGTTCGCTGCGCGCTTTCCGCAATTTCTCGAAATCGTCGCCTGCGTGGTAAGAGGAGCGGGTCATCGGGGTCGCGGAAACCATCAGGAAGCCTTTACCACGCGCCACCTGCTCATACATCTTGAATTCATCCGGTGTTACATACCGCTGGATGGGTGCATGTTTTGGTGTGGGTTGCAGGTATTGGCCGATGGTGATGAAATCGACATCGGCTGAGCGCATATCGTCCATCACCTGGAGCACTTCTTCCTTGGTTTCACCCAAACCCACCATCAGGCCAGATTTGGTGAAGATGCTCGGGTCGATCTCCTTCACTTTGGAGAGCAGGTTCATCGAATGGAAATAACGCGCACCCGGACGAATGGTCGGATAAAGCCTCGGCACCGTCTCGACGTTGTGATTGAATACATCAGGGCGTGCGCGTGCCACTTTCTCGAGTGCGCCTTCTTTGCGGAGGAAATCCGGGGTTAAGATCTCGATCGTGGTGTTCGGCGTTTTCTTGCGGAGCTTCGCGATGCATTGCACGAAGTGATCGGCACCGCCATCATCCAGATCGTCGCGGTCAACGGACGTGATGACCATGTGCTTAAGGCCCAGTTTCTCTGCTGCATTGGCAAGGTTATCCGGCTCATGCGGGTCCAGTTTATCAGGAAGCCCCGTTGCGATATTGCAGAACGCGCACGCACGGGTGCAGACGGAACCGAGTATCATTACGGTGGCATGTTTCTGGCTCCAGCATTCACCGATGTTCGGGCATGCCGCTTCTTCGCAGACGGTATTCAGTTTATGCGCCCGAATCAGCTCACGCGTGCTCTGGAATTCCTTCGATACGGGTGCTTTGGCCCGTATCCAATCCGGCTTCAGCAGTGCGACCGACGGCGTGTTCTTCGCCTTCTCCGGATGGCGGAGATCGCGTTCGCTTTTCGCTGCAGTGAAAAAATGGGTGTCTTCCATAGGCTATGCGGGTTTATACGCTCTAATACCCTAATAGGCAAGGATTTCTGTGGGTTTCAGCGAGTGGAAAACCTTTCTTTTGTAAGGGCCATATAGCGCTAATTAACAGAAAATTAAGCATTTTCTGTTATCGTTCATCCTATGCCCGATGAGAACGAACCATTACCGCTACCAGAAGATTTAGATCTTCCAGAAATCCCGGCACCGCCGCCGTCTGTACCCTTGCCTCCAGCACAGGATCAGAGCATGGCGGAAATGGCGCAGGGTCTACGCGATATGCTCGCTGAACCGCGGAACGAACAGGAACTCGCTGTGTTGAACCAGGCGCGCGCAGAGGCCGGCATCCCTCCTTATGATCCTATAGGGGAATCGCTCGCCTACCTCAACGAACTCCGTGCGGCACGTGGTGAAGGTCCTTACGAACTCAAAGTGACGCCCGAGGGTCCGTTCGATGAACTGGCCCATATGGAGCTGGATGACGAGACCCAACGTGAAGTGCGCGAAGCGGACAAACGACACTTGGGCTTGGAACCTGACGCAAGCGATGAACTGGTTGAAGATGTCAGGGCGGCTGCTAACGAAAGACATCTGGATGAGCTGCGCGATGCGATGGGCGATCAGGGCAAAGATCTGGATGTGATCGCGGATGAACTGAAGACCGCGATGCGTGAAACCAAATCTCCCTTTAAGGCTGAAGATAAGCCGAAGGGCACCGATGGTCCCGACGAAGGTAAACCGCGCGGCGGTGGTCGCACGATGTAGTTACTGCGGGTGAATCGGACTCGATTGGATATTAATACCCTGCTTTTCGACGGGTAACTTATCTTCTTTCAGCTTATATTTCGCATACTCATTGCATTTCTGCATGCAGAAGAGAGCACCATTCTTGCGGTTGGCCGTGCATTCACTGTAGCAACCATACTGTTCTTCCGAGAATTTCTTGGGATTGGCGCTATTGCCGGTAGCGCACATATTGTTACAGACGAAGGAATAGCCCCCTTTATCCATGCAGGCTTTATTGCACTGATTATCCACACGGACCGCAGGGGTATTGTCCGGTGCCTCCTCGCCCGATGCAGCAGCATCCTGGTTAGCCGTTTCAGCAGTCGAATCGCCCATGGATTCAGAGCCGATCAAATCATCTTCGGCGGCAGCGATCATCGCCCAGCCCAAGATCAGCATCATCACCCATAATAAGAAATAACGAATCATTCTTTCATCCTACACACCTGGATCGCGCAGGCATAATAATGCTGGTAAGGGTTATTCTGTAAGCACTGCGACACGCACGCACGGAAGGCATTATAACGCTCCGTCTCGCGGCGGTTGGTGCCGGAAAAATCGAATTTCGGGCATTGTTCGTAGCATTCACCGGTAGAATAGCCTTTCCGCTCGCAATGCTCCACGCATTCGGTATCCACCACCCTGTCTGCTCCGTACGCAGGAAGAGCAATCAGCAACACCAGCAGAAGCGCGCTAAAATTTCGCATGGCGCGTCTCCACGAGTTTGGGTTTGATCATCACACAGCCATAGCCATCATCAGAATAAAGAAAGTTGATGGTCTTGAAGAATTCAAGGTACGGCGTGAATACATGCTGATGATCGGTGATGAACTGCTTATGGCTGCCGTAGGTGCCGATGTTGCAATACACCAGCAGGTGTATCTTCTCGCTGTATTTCTTCTCTGCTTTTTTGACGAGGGAGGCAAGGAGTGTTGGGATATACTGCTGGTCGCTCTCCGTTTCGATCGCACGTTTCACCATGGTATCTTTTTCCATCAGGCGGAAATAATTCTCGAATTCCATCTCCTGGAGTTTGCGATACTCTTCGTTGCGTTTGCGGTCTTTTTCAAGTGCTTCGGTGATCTCGTAATCGCTCATCGCGCCGCCGAGTTTCACCTGCCCGTCCGGAAAATCCTTATGCAGCTGCATCTTGCATTCCGGCCCCCAGCAAAGACGCGTGAAGGTGGCAAGCACCCAGGCTTCGCGGAGTTTCTGATATTTGGAATTGAAAAAATCAGTGAGCGTCACGTCCTTGCGGATCTGGCTGATTTTATCCAGCACATCCCCGCACGGGTGCATATCGTAGAACCATTCCTTATCACCACCGTTCATATGCAGGGAGTATAAAGCCTCTCACTGCAAATGTCACGACGCTACATGTGCAGCACGCGGCCGAAAGCATCGAGCACCGATTCGTGCATCATCTCGGACATCGTCGGGTGCGCGAAGATAGTGTGCATCAGCTCGGCTTCGGTCGCTTCCATCCCCATCGCGATGCCGTAGCCCTGAATCATCTCGGTCACTTCCGCGCCGATCATGTGTGCACCAAGAAGTTCACCGGTTTTTGCATCGAACACGGTTTTGATCAAGCCATCCGTCTCGCCCATCGCGATCGCTTTACCGTTACCGATGAAGGGGAAGCGGCCGACTTTCACCTCATGCCCCTTCTCTTTGGCTTTCGCTTCGGTGAGCCCGATGCTCGCCACTTGTGGACGGGTATAGGTACAACCCGGAATCAGATGTTTCTTCATTGGCTTCACATGGGTATCGCCGGATATTTTCTCAACGCAGATGACACCTTCATGGCTTGCTTTATGCGCAAGCCATGGCGCGCCCGCCACGTCTCCGATCGCGTATACGCCCTTTTCGCCGGTCTCGCACCATTCGTTGGTGAGTATCTGGTTCTTCTCGACTTTCACGCCAGTGCCTTCAAGCCCGAGATTCTCGGTATTGCCGATGATGCCCACCGCCATGATAACGCGGTCAACGGTCAGCTCTTTCGATTTGCCGTCTTTGCCTTTAAGCGTTGCGGTCACGTTGTTCTTACTTTTCTTGAGTGCCGTCACGGTCGTGCCCACTTCGATTTTCAAGCCCTGTGCTTCGAAGAATTTCTTGGCCAGTTTGGAAATCTCTTCATCCTCGACAGGTAGGATACGGTCCATCACCTCGACGAGTGTTACATCCACACCCATGTTGTGATAGAAGCTCGCAAACTCCGTGCCGATCGCACCGCTACCGACGACCAAGAGCGATTTCGGCATCGCATCCGGCAGCATCGCTTCTTTGTAAGTCCACACCAGTTTGCCGTCCGGCTCCAGCCCCGGAAGGCTTCGCGCGCGGGCACCTGTCGCGATGATGATGTGCTTCGCCTCGATATCCGCGATCTTCTTGCTATCACGGTCGGTCGACTCTTTCACCAGCACTTTGCCTTTGCCGTTCAGTTTGCCGTAGCCTTCGATCACGGTGATCTTGTTTTTCTTCATCAGCCCCGCAACACCTTTGGTGAGTTGTGCAGAAACATCACGCGAACGCTGGATCACTTTTTTGAAATCGAACGTAGCACCTTTGATAGAAAAACCGAATTGATCGGCGTGGTTCAGCAGATGATTGATCTCGGAGGCACGGAGCAGTGCTTTCGTAGGAATACAACCCCAGTTCAGACAGATACCGCCGAGGTGTTTTGCCTCGACGAGCGCAACTTTCATTTTCAGTTGTGAGGCGCGGATGGCCGCTACATAGCCACCCGGGCCGCCACCGATGATACAGACATCAAATTGCTCTGCCATAACTATACTTTCTCTTTGGCATTATTGCTTCGTTGGTTCTTTCACGACTTCAGCGGCTTTTGCCTTGGTGTCTGCTGCTTTCGCAGCATCTTCCTTCGCTTTATCGTTTTGTTTTTCTTTGCCTTCGATCGAGATCACACGGTCGCCATCAAACGGACCGCCCTGGAACTCATGCACTTTCAGATCGAGCCCTTCGAGCTGCATGCCGTTCGCTTTGTCCTGATTCTGCTGGTCGTCTGCCGGTGGAATGAAACCCACGGAGTGATCGAACGAATTATCGAATTTACCATGCTGGGTATTACCCTCAGCATCCTTCATATCACCCACCACATAATCCGCAGCCTGAGCCACTGAAAACGCTGCAAAGGTAAATAACGCCAATCCTAATTTACGCATAGTTCCTCCTAAGTTTATAAACCACTATCGATGTGCAGATGGATATCCTCGCCATCCTCACTGTCGATGATTTCATCATGTCGTACCTCGGCACCCAGCGAATCGGTATCGATACGCACACGCTCGCCTTCATCCGAATCGATTGCTTCTTTTTTTACCGCCGGTTTTTTCGGTGTTGCTTTCTTTCCATCCGTCTTCTTAGGCGGTGCTTTTTTGGGCGCTTCTTTCACTGTTTTGTCGGTGCTGACATCAAGCGTTGTGGCAAATGCCGGGGCGGAGAAAAACAGAATCGCAAGTAAAATATATTTCATAGACACCTACACAAACAACAGTACGGGTTCTTCAATGTAACGCTTGAAGAGCGAGAGGAATTCCGCACCGAGCGCACCATCTACCGCACGGTGATCGACGGATAACGTAGCACTCATCACCGTCGCCGGCACAAGCTGGCCGTTTTTCACGATCGCGCGCTCTTCACCCGCACCGACTGCCAGAATGCAGGCTTGCGGCGGGTTGATAATCGCCTCGAATTGTTTGATGCCATACATGCCGAGGTTCGACACAGAGAAACCACCACCGGTATATTCCTCTGGCTTCAGTTTGTTATCGCGTGCGCGGCCTGCCAGGTCTTTCATCTCGTTTGAGATCTGCGCGATCGATTTCTGATCGGCATTGCGGATGATCGGGGTAATCAGACCTGTCGGGGTCGCAACCGCAACCGACACATCCACGTTGTTATATTGCACCATCGCATCGTCGTACCACGATACGTTCACGTTCGGCATTTTCTTCATTGCGGCGCCCACCGCTTTGATCACGAAATCATTCACCGACAGTTTGAACGCCGGTTTGCCCTCTTTACCTGCAGCGGCGACGGCATCACCGTTCAGTGCGGCGCGCACTTCCATCAGTTTATCCAGCACGACATCCAGCGTCAGATAGAAGTGCGGGATAGTCTGTTTGGACTCGGTCAAGCGACGCGCGATGGTCTTGCGCATATTGCTGTGGGGGATCTGCACGAATTCCACTGGGTGACGACGGGCGATACCGCCCCGTGCCCCACCACCACGGCGCGCATCTTCCACATCCGCGCGTATCACTCGGCCATGCGGACCGGTGCCGATCAACTGAGAGATATCAATGCCGAATTCAGCAGCCGCGCGTTTCGCGAGCGGGCTTGCTTTCGTGCGACCACCGGAAGAGGTTGCAGCTGCTTTCGGAGCTGCAGGTGCCATCGTGGCAGCAGCAGGCGCTAATTTCGGAGCCGCCGGAGCAGCGGCCGTTGGTGCAGCAGGAGCAGAACCGGAAGCAGCGGGTGCCACCGCCTTTGGCGCTTCGGCTTGTTTCGGCTTATAACTGTCGAGGGCTTTTTTATCTTCGCCTTCTTTGAGCAGCAGTGCGATCAGTTTATTCACTGGCACGTTCGCTGTACCCGCTGGCACCAGGATTTTCCCGAGCACACCCTCATCGACCGCTTCCACTTCCATGGTGGCCTTATCGGTCTCGATCTCGGCGATCACCTGACCGGCTTTGATCACATCGCCTTCTTTTTTTGTCCATTTCGCAAGATTACCCTCGGTCATGGTCGGCGATAATGCAGGCATCAATATTTCAATCGGCATAACAATCCCTGTCTAATCTTTAATAACTTTTACATCATAGAGGCAGTAACCATACATGCGCATTTTGGCGCTGATGGTATCGTGTTTTTTGAGTTCCATCTTCGTGCCATCGCATAGATGGAAATTCACTTCTTTGTACTTATCGCTGCAGTACTGCGTAGCTTCCGGCTCGAGACCTGCGACTGGCATGATCTGGTGCACAGTAATCACTCCGCCCCAGCCTTTTTGGCCAGTTGGACCCGGCTCCATCCCGTCTGCCTCACCAAATGACTGTACCGTCGCCTTGATATCACAAACCGCCTTATCCTGACCTTTTTGCGGTGGCGGCACTGCCAGTGCAGAAAGCGGCATCACCAGAGCCACCAGCACGAATAGAATCAGGTTATGCAGTGGGGAAATGCGCATAGTGATCAATTAGCACCCACAATACATTTATCAAAAATACGGATATAAGCGGTGACATTCTGCTCCACCACAAAATCTGGAAGCGATCCTTCGTCGCACGCGCGCAGGTTCATCTCTTTAGGGCCGGAAAAGGCACAGTAATCCACACCTGGAGGAGCCTTAGACGCACTTTGCGCTTGGCTGTTCATCCACGGATCGTTGTTTCTCATCGCGTAGGTGTTGCCCCATGGGCTGCGTGCCATACCACCCCATGATGCTGCACCCCCACCCTGGCTGGTATAGCTCCCTGCATTCTTCATATGCGCAACGGCAATCACATAGCTTGGGCTTTGGCGGTATTTCGGATTGTAAGGATCGCTATAGTCCGTCCATTCCGCAGAGCTGGTTTTTTTTACTTCGCCCTGTATTTCGCATACAGCCTCTTTCTCACCCGGACGGGCTTCTTTCTGCGCCAAAGCAGGCACAGATGCAAGGAAAGCACATCCGAATAACACCCATTTCATGTTGGACATTAGCACTTACCCTTCGCTTCGAGTTCTTCCGTGCATACTTTGCCGCGGTCGCGGAATATATCGCGCTCTTCGTTCGTCTGTCCCGGATCACCCACGCGGAGGCTCGGTGGCTCGCCCACTTTGTTGCAGGCAGACAGAACAGAAACCAACATCAGTATCGCTATCATCGCCTTCATACTATACCTCCCTTGCACACAGTTTCTTTGCCGCATCGATGATATCCTGCGCATGTGGCAGCGCCAGTTTCTCAAGGTTTGCAGCATACGGCAGCGGTACATCTTTGCCTGCTACGCGGATCACGGGTGCGTCGAGCTCATCGAACGCCTCTTCCATGATGACGGCGGCGATCTCAGAACCAATACCCGCATACGGCCAGCCCTCTTCCACCGTGACCAGACGGTGCGTTTTCTTGACTGAATTAAGGATCGTATCTTTATCGAGCGGACGTAAAGTGCGCAGGTCAATCACTTCCGCCGAGATACCTTCCTTTGCCAGCGCTTCTGCGGCTTCGAGTGCCAGTTTCACCTGCAGCGAGAATGCCGTGATCGTTACATCCGACCCCTGGCGCAGTACCGCCGCCTTACCGATCGGTACGATCACATCATCCCCTTCCGGCACCTCGAATTTCTGACCGTAGAGAATCTCGTTCTCAAGGAAGATGATGGGGTTCGGATCGCGGATCGCCGCTTTAAGCAACCCTTTTGCGCTTGCCGCATCGTACGGCGCAATCACCTTCAAACCCGGTACATGCGCATACCAGCTCGCATAGCACTGCGAGTGCTGTGCGGCCACGCGTGCAGCTGCACCGTTCGGACCACGGAAAACGATCGGGCATTTAACCTGACCACCTGACATATAATGCTGTTTTGCCGCCGAGTTGATGATCTGGTCGATCGCTTGCATCGCGAAGTTCCAGGTCATGAATTCCACGATAGGTTTTACGCCTGCAAATGCCGCACCTACTGCAAGGCCGGTGAAACCATGTTCGGTGATCGGCGTATCGATCACACGGGCATCACCGAATTCCTGCAGCAGACCTTCGGTCACTTTATAGGCGCCCTGGTATTCCGCCACTTCTTCGCCCATGACGAAGACGTTTTTATCACGGCGCATCTCTTCCGCCATGGCATCCCTTAGTGCTACTCGAACAGTTTGCTCAGTCACGTCCCTGTACTCCTTTTTCAACGGAGAGGCCAATCGCCTCCCTTAAACTATCCATCATATTCAACAACACACGCACCGTACGCGATTCAAATGCCATTCCTGTCCTGACCACTTCGATCGGCTTGTAGCTCGGCACCGTATCCGAATAAGCCGCAACTAAGCTACTCAGCCGTTCTTTGACATACGTAGCCATATCGCCATCCTTACATTCCTTGACGTAGTAGCCACTCACCTTTTCCCAGTCATCGAACAGCATCGACTGGATTCCACGGATATAACTTACCGCCCTGTCGGGCACATAAGGCTCCTCGCCTATCATATTCACCGCCGTATTAAAAAATACGATGGCTAGTTTCTTTGTCCGTGCATCGTCACTCTTGATGCTGTCTTCATTCCCATTCGCATACGCCAGCACTACCGCGAGATCGAACGGGTTTTTCATTGTGCATTTCCCGCATTGCAGCGTTTCATGGCTTCCAGGATCTGCTGCGTGCGTGGTGTGGCAACCGGTTGCTGACCATCTTTGGAGAGACCTACTGCCACCGCAGAGAGCGATACCGCCAGGAATTCTTTCTCGGAAAAGTCGGGGATTTCCTTCTGTACGCATGCGATGAGCTGTT
Source organism: Pseudomonadota bacterium (assembly GCA_010031735.1). Taxonomy (GTDB): domain Bacteria; phylum Pseudomonadota; class Alphaproteobacteria; order Rickettsiales; family RGZB01; genus RGZB01. The sequence goes on along the minus strand of RGZB01000029.1, from coordinate 4,347 downwards.
TCTGACGTTCCTCGCTCGGGCTTTTCACAAAACCCAGGTCGTGCGCACACTTCACGTTGATAAGGCCGACATCCATACCGTCGAATGTACCACCGCCCGCGAGCATATCCATACACGCTTGCATCTTCGTGGTTTTTTCTGCATCGAGCGCCTTTGTATAATCCAGCAATTGGATCGTGCTGGTTTTTTGTTCGGGTGTCATGGTTTTCCAGCTGGTGACCGGCGCATCGAAGGCAGCACGCGCAGCAGGATCCACGGCATAGGCAGGCAGGGCGGCGAATACCACCGCGAAGAATAGAGCCGATCTGACTACCGCGGGGATTTCCATTACTTCGACTCCTGAAGGATGTCGGTATAGAGTTCGGAGACATCCGGTTCCGGACTGTTCTTGGCGAATTCCACCACCTCTTCGATCTGCTTCTTGATCTGCTCGTCGATCTTCTTCAGCGCATCTTCTTTCGCGAATTTCTTCTCTAAGATGAAATTACGTAGCGAGGCGATCGGGTCGCGCTGTTCTTTATATTTCTCGACCTCTTCCTTCGTACGGTATTTCGCCGGATCGGACATCGAGTGGCCCCGGTAACGGTAGGTTTTCATCTCTAAGATGTAGGGACCGTTGCCTTCGCGCACATACTGCACCGCTTCCATACCGGCTTCACGCACTTTCAGGATGTCCATACCGTCGACCTGACGGCCAGCGATACCAAAAGCCTCGCCGCGGCGGTAGAGTTCAGTGGTAGAGGAAGAGCGGGCAACGCTTGTTCCCATCGCGTATTCGTTGTTTTCGATGATGTAGATGACGGGGAGTTTCCAGAGCGCCGCCATGTTGAAGGATTCGTAGACTTGGCCCTGGTTGGCAGAACCATCACCGAAATAGGTGAGGGAAAGATGGTGGTTACCTTTGTATTTGTTTGCGAATGCGAGCCCTGTGCCCAGAGGCACCATCGCACCGACGATGCCGTGACCGCCGTAGAAATGGTTCTTCATATCATACATATGCATGGAACCACCCTTACCGCGCGAACAGCCAGTAGCGCGGCCCATCAGCTCGGCGAGGACCAATTTCGGATCCATACCAGCAGCGATGATATGGCCGTGGTCGCGGTAACTGGTAATCACCTGGTCACCGTGTTCGATGCAGTCCTGCATCCCCACAACGACTGCTTCCTGGCCGATATATAAGTGGCAGAAGCCCCCGATCATACCCATACCGTACATTTGCCCTGCACGCTCTTCGAAACGGCGGATCAGCAACATCGTATGGTAGAACTGAAGGAGTTTCTCTGGCGTGAGCTCTAATTTCTCACGCGTTTTTTCTTGCTTGGCCTTACGGATTACGGAATCGGGTGTTACCATTATATATCCTGATATATCAGTCAGTTAATCTGGGTCAGCACAAGCAATTGATTGTATTTCAGCGCACGCTACCTGTATTTTTCTAATATCGCAAGCGTAAACCGCATTGTTAGGACTGATTATCATTCTTATATAACAACGCACTACGAGGTTCTGCTTTATTATTTACCTATTATGCGTTAAAAACGGGTTCCAAAATAAAAGGACCCCCGTATGGACATGCTTAAGACCGTCACGCCAAACATCCACAAAGAAGGCACGATCTTCATTTTGATCTTTGCGGTGGTATCACTCATTCTTGGCATGATCTTTGGCGAGAGCGTCGGGTGGGTAGGCACCGTACTCACCTGCTGGTGCATTTATTTCTTCCGCGACCCCACACGCGTCACACCGGAAAAAGAAGGCCTCATCATCAGCCCTGCAGATGGCATCGTCCAAAAGATCGAAGAGGCACCGCTGCCGCCGGAACTTGGTATGGATACCGATCCGCGTACCCGCATCAGCATCTTCCTCAATGTATTTAACGTACACGTGAACCGCATCCCGATCGCCGGAAATGTCACCCGCCTGTTCTATAATCCAGGCAAATTCCTCAATGCATCACTTGACAAGGCGAGCGAAGAGAATGAACGCCAGGCCGTCTGTGTGACCACCGACGAAGGCAAGGAAATCGTGTTCGTACAAATCGCCGGCCTGATTGCACGCCGCATCGTATGCGACCTCAAAAAAGACCAGAAGGTGGAAACGGGTGAGCGTTATGGCATCATCCGCTTCGGCAGCCGCATGGATGTTTACCTGCCAAAAGCAGTGAACCCGCTCGTAGTAGTAGGTCAGACCATGGTGGGCGGCGAGACCATCTTGGCCGATATCAAAAGCCACGATAAAACCCGCACCGGCACCGCACGCTAACTCTTATGCCAAACCGTAACCCCAAGCTGAACGATAAGCCGCACAAGCAGCAGAATATCATCCGCTTGTTTCCGAATATGGCGACTATCTTGGGTCTATGCGCCGGCCTCTCTTCGCTCCGTTTTGCTTTAAGTGAACGCTGGGAATTCGCCGTTACCTTCTTGTTGATCGCCGCATGCATCGATGCATTCGATGGCAGGTTGGCGCGCATGCTGAACTCCACTAGCGTGTTCGGCGCACAGCTCGATTCGCTTTCCGATTTCGTGAATTTCGGCGTGATCCCACCGATCATCCTATACCTATGGACCACCCACGGCATCAAAGGCTGGGGATGGGCACTCGTGCTCTTCTTTGCGATCTGTGCAGCGATCCGCCTGGCACGTTTCAACACCAACATTGGCAAGAACGCAAAACAACCGTGGCGCGACCGTTTCTTTGTTGGCATCCCCTCACCTGCGGGTGCCGGACTTGCGCTACTACCGCTCATCCTGACCTTCGAATTCGGCGATGAATTCCTTGGTATGTTCCTGATCAACGGCAAGAGCTATTTACCTTTGAGTGTGATCGCTTACACCTCTCTTGTGGCGATCGGCATGGTAAGCACACTTCCTACCTTCTCCTTTAAGAAGCTGACATTCCGGCCTGAATTCACCTCCTTACTGCTGGCGGCCGTGGGTATGGTGGGCATCTGCTTCATCACTGCCCCGTGGCTGACACTCTCTTTCATTTTCGTGCTGTATATCGTGACGCTCCCCCTCGGTGCCTATAGGCATTATCGCCTAAACCAAAACAAACCTTAGAATTTGCTGATTTTTTGTATTATAATCCCCTAATTCATGCTTTTAGGAGGATTCCATGACCCATGCCATTCGTTCATCCAACCGCGGCGTTACCTTAATCGAGGTCGCGATCGTGCTGGTGATTCTGGGTCTTCTGGTCGCGGGTATCATCTCCGCACAACAACTGCTTCAGGCAGCCAAAGTGCGCTCGATTGTGGGCGAGGTCGAACGTTTTGACGGTGCCATCAACCTGTATGTCGAAAAATTCCGTGCATTCCCGGGCGACCATCCGGCAGCAAGCGACTTCTTCCAGGGGATAAACAATGGCGACGGTGATGGCCGTATCGAATATAGCGGCGGTAGCGTGACCAGTGCCGAAGGTAACCTTGCATGGCAGCACCTATCGGCGGCTAAACTCGTGGAAGGTGTCTATGACGGCGAACCCGATGCTATCGTCGGCACAAGCGTTCCAGCCTCTAAATCCGCAGGTGGCGGTGGCGGCTACGCACTCAATTTCAACACCACGATTGGTAACCACTTAGTGCTCGGTCTTGCAGAAGGTGTGGGCTCGGGCCTGATCGATGCCCCGATCCTGACCCCGACGTTTGCCTATAGCGTAGATAAAAAACTCGATGATGGCATTCCAGACACAGGTAACGTCCGCGGCATCGGTCTCGGCGGTGCGGCGGGTAACTGCTACGATAGCGGTGTCACACCATCAGCGTATTTCTTCTCTGACGACAATCTGCGTTGCTACATGCACATCAAACTGCAGTAGTAGCTCCGACAGCATCCAAAAGAAAAAGGGCAGGAAAAACCTGCCCTTTTCTATTTCAGTTCATTCTCGCGCTTATTTAGGCGCAAGTACCATGATCAGTTGTTTGCCTTCCATACGGGCTTCGGATTCGACCTTGCCGAATTCCGCAATGTCGGCGGCAAGCTTTTGGAACAGCTCGGTCGCAATCGCCTGGTGTGCCATTTCACGGCCACGGAAGCGCAGTGAGACCTTGACTTTATCGCCTTCGCCCAGGAACCGCTTGATTGCCTTGGCTTTGATCTCGTAGTCGTGCGTATCGATGGTCGGACGGAGTTTGATCTCCTTGATCACCACGACTTTCTGCTTCTTCTTCGCTTCTTTCTGTTTTTTCTGGATCTCGTAGCGGAACTTACCGAAATCGAGGATCTTACAGACTGGCGGAGAGGCGTTTGGAGATATCTCCACCAGATTCCATATGAGGAACAATCAGTTTCGCCCACTCCACATTTATTTTACTTTGTGCTTGATACTTAACCATTTCATCAA
>RGZB01000028.1 GCA_010031735.1 Pseudomonadota bacterium | reverse complement strand
CCCGATACGCGTATCGGGCTTACGGCTTTCAGTATGACACCTGCCGCGGCAGAGGCCTGCGCGGAGTTCATCATCCGGGGCTACAGGGATGGGACATTCAAAGGCATGAATTATGCTCGGCGCGCACTTCACCTGGCGCCTCTCATCGAACCCTATCTGTCACCTGAAGCCAAAGCACTCATCGTGGCGACCTCAGACCCGACGGCCAAACGCAGCCAAGTGGTCGCGATTGAGAATACGCGCGTGGCTAAATTCACCGGTCCGGATAATCCGCATGTGGTCGATGACATGGTCGCGGCTCTTTTTGCGATCGCATTCCCCAATGCGATATTATCGCGTCCGTCCAAGCCCCTTCTTCGGAAGAATGAAGGAAAGGTATTCGGTGAAGTATGGCACCAGGATCTGCGCGATAGAGAGCCTATACCAGTAGGTTCGCTTGCAGGTGCTTATAGCCTATCCAGGCCACCGACCTTATTCTGCGATCTGGAATGTGCTCTTGCGCTATTGCCGCCGCATGTACTCGAAAGAATCGACCTCAAATATACCCCTCGCGATCCGGATGCCAAGCGTAGGGAGGGAACGATCACGCGGCAGGAATTGCTGCAGTTCGACAAGTTCCGGGACAGGCGCGTCGTCAAGGATTTTGCAGGTCTCTCGAAGGTGCAGCTACAGGAAATCGCAGAGGCATGGCGTGTGGCGATTGATCAGGCCTCCCTTGAATATGTGGTGGCGCCCGGCACCCTGGTGTTCTGGAATAACAATGGGGCGTTGTTCCACCGCGGCGTGGCAACGGCACCGATTGAGAAAATAGATGCCGATGCTATCGTCCGCATGGTCTATTATACGGGTGCGGTGCCTAAGGGCCGCAGCTAATAGAAGCACGCTATGGATACAGCGATACAACTCGAAAGGCATTACCAGAACACTGCTAGCAACCTCCTGCTGACGGCATTCAGTTTTACGCCCGGAGCTTCGGAGGAAGCCGCCCGCCTTATCCAAGCCAAATATGACCTTCCGGGTTTCCACACGTTTCCTCTGCATACGAAAGCAAAATATCTTGCTGACGAACTGGCGCATCTCTTCCCGCCCTCCATACTTCATTTGGCGCGTCAGACGCCAAGAGCAGATCACCCCAATCAACTCATCGTGCTGGAGAATATCACGGTGGATGGCCAGCATCCGCATCTCATCGAAGGAGTTACACTCGCATTCCTAGAGCTCTCGTATGGTCAGTCCAAACTCGTGCCACGCAAGATTCCTCTGAAGCGGAAAAACGGCGATATCAGTGCTTACGGCGAAGAATGGCATCAGGATCGCCCGCTCGGCGACCGCATACCGGTCAGTACGCTCTCCGGTGTTGAATGTTTGGTCACTCCGCCCACACGTTTTTGTAATATGGGAATGCTGATGCGGTCGCTTCCGCCGGAGATACGGGCGGTGATCGATATCGATGGCCGTAATTATCCACTCACAGGCAGTGGGTTCACGCATCCAGATAAACTCACCGCGGTGGATTTAGTTCAGCTCCAGCGTCACGGGATAGAAGCCGCTACGGCCATCCGGGATGTACCTCTAGAGAAGGTGAGGGAGGTGGCGGAGCACTGGCTTCCGGCGGCGGAGCACTTCATGCTCGAATACAGCATCGGGCAGGGTACGATGCTGTGGTGGCGTAATGAGAGGGAACTGTTTCACTCTGCGACCGTGGGTGCTCCACTCACGCATCTGAAGAAAGACGATGTTGTACGCGATCTGACCTATATGGGCTGTGATCCCACGCAGTTTCCGGATTAAGGTATCTTACAGTCCAAGCAACTTCTTGGTTTGCGCGATGGTGGCGATCGGACGTTTGCCCGATGCGGTATTCGCTTTCACGAACTGATCGATCAGTGCGGCGTTTGTTTCTGCGATCTTGCCGCCTTCCATCAGGATGTTGTTTTCGAAACCGATGCGCGGATGGCCGCCACATGAAACCGTTTTCTGCATGCATCCCAGTTCATGCCCGCCAAAGGCACAGACCGCCCAGTGGGTCTCCGATAGATTAAGGCCTTGGTCGAAGGTCTCGAGGAATGGGTCGAGGTCATCCGGCTGTGCGAAGGCAGAAGGGTTCAGTGCGTTCGCTTGTTTACGGCCGAGCACAAAGAGCACGAAGCTGTTTCCTTCCGGTACAATGCCACGCTTTTTCAAATCCACGAACTGTTTCACTTCGTCGGGGCTATAGAGGATGTATTGCGGGAAAACGCCCCACTCCTGCATATCGTGCAGCAGTTTACCGGCTTCTTTTTCGTAACTCGGATCCGGGATGATCTCGCGGATGGCGAGCGATACCGCTTCGGGTCTCACCTCGCGCACCATCTGCATCTGCGCTTCCGGCGGATAGATATCGACCGCTTCGCTGGTCGCCTGGATGATCATGGTATTGCCGACCGCGTCACGCACCGCGTCGATGGTTTTGCGGTACGTGTTCGTGTCAAGTGAATGCACATGGTTCTGGTCGCGGATATGTAAGTGCAGCAGGGTCGCACCCGCGTCACGGCACGCCACGGACTCCTTCACGATCTCGGGGATGGTGAGTGGGATGTTGGTGTGGTCTTTCTTGGTCTTGCGGGCACCGTTCGGCGCCACCAGAATGATGATCGGATCCATGGCCCCGGTTATAGACGGATTAGGGTTTATAATCAATTGCTCTTACGGATGACCCGGTCTATAGATGGAGTCCATGATACAGAACCTAACGGCAACCCAGCGTTATTATGCCCGCATCTTGTGTGGCCCCCTGGTGCTGTTGTTATTTTCGCTGCTCCCCCCACCTGAAGGTATGGCATTCAATAGCTGGCTGACGTTCGGCTTGGCGGGCTGGATGTTCCTGTGGTGGATATTCGAAGCCGCGCCGCTCGCCGTAACGGGGTTGCTACCGCTCGTGCTTTTCCCCGTACTCGGCATAATGGATTTCAAGCAGACGGCGGAGCCTTATGCGAATCCCGTGATTTTCCTGTTCCTCGGTGGGTTCATGCTCGCCATTGCCTTTCAGAAGTGGAACCTGCATATCCGCTTGGCACTTTGGATCGTAGGGAAGGTAGGCACGTCTGCCGAACGGATGGTGGGTGGTTTTATCTGCGCCGCTTCTTTCATTAGTATGTGGATCAGTAATACCGCAGCGGTACTCATGATGTTGCCGCTGACACTCGCGGTGATCGACCTGCTGGTGAAGAACGACCCGCATAAAGCCGAACATAAACGTTTCGCCAAAGCCATGCTGCTCGGCATCTGCTACGCCGTCAGTATTGGCGGACTTGGCACCCTTATCGGTACACCGCCGAATGCGTTCTTCAAAGGCTTTATGACGACGCAATATGATTACAGCATCGGATTTCTCGATTGGATGCTGATGGGTGTTCCGGTCGTCATCGGCCTTTCGTTCGGGTGCTGGTTCCTGCTGGTGAAAGTATTTTTCCCCGTGCGCGATATCTCGCCGGCGTATACCAAAAAGGCATTCGATACCGCCCGCAAGAAGTTGAAGCCCATCACGCCCGCTGAAAAGCGCGTCGCATGGGTAGCCTTCATTACAGCGATGGGTTGGGTTTTTTCCTCACAGATCGAAGCGAAATTCCCGAAGATCACCGACTCCGTGATCGCGATCCTGGGTGCGGTCACGCTGTTCGTGATTCCGTCCGATCATAAAAAATTCAAACCACTACTTACCTGGGACGACGCAGTACAGCTGCCTTGGGGTGTGTTACTCATTTTCGGCGGCGGCTTAGCGTTATCGGAAGGTTTGAGTTCGACCGGCACGAACGAATGGATCGGCCAAAGCATGATGCAGTTCCAGCATTATAATATCCATGCCATCGTGATCGCGGTTTCCTTCGTTGTTCTCGGGATGACGGAGATGATCAGCAATATCGCAACGGTGGCGATGTCCGTACCGCTCCTTTCCACCGTGGCCTCGGGCTTAGGGGAGAATCCGCTGCTTCTAGCGCTCCCTGCGACGATGATCGCCTCGCTCGGCTTCATGATGCCGATCTCCACCGCGGCGAACGCTATCGTGTTTTCCACCGGCTTCGTTACCATCAAAGACATGGTAAAGGTAGGATTCTTCCTGAACCTGATAGGCATCCTCGTGATTTTGCTTGCGCTTTACGGAATTGGATTGCATGTATTCGATATCGTACCGGGCATGGTGCCGGAATGGGCGTTGCCACCGAGCAAGACCGTGTAGGGCGAAACATAAGGGAATTATATGGCCACGAAATCCAAAGCCAAATCCAAAGCTTCCAAATCTTCCACTACGTCCATGCCCCAAAAATCCTCCGCTGTTGCGAAAGCCAAGAAAACCCAAAGTGTTTCTGAACTGCTCCACGCACTCGCTGACGACTATAAAGAAGAACGCATGCCGCTCTCCTATATGTTCGATACCTTGAGCGACAAAGGCTTCCTGATCTTGATGATGTTCTTCGCAGCACCTTTGATGCTGCCGCTCACACCACCGGGCATCACGCTGATTCTTGCACTGCCGCTGATCGTTCTCTCGGCCCAGATGCTGTATGGACTGAAAGTACCGTATCTGCCGGAGTTCCTGCGCAGGAAAACCATGAAGACCACGACCATCAAATGGATGGTGAACAGCCTCGATCCGTGGCTTAATTTCTTAAACCGCTTCGTGAAGCCGCGCCTGCTGTTCATGACAAGCCCTTTCGGTATCAAAATGATCGCGCTTTGGTGTTTCGTGAGTGCAGTGGTGATTCCGGTTCCGCTTCCGGTGATCAACTCGATCGCGAGTGGCGCGATCTTCCTGATGGCACTCGGCATCCTGCAGCGCGACGGCCTCTTGGTCAAAGCCGGCATGGCGGTAACGGTGATCACGATCCTGATCCTGGTCGCAGTCGCATTCATCGGCGCAGAAGCCGTGACCATCGCGCTCGAGGCCGCGAAAACCGGTCACATCAACATTCCGGGTTGGACGAAATAATCTGTAAGATTAGCCTGCAATCGACTGGCGGATGGAGCTGATCGCTTCGTCTGCCTTGGTTGCATCGGGGCCGCCGGCCTGCGCGAAATCAGGACGACCGCCGCCGCCTTTTCCGCCGAGTGCCTCGGAGCCTTTCTTCACCAGTTCAACGGCAGAGAGTTTCGCCGTCAGGTCATCGGTGACACCCACCACGACGGAGGCTTTGCCTTCGCTGGTCGCAACGATCGCGACAACACCCGATTTCGCTTCTTTCTTGAAGGCATCGACCAACCCGCGCAGGTCTTTACCAGGAACACCATCCAAGTGGCGGCCGTAGAATTTCACATTGCCGATGGTCTCCGCCTTCGTGATGCCGGCGACGAATTGTTTCTGGATGTCACCCAGCTGGGAAGCGGCTGCTTGTGATGCCTGTGCTTGCTCGGCTTTGCGTTTTTCTTCGCTTGCTCTGGCTGCCGCTTGTTCAGCATTGTAGGCATCGACCGCTTGCGCGGTGCGTGCTTCGATACGACGGATGCCGGCAGCGACCGAGCTTTCGCGCGTGATCTTGAATTTCTGGATGTCGCCCGTGTTCTTCACGTGCGTGCCGCCGCAGAGTTCGACGGAGTACGTGCCGCCCATATTGACGACGCGGACTTCCTCGCCGTATTTCTCACCGAAGAGTGCCATCGCGCCTTGCGCAACCGCTTCATCCGGGGTCATGAGGCGCGTACCGACCTCGGTTTTCTCGGTAATGAGCTTGTTCACCTCATCTTCGATCTGCTGGAGGATATCTTTCTCGATCGCTTTGCCGTGGCTGAAATCGAAGCGGAAATAGTTCGCCTCCACGAGCGAGCCTTTCTGTGTCACATGCGGCCCTAGGATTTTACGCAGCACCGCATGGAGCAGGTGGGTCGCGGAGTGGTTGGCACGAAGCGCATCACGACGCGTGCCATCGACATGCAGCTGCACGACTTCGCCGGTTTTCACCGAACCTTTTTTCACGACACCGTTATGCACATGAAGCGCGCCGAGCATTTTTTGTGTATCGGTAATCTCGATCTCGGCACCCTGTGTGGTGATGGTACCCTTATCGCCCGCCTGACCGCCCGATTCACCGTAGAACGGGGTTTGGTTGGTGACGATAGAAACATTGTCGCCGGCTTGCGCTTGCGTTACGCTCACACCCTCTTTCACGAGTGCAACAACCTGGCCGTTTGCTTCTAACGTGTCATAGCCGAGGAATTCGGTCGCACCGTTCTTCTCTTTAATGTCGAACCAGACGGTGTCGGTCGCTTTCGCACCGGATCCCGACCATGCGGCGCGCGCTTTCTTCTTCTGTTCCGCCATCGCGGCATCGAAACCGGCAAGATCGACCTCGAGTGCGCGGCTGCGCAGGATATCTTGCGTCAGATCGAGCGGGAAGCCGAACGTATCGTAGAGTTTGAACGCGATTTCGCCGGAGAGCTTACTGCCTTTACCGAGCGATGCGGTTTCTTCCTCGAGCAATTTCAGGCCGCGGCCGAGTGTTTCCTTGAAGCGCTCTTCCTCGGTCTTGAGCGTCTCTGTGATGAGTGCTTGTGCACGGCCGAGTTCCGGATAATGCCCGCCCATTTCTTTGAGGAGCGACGGGAAGAGGCGGAACATCAGCGGATCCTTGCAGCCGAGGATGTGTGCATGGCGCATCGCGCGGCGCATGATGCGGCGGAGGACGTAACCACGCCCTTCGTTCGAGGGCGTCACGCCGTCGGCGATCAGGAAACTGGTGGAGCGCAGGTGGTCAGCGAGCACTTTGTAGGAGGCATGCGTTTCCGCATTCGTGATATCGGTATTGCCCCCCTGCTTGCCTACTGCATTTTGCGCGAATTCGATCAGGTGTTGGAAGAGGTCGATCGCGTAATTGTCATGTTTGCCTTGCAATACGGCAGCGGTGCGTTCCAGGCCCATACCGGTGTCGATACAGGGTTTCGGCAGCGCGATCTGCTCGCCGCTCGCCAGTTCGCCATGGTCGAAGAAGATCTCCGAGCACGGGCCGCACGGGCCGGTATCGCCCATCGCCCAGAAGTTATCGTTCGTCGGGATGCGGATGATCTTCGCTTCCGGCAGGCCCGCGATTTTCTTCCAGAGGTTAAAGGCCTCATCGTCGGTATGATAAACGGTAACGAGCAGCTTATCCTTCGGCAGGCCGTATATTTTGGTGACCAGTTCCCATGCGTAGGAAATCGCACCCTCTTTGAAGTAATCCGCGAAGGAGAAGTTTCCGAGCATCTCGAAGAAGGTATGGTGGCGTGCGGTATAGCCGACGTTATCGAGGTCGTTGTGCTTGCCGCCCGCACGTACGCATTTCTGTGAGGAGGTCGCGCGCTTGACCGGTTTGCCGGCTTTATCGGTCAGGTTCTCCGCACCGATGAAGACGTTCTTGAACGGCACCATCCCCGCGTTCGTGAACATCAGCGTCGGGTCGTTGTGCGGTACGAGCGGGCTCGACGGAATGACCGTATGTTCCTTCGAGGCGAAGAAATCGAGGTACGCTTTACGGATGTCATTCAAGGATTGCATAGGGGCGGGAGTGTAATAGGCCGGGAACGAAGAGTCTAGAAAGAATTACAGGGCATTTAATGCCCTGTAATCTAAACTAATTCATGCATAATTGACCTTGATGGTTTACGCGTCGGCGAGTTCTTTATCTTCGCTCGCACTGGCACGCATATCGGTCAGCACACCTGCGGATTTACGGATATCCGCTTCGAGCTTTTCCGCCACCTTCGGATTTTCCTTCAGGTATTGCTTCGCATTCTCACGGCCTTGGCCGATGCGTTCACCGCCGTAAGAGAACCAGGAGCCGGATTTCTCGACGACGTTCGCTTTGACACCGAGGTCGATCAGTTCGCCGGTCTTGGAGATGCCTTCACCGTAAATGATATCGAACTCCGCCATCTTGAACGGCGGTGCCACTTTGTTTTTCACCACTTTTGCACGCGTTTGGTTGCCGATGATCTCTTCTTTGTCTTTGATAGCGCCGATGCGGCGGATATCGATTCGCACGGAGGCGTAGAATTTGAGCGCGTTACCGCCCGTCGTGGTTTCCGGGTTGCCGAACATCACACCGATCTTCATGCGGATCTGGTTGATGAAGATGATCGTGCATTTGGACTTCGATAAGTTGCCCGTGAGTTTGCGGAGCGCCTGGCTCATGAGGCGTGCCTGCAGGCCCATGTGCGAATCGCCCATCTCGCCTTCGATCTCGGCTTTCGGCACGAGTGCGGCGACGGAGTCGATGACCAGTACGTCGACAGCGCCCGAGCGCACGAACGTATCGGCGATCTCGAGGGCTTGTTCGCCGGTATCCGGCTGGGAGATGAGGAGTTCATCGATATTCACGCCGAGTTTCTTTGCATATTCCGGGTCGAGCGCGTGTTCTGCATCGACAAAGGCGCAGGTGCCGCCTTTTTTCTGTGCCTCTGCGATGATCTGCAGCGTAAGGGTGGTTTTACCCGAGCTTTCCGGGCCGTAGATCTCGATGACACGACCGCGCGGGACACCGCCGATACCGAGTGCCATATCCAGGCCGATGGAGCCGGTGGAGATCGCATCCACTTCCGTTGCATCCTGTTGACCGAGTTTCATCACCGAGCCTTTGCCGAAGTTCTTTTCGATCTGGCTGATGGCGGATTCCAATGCTTTTTTCTTATCCATGATTTCCTCTGTCTCTTACAAAAATGAACGGGTAGATTTCGTATTAATCGTTAGTATATATCATTAGAACATATACTAGAACAATTTCTAGAACAACAACTCTATTACTACCAGTGATTGGGACAAAACAGCAACAGGATTCGTGCAATATATTAAGAGTCTGTGAGTAACATTGATAAGCATCTGATATATGGTATAATCAATCTTGGGTGTTGAAGGCGCCCGACCAAGCATTTTCGAGGACCGAAGGCTATACTGCTCCCCCGCGCATGCGCGGAGTGGCGTTTGGCACATTCGGTCTTTTTTAATGTGTGTGGTGTAACGAAACGATGATGAGTCACGATGAGTAGCGGCGAATTCATACAAGCCATCCCGGATTCCGGACGTACGGAACACCAGTTCGTAGCCGTCGAATTCAAGAAAAAAATCCTTTCCCCACAAGAGATTAGGGGCTACCGCGTCTATACATCCGCGACCGAATTCGTGCTCGTTGAAGCGCCGGCTGCACGTGAGGCGATCGAGAAGAGCGGTGTCAAGAAACCGGTGCGTGTCGTGCGCGCGGAACACGATCTGGGTAAGGTGGTAAAAAAACAATTTCTGGTGGATGCCATTACGCAGGAAGCAAATACCCCGGAAGCTCCAGGGCTAACACCGCAGGAAACCGTTGCAAATCCTGAAAATCCTGCTACAACGGCGGCACCACCGGCGGAACCGAATCCGCCTGCCGGCAACGCCTAAAACACGGTTCATTTTTAGCCTATGAAAACCGAGCGCGATATTCCTTCATCGCTAGACCTGGTATCCGAGATAAAACGTCTCCGTACGGAGATGAACGCGGTGATCCTCGCCCATTATTATCAGGATGGGGAAATCCAGGACATCGCCGATTTCGTGGGCGATTCGCTTGAGCTTTCACGTAAGGCTGCGGCGACCGATGCCGATGTGATCGTATTCTGCGGCGTGCGCTTCATGGCCGATGTGGCGAAGATATTATCCCCGAAGAAACTCGTGCTCTTGCCGGATATGAATGCCGGTTGTTCGCTAGAGGATTCCTGTAAGCCCGAACCGTTTAAGAAATTCCGCGAGGCGCACCCGGATCACACGGCGCTCACCTATATCAACTCCTCGATCGAAGTAAAAGCGCATTCGGATGTGATTGTGACGTCGGCGAATGCGGAAGCGATCATCCGCCAGATTCCGGAATCGCAACCGATTCTCTTCTCGCCGGATAAATATCTTGGTGCGTATCTCGCCAAGAAAACCGGCCGCAAGAACATGCTGATGTGGGATGGTACCTGTATCGTACACGAACAATTCTCCGAAAAAGCGCTGGTGCAACTGATAATCCGCCACCCCGAAGCGCATGTGATCGCACACCCGGAATGCCCTGAATTTCTGCTCCGCCACGCGGAATATATCGGTTCCACCTCCGGCATCATCAAATTCGCTGAGGAGCGTCCGGGGCAGTCCTTCATCGTGCTCACCGAACCGGGCATCCTGCACGTGATGAAGAAGCGCTCGCCGGGTAGCACCTTCTATGACGTGCCCGGTACCGCAGACGCTGCCTGCGCCAACTGCAACAACTGCCCGTTCATGAAGATGAACACGCTCGAGAAGCTTTATCTCTGCATGGTCAACCGCGCGCCGGTGATCGAGGTGGAGGAGGGCATTCGTTTAAAAGCGAAACAATCGCTTGACCGAATGCTCGATATGTCGAAAGGTGTGAAGGGCCTTACCGCCCCATCACCCACGGTTGCCAGCTAATAGGAGTCACCCCATGTTCAAATCGTTTCTTACCGCCAGCGTGCTCATGATGCTGGTGATGCTTTCCGCCTGTGTGCAAACCTATCCGCTCGGTATGACGGAGGCACAATGGTTGCAGCTTTCCCCGGCCGAACAGCAGAATGCCCGCGCCAAACAGGCCGAGATGGATCGAATCGCGGCCGAACAACGCGAACGCGAGGCGCTCGAGGCCAAACGGGCGGAACTGGGTAGCCAGATCCGTAGCCGCCTGGGGCTGCAAAAAGAAGAATGGTTAGCGCTCACACCGGAAAAACGCCTCGAGATGCTGCAGGAACAAGAAAGCATCAACCGCGAAACGGCGCTCAAGGAAGAAGAGCTCGATATCCGCCGTCAGAGCGCGGAAGCGGCGAGCGCTTCGGCGGCTGCGGATTTAGAGGCGATCCGCCTCGAGAAGCAGCATCAACACGATGAACTTTATAACAACCCGATTTACGGCAACGTGGCGGAATGCACGCTTTCTGGTGGTATCGCGAAATTCCAGAAAGGTTTCTCGGATGATTGGCGCAAGATGGCGCCCGCCTTCTTCACCATCGCCAAAGGGGATGGCAAACAGGTGGCGTATCACCGCGAGGATAAACCCAAACACGACGGTAGTTTCTGGGTGGAGTTCGATGCAAGCGGGCAGGAATTCAAGTTCTGTGCGTCGGAAGATACGGACAAACAATACAAGCGCTGCCGCCGCCACCGCGTGACTTCCGCAGACCTTGAGAAGGGGGTTGCGATGGATGTGAGCATCCCGAGCGTACTCGACAATGCCACCATGACCTGCAAACTGAGTCCTGGCCGGGGACAACCGCAGAAAATCATTACGCAATAGTTGCGGATTTTCGCATGCAACAGCATTGCTTTCTGCCGATTCTTTGCTAGTATCCGCGGACAAACCGATATTTTCAGGAGATATTTATGCGTATTATCGCCGCTCTCGCTGCACTGATGTTACTTTCAGCCTGCGCCAGCAAAAACGACCCGAACACCTATGCGAACAGTGAATCCCGCCGCGCGGTGAACACCTATTCCGGTGTCATCCAAAGCTCTCGTCCGGTCGCGATCAAAGACAACGATAACGTCGCCGGTACGGTCGGCGGTGGTGCCCTGGGTGGTGTCGCAGGTGCGCAGCTCGGTAAAGGCCAAGGCTCAACGGCCGGTGCCATCGGCGGCGTGCTTGCAGGTGCCGTGCTCGGCAACTTAGCGGAACAACACCTCATGGCGGAAGATGGCTTTGAATACGTGATCAAGCTCGATGCCGACAACAACTGCGATGAAGGCACCGTAACCGTCACCAAAGGTTCGAAGAAATCGACCGAAGTGAAACGCTCCGGCAGCTGCCAGGGCCGTTTACTCACCGTGGCACAAGCGGGCCAGCAGATTGCCAAAGGCACGAAGGTCTACGTGATGGATGATGGCGTGAAGGCGCGTATCGTTCCACAATAACATGACGAAAGCCTCCCCCTCAAAGCTGCTCGAGCAGGCGATGAGCCTAGCGAAGAAACAAGGCGCGGACCAAGCCGACGCCTTGCTTCTTTCTGGCAGCAATCTGGTGGTACGCCAGCGCATGGGTAAGCTCGAGACACTCGAGCGTGCGGAAGAGAATGCGCTGGGTCTCCGCGTGCTGGTGAAGGCGGATAAAGGTTTCCGCTCCTCGATGGTCTCGACGAACGACATGACCGAGAAGGATATTCCAGAGCTTGTGGAACGAGTCGTGGCGATGGCGAAAGCCGCACCGCCGGATCCGTTCGTGAGCCTGGCAGATGAAAAACGCCTGACTGCGTCGGTTCCCGATCTGAAATTGGCGGATACGAAGGAAGCGACCGAAGAGCAATTAAAATCGATCGCAGCGGAAACCGAAGCGGCGGCGCTTGCCGTGAAAGGTGTCACGAATTCAGAAGGTGCCGAAGTGCGTTACAGCAATTCGGAAATCACGCTCGCCACTTCGCAAGGGTTCTTAAAATCGTATAAAAGCACGAGCTTCTCCTCGATGATCTCCGCGATCGCAGGCACCGGCACGGGCATGGAAACCGATTATGCGTATGCCGTCTCCCGTCATCTGAAATCACTCAAATCTCCGAAAGACATCGGCCAGGAAGCCGGTAACCGTGCGGTGAAACGTTTGAACCCCCGCAAGACGAACACGCAGCAAGTGCCGATCGTATTCGAATGGCGTGTGGCTTCAAGCCTTCTCGGATCGTTCGCAGGAGCGATCAATGGCGCGAGTATCGCACGCGGTGTGAGCTTCCTCAAAGACTCCATGAACAAACCGGTGTTCGGCGCGAACATCACCATCATCGACGATCCGTTGTTGGTTGGCGGTCTTGCCTCTCATCCATTCGACGGTGAAGGGGTCGCGGGCAAGAAATTGAAACTGATCGACCAGGGCGTGCTCACCAGCTGGATTCTGGATACACGTTCTGCACGCCAGTTGAATCTCTCCACCACGGGTCATGCGACCCGCGGCACCTCTTCTCCGCCGCGCCCGTCTTCCTCCAACCTCTATATGGAGAACGGCAAGGTTTCGGTGAAAGATTTGCTTGCGGGTATCAAGACAGGGTTCTATGTCACGGATGCATTCGGCATGGGCGTGAACGACGTGACGGGTGATTATAGCCAAGGCGCCTCCGGTTTCTGGATCGAGAACGGCGAACTGGCTTATGCGGTCAGTGAAGTGACGATCGCAGGGAATCTAAAAGATATGTTCATGGCGCTTACTCCGGCAAACGACCTGGAGATGCGTTATGGCACGAATGCGCCGACGGTCCGTATCGACGGTATGACCATCGCCGGTAATTGATTTTATAGTTAGGAGTTTGGTATGACGACGAAGAATATCTTAGTGCTCGCCGGTGATGGTATCGGCCCCGAGGTCTGCAAAGAAGCGGAGAAGGTCCTGAACTGGCTTTCCGCCAAAGGTCCGGTGAAATTCAACTTAAGCCACGCTTTATTGGGTGGTGCGGCGTACGATAAAACCGGCACGCCGTTCCCGACCGAAACACTGGAAGCGGCGAAGAAAGCCGATGCGATCCTGCTCGGTGCGGTCGGCGGCCCGAAATGGGAATCGCTCGACTATTCCAAGCGTCCGGAACGCGGCCTGCTCGGTATCCGTAAGGAACTGGGACTATTCGCAAACCTGCGTCCTGCGATGGTGTTCGACGAGCTGGCGGAAGCTTCCACGCTCAAACGCGAAGTGGTTGCCGGCCTTGATATCATGATCGTGCGTGAACTGACGGGCGATCTCTATTTCGGCACTCCGCGCGGTGTCGAGACGCTGCCGGATGGCACGCGCCGCGGCATCAATACGATGGTCTATACCTCGCCGGAAGTGCAGCGCATCGCACGTGTGGCATTCGATCTCGCCAAAAAACGCGGCAAGAAACTTTGCTCGGTCGATAAAGCCAACGTGCTCGAGACCACCGAGATGTGGCGCGAAGAGGTGCAGAAGATCGGTGACACGGAATATAAAGACATCCAACTTTCGCACATGTATGTCGATAACGCGGCGATGCAGCTGGTGCGTAACCCACGCCAGTTCGACGTGATGGTCACCGGCAATATCTTCGGCGATATTCTCTCTGATTGCGCATCGATGCTGACCGGTTCGCTCGGCATGCTGCCTTCCGCATCACTGGGTGCGAGGGGTAAAGATGGCAAACAAGCCGCACTCTATGAGCCAGTGCATGGCAGTGCACCGGATATCGCAGGTAAAAACCTTGCAAATCCGATCGCAACCATTTTAAGTGTTGCTATGATGCTTAAATATTCGTTTGATATGAATAAAGAGGCAACGCTCGTGGAAGACGCGATCAAGCACGTGCTCGGTAAAGGCATCCGTACCGGCGATATCATGCAGGACGGTGCGAAGAAAGTGGGCACCACGGAAATGGGCGAAGCGATCATCGCTGCCATGGAAACCTTGCACAAAGAGCGTAGCAAAGCCGCATGAAATCCTTAAAGCCAGTACTTGCAGCACTTCTCCTGCTACCGCTCAGCGGTTGTGTGGAGATGGCGTTCGATGCAGCGCACTGGACGAAGGAAAAAAGCGAGAAGCTCTACGATAAGGCCTACTGGCAATCGAAAGCCGAAGCAGGTGACGCCGAAGGCCAATACCGCATGGGGCAATATTATTGCTGCGGCCCTCGCCCGAAATACGATGAGCTGCAGGCATTGAACTGGTTCTGCAAAGCCGCGCGGCAGAATCAGCGCGATGCCCTTTATCAGGTCGGAAAGATGTATGAGTTCGCCAATAAAACCGAAGCCTCCATCATCCCGAAAGACGATGTCATGGCGTATGTGTTTTATTCGAAGGCCGTCGAGAACGATAAGATCGGTGCAGCCGGTGCCCGCGACCGTGTAGCGGCGACCTTAAGCGACGAAGAGAAAATCAAAGCGAACACGCTGCTTGACCGCTGGCCGAACGTGGGTTGCGGGACGATGGCACCACCGACACCGCTGCCACCGAAACCCGTGGAAGTAAAACCGAGTGCCGCGCCGCAAGCGGTCGAGATCAAAGACCCGTTGAACGCCGAGGTGAAGAATGCGGTGGAGGTCAAACACGAAGCAATACCTTCTGCAGAAGCCGCTCCGGCAACCCCGCCGGTGGCGCTGCCGAAGGTGGTAACGGCCGAAGAGAAGAAACCAGCGGGTGCAGCACTGCCGGTGCCGACCGATAAACCGTCGGCAAAAGCGAAGAAAACATCCACCAAGAAAAAAGCGGCCAGCAAAGCGAAGAAAAAAACGGCTGCGAAGAAACCAGCGGATAAATCCGTTGTCGTGCCGAACCCGCAAGCGGTGGAAACCAAACTCGAAGGCCAGCAGGATATGCGCCTCGATGGCAGTCAGAAAGTCGATCCGTATCCAACCACCAAGCCGCCGAAATCGACCTCGAACGCAAAATCCCAGGCCAATAATCCAGCGCCTGCCGCGCCGGCTCCCACCCCTTCGCCGGATGCCGATAACCCACCTGCAACGCCAGCGAAGAAGACCCCCTAATGCGCGTGCTGTTTCTCATCCTTGCCGTTCTTTTAGGGGTGAGTCTCTTTTCCGCCTGCGGCAAATTATTGCCGGATGAAGTGCTGCACGAACAATACGAAGCCTATCCGGAACGTGCGCATCTTTTCAAACTCGCGGAGCACGGTAATGCCGAAGCGGAATATCGTTTGGGGCTTTCCTATTGCTGCGGGCTTGGCAAAGGATACAACAACGAGAAGGCGTTCAACTGGTTCTGCCAGTCGGCAAAGCGTGGCCATTCGCAGGCGATGTTCGAGGTCGGGCAGATGTATGCGCATGACTACCAGCAGCGTGGTTGGGATTGGGTGACGTACCGCCAGCTTCCCGCCAAAGGCGCCTATCCGAAGCGCGATGTCTTGAAAGCCTATGTCTGGTATACGCTTGCGGATAAAACCGCGCACGGCCACTCGCAAGCGCTGATCCAGCGTGGCAAGCTCGAGAAAGAAATGACGATGGATCTGATGGATCAGGCACACCAGCTGATCGAGAACTGGAAGGAGATCCCGTGTGGCACGGGTTACATGCCGTGGGACGACCAGATGGAATATCCCGCGGATCCGACGACTATACCCGAAAAGAACCTGAACCGATGATGCGCATCCTCTTCCTCACGATCGTTTTTTTGTTGCTCTCAGGCTGTACGGAGACGTATCGCTGGGCACACGGGGAGAATGTGCGTTCAGAACTTAAGGGGGCAGCCGATAAAGGGGATCCGGAAGCGGAGTTCCAGATGGGGCAGGCCGTGTGCTGTGGCGACGGCAAGAAATACAGTACGAAAAAAGCGATGGAATATTTCTGTGATGCCGCGTTCAAAGGGCACACGGGGGCGCAGGTATGGCTTGGGCGGATGTACGAGAACCTGATGCGCGAGGAGAACCCACCGGTGCCGAAGAACGACCTCAAAGCCTTCATGTGGTACAGTGTCGCGGCACCCAAGAGCGGGGAGGCACAGGAATTACTCCGCAATATCACGCAAGCGATGACGCCGAAGAATCTGGAGCGTGCGAAACAATATGCCGCGCACTGGCGGGCGGTGCGTTGTGGCCCGGTCGAAGAACCGGCAGGTCCATGGAATCCGGAATGGGTTGAGGAACAACAAGAAGCGGCCCATCAGGCAGCGCTGCATGCAAAAGATTTCTCGAAAAACAAAATCCAACCGAGGAGCAGCCCAAGTGATTATCCAGAGATGCGTAACCGCTAATCTTTTTGCCTTGGCTTTAGCAGGCCTACTGCTTGCTGCCTGTTTTCCCTACACTTCCGTGCCGATGGTGGCGCTGTCTGGCTATGATTTAAGCCAGAAGCGCGACAAGTGGCGTGAATATGCCGCGACCGGCGATGTCTACGCGATGTATGAGCTCGGAGAATCCTACAGCGGCCATGCCATGGAGGGCGGGATCGACGGTGCGGAGGCCTTCAAATGGTACTGCGAAGCGGCACGTCATGGATATGGTAAGTCGCAGATGTTGGTGGGTGAGGTATACCAAGGAACCAAGACCCTTCCCGGTGTAGATATCGCGCCGGATTTCGCCAAAGCCCATATGTGGTATTCGCTCGCCAAACGCCGTGCGATGCACGAAGCGTATGAACATCTCGCGGTACTGGAACCGCAGATGGAGGCGAAGGATATCCATACGGCCGAGAAGCTGATCACCAACTACCGGAAAGTGCCTTGCGGTGTCGAAGAAAAGCATGCGAAGCCGGCGGAGGGTACAGGCGCAGAATCTGAAAAATCGACCCGTAAAGCAGCCAGAAAGAAAGACTGAGGGTTCAACACAATATACTGTTATATATGTATTTTATTGCGCGTTTGACAAGGCAAACATCGAGCAACAATCTGCAATTTATCCGGCATTTTAACAATTTATTAAGCATTTTATGTTAATTTTTAAGTATCGGGAAATATGGCTTTGAAGGGAGCATATATGCAATCGATGAAAACACTTTTATCCCTCACCTTATCTGCGGTGGCATTCGTTGCGATGCCAGTGATCGCACAGGCAAGCACGGTCCACGATATCCGTGCGAACGGTAAACTCGAGCTCAATAAGCTCCGTGATGGCCGCTATTATTTCTCATGTACGGCGGATTATTCACCCGAATCGCTGAGCAGCGTACTGCAATCGATCAACGTGCCGATCACCGATCAACCGCTTCACCCGGGTGAAACCACGGGTGGCCCGATCGATAATCCCTTCACGGCAGACGGCAAGTTAAACAAAACCAGCCAGATGCAGGATGTCATCTCCCGCTGCGGCAATATGCTGAACACCATCACCAACACGTATTTCAACACCGAGATGACCTCGCGTGATGGCAGCACGCACCTGATCCGTGTCTCCACGGCCGTGCCTGCGACCAGTGTCAATTATTCGGATGCGTCCACCGGCGAGACGAAAGTCTATGACCTTGCGGGTGGTACGGTCACGACAGGGGGCTCGAGTGGTAGTACGACGACCACGACCGATACCGGTGGTTCAAGCACGACGACGACCACCACCACCACAACCACGACGACAACCCCGTCAGCCCCGAAAACCCGTTATGTCCCGAACATGACGCTCGCAGTAGCGGGCATGTTCTCCGGCAATGGTGATACGGATGCGCAGTTCAGTTTCGACTGCCGCCTGACGACGGAAGATGCGAAGCTTCCGCTTCCGCATGGCCCGACCATCTCTACGCTCGGTTCACAGGCAACGGTAGATGATCTCAATAATCAGCATAACTCGCAAAATACGTTCAGTGGCGTGACGCTGCCGGAATGGATCAATGCGCGTCGTGAACTTCCGGGTTACACGGAAAAACTCGGCGGTGGTATCGACGTGAGGTACGTATGGAATAAAGCGAAGAAGCGTGTGGAGCGTGTCGCGACCTATAAAGAAGAGTTCTTCTATAGCGATCGCACGAGCGTCTTAACCTTCCTCGAAGGTGTCATTACGGGTACCTCTGCGGGCAGCAACACGGATGCCAGTGCAACCACCGGTACGATCAACGAGGCGGATTATGCGGCCTTGGAGAAAAACGCGATCGTGCGTTGTAACCAAATCCTGCGCGAAGAGGCAGAATGTAAGAAGGGTGGTGAGTTCGTTCCTTCTGCAGTGGTAGAGATTGCATCACCAGGTGGCAGGCAGGATAAGCCGGTCCTGGGTGCATTCGATCAAGCCATCGATTTCTCCCAAGAAGGCTTAAACCCCGTGGATTTCAGTCAAATGGGTGCGGAAACCTGCGGTAAGGCAGCGGCGACGCTCGCATCGGGCACGTGCTTGAAAGACCTCGATACCAACAAGGTCTATTCGCCGGTGCTCTCGCAACAGATCCTCGATAACTGGAACGCCCGTTTCGGCGGCATGAGCCACCCGAACAACGATCCGGGTACGATCGTGAAGAACTACTACATCACTGCGCAAGGGGGGGTGTATAAGGATGGTTCCGATAACTTCTACTTCCAAGGTTTCGATATCTGTAAGAATGCAGACAAGAAAACCACGAAAAGAGCGGAAGTCGAACCGATCTATAGCACGAAGAGCTATACCAATAGCATCAGTGGTACACATCAATGTATCAGTACCACCAAGAATAAGATGCTAGGCTTCGTGAAGGAAGAGAAACACGGTTCGGATAGTAATAGCATATGCAGCATCGAATACGAGAGTTGCAACATCAGGGCCATGTTGGTTCCGTGTAACAAGTAAAGACGACAGGGGAGCCCCAAGGGCTCCCCTTTTGTCATTTTGGGCTGTGGCCTGGACCTCGAATTATGGTATCATGCCCGGCAAGGATGGTAGGATATGAACATACGTACACTCATTTCGTTTGCCGCAATCGCTGCGCTGATGGTTTCTTTTGATGCCTCCGCTGCCGCGAAACGCACCCTCACGGTCACCCCGACCTATACCGTCCAGATCAAGGAAGATGAAAGCGGTAGCGGCCCTAGCACACAATGGTTCGAATGTACCGAATCGCGCGATCCCATCAATACGTTCAAGAACGTCGAAGAGAACAAGCCGAAGAGTGCGCCGAAATATTTCGCGCTGAAACTGGCGAAGAATCCCTTCAAGGACGGGAACATCACCCGTACGGAGGAGATGACCAAATACATGAAACGCTGCTCGGACAAAGTCGCCGAAGCCGTGAAGGAATACGGCAAGCCGGAATACAAGGAACGTGACGGCAACTATTTCACCCTGAATGCCAACCTGAAGAAGAACGATAAGGTTGTCCGTATCGTGAACGGTTCCGGTAAGGTATTCGTGGTCGATATCGATAGCGGTAAATTGGTAGAGGATAAGAAGCCGCAAAGTAAGGGCGATAATGCCGTTGCCAACACGAAACGTGGCAAGGCAAAACCGGTGATCGAGGTCTGCCTGCAGGATACGGATTCGAAAAAGGTGTTTACCCCGAAAATGAGCGCACTGATCCGCGAGAACTGGTCTAAGCGCTTCGTGGGTGATATGCCGACCGAAATAGGGGCAGAGAAATTCTACTATATCACCGGTCAGGAAGAGGGGCCGTTCGCCAGGGGCGAAGATATCTGTAACGAAGCCGGTAAGAAGGTGGAAACCGTCGAGGAGATGGAACGCGTGTGGCCGAGTATGGCGGGTATCATGACGCTTGATGGTGCCGTGCCGCGTGGTGATAGTCCGGTAGGCGCAGCATGTGAAGGGTTCGAGCGTGATAATCTCCGCGGCAAGATCGTAGCCTACGGTGTACCGAAAGCGGATTATGCCGATAAGCCGAAAGAAAAAACCTATGATGAAGATGCCAAAGAACCGCTGACGCGCGGCTACTTCTGTAAATACAAATACAAAAGCTGCGGTATCAAGACCAAGGTGGTTTCTTGTACCGGCCCTGCAATTGAAGAATAGATCTAAAGAAGTTGGAGCGGGTGAAGGGAATCGAACCCTCGCCTAAAGCTTGGGAAGCTTTCATTCTACCATTGAACTACACCCGCTTTGAGTGGCCTTAGCCTTTAGGCATCGTTGCCTGCATGCTCGGGCGTGCCTCGAAGGCCTTATACCAGCGCGCAAGTTTCTTATGCTGCTTTTCCCAACCGAGTGCCGGCAGGCGGAAATGGATGTAGCCGATGGCAGCAGCAGCAGCGATCGGTGCCAGCGTCAGGCGTTTGCTTTTCAGCAGTTTCAGGTAGTGCGTTTCGAGCGCGCCGAGGGTGCGCAGGATATTACCCTGATATTTATGGATGACCGCGGTGTCCTGTCTTTCCGGCTCTTTGATGGTTTCATAGAAAATGCCAATCGCATTCTCGCAGATGCCGTCTGCCAAACCCTCGACGTTCAGTACGGCATAGCGTTTCGGACCGCTTCTTGGGATTAGCGTCGGGGTTTTGTTCAGGCTATCCAGGAACGCACAGATGACCGGGGAGTCCGAGAGCGAGCTGCCGTCGGCGAGCGCCAGTGCCGGGATTTTCCCGAGTGGGTTCACATTAAGAAGATCCGCCGGCTTATTCTTCAGGTCGACTTCGACCAGGTCCAGGTCCTTCTCAAGACCCTTTTCGATAGCAAGGAGGCGGACTTTGCGGGCATAGGGTGAGCGTTGGGTATAGTAGAGTTTCATGGCGGTGCCTTACGTTACAATGAGGCTTTAGAGCCTAAAATATTTCACTTTTCTGTGCAACCGATTAGATTTTCAGGATAATCGCACCTAGAAATTAACCATTTTGTAAGGGTTTGCCTGTATCATGGAGTAAATCCAGAAGCAGAAACATGAGCATCAACCTTATCGATCTTTATTGGGAGACGGATCAGTTCAGAGCCTTTACGGCAGGCCTGAAGCGTAATCCCGTGATCGAGGCGATTAGAGGGAAGGAAACCTTCATCCACGGTCGCAGCGAGGATGATGGCTCGCGCTGGCAGTTATTTATACTTCCGATGAAGGAAAAAGCGGCCTTTTACCGGATGGACGTGTACGATCCGGATGACCGCCCTAAGGAAGTGCACCACTTCCTGGTGGGTAAGGGCGTCGATGTACAGCTGCTCGACTACCTTGGCAAGGTAAGCGAGTGCAAGCAATACGACATGCAGAAACAGCTGATGGCAGTGGACACGTATATGGCGGGGGGTGCGGCGCGTAACCACCGGATCACCTTCACCCGTGACGAACTGGGTACGCCGCTACCGAAACTCGAGACCTTCTACTACAACGGCACGAACGAACGCATCCGCGAGCACGAGATACACTACAAGAACGGCCACCGCCAGTTCGAATATTTCTTCGACCGCGGTGGCAAGTACATGACGCGTGCGCTTTTTTACAATGAAACCAAAGAGGGCTCGGTGCTGCACCACGAACAGGTGCTCGGTGAGAACGGCAATGTAAAAGAACTGATCTACTACCATCCGGATGGGAAAACCGTGAAGGAACATCAATATTTCGTGGGGGATAAGCGGTTGCGCGACATCCATTACCGTGAGGATGGTACCCGTGAGAAGGTCACTTCCTACCGTAACGGCCAGAAGGTGCATGAGGCCGGTTATGAGGCGGATGGCACCTCACTCGATTATGAGCACTTATACCAAAAGGGCGCTGTCTACGCGACGCATGGCTATTACGATGGCGACCGCGACAAAGTGCGCTATAACGTGCTTTACCGCCCACGCCACGATGACGACCCTGCATGGCGCGGCAAGGGTGATCCTACGGGCTATATGGCGATTGCCTATAAGATCATTAACTATGACCGTGACGGCGAGATTACGCACCTCAGGGATTACGTACTGAACCCCAAGGAACCGCATGAGCGGCCAAAGGACTACTCCGCATACGAGATAGCGAACGAGTGGAGGTTCAGCCGCACCGAAGGCGATAGTTTTTGGAGCGACGGCAGGCTGAGTGGCTATCGCGGCCAGTTGTTTTTCCGCCCGGAAGTGGATGGCGGCACACTGTATTACGAACGCCTTTTCCAGAAAGGCCTTTTCCGCGACCTGGAACCGAGTGAAGAACGTTCCTATGACCGGGAAGAGCGCATGCATGAGCGCACCGGTTATTACACGAACGGCAATAAAAAGCTGGACATGCGCTACACGACGAAGGAGACACCGGATGGCGTGGTGGTGATTCCGGTCTCCATGAAAGTCTACGACCGTAACGACAGCGATATCGTGATTTACGAATGCACGTATGACGATGGCCTGAAAAGCGAAGAGACGTACCATGCGCCGCACGATGTCGGTGTTACCGCGATCCACAAGAGTTATGAGGACGGCGTCCTCGCATCGGCGACGATCACCTACGATGACGGGGTGGATGAAGTACTCACCTACCAGCGCGATATGCAGGACGGAAAGCCGATACCCCTGCTGGTGAAACAGGAATATGTAAGAGACGACAAGGTTTTTGAATCGTACGACCATCCGGTGCTCGAGGATATCCATATCATCGATGACGCCGCGCCAAAGGATTTCTTCACCAAACGCCACGACAAAGTGGAAAAACAGCAAGCGTTATTCCGTGCACCCATGCGCCTGCAGGTGGTGGGATTGGACGACGGCACGACGTATGACACGAAAGACGGCATCCAGGGATACACCGGCCATGTCGGCATCGCGCTTGCAGGTGATAAACGCGAACTGGCACTTGCGAAAAAACGCCTGGAGCTCAAATATCCCGACCTCACGATCACGATCGAAAGGCGCAAATACCTGCAGGATTTTCCGGATGTGTATCTGCCGAGAGGCATGAAGGAAAGCTCGTTGCCGATGGCGGAATCCGATGTGCTGATCGTGACGCGTGACTACAAGCAACGCGGTTTCTGGCAAAGCTATCCGCACGCGGTGGAGATGACGGATGTCTCTGCCTACGACAGCCGCGGGATGGACAGGGAACACGCGCAGATGCGCAAGGAACTGACCGACCTCCTGCTCGATGTGCGCGCCTACACCGATTGCGATATCGGTGTCTCTGCCGTGATGCCCTCATGGTCAGGCGAACCGGTGATGGCGGTGTGCACGGTGCGCGACCGCTTGCCGATCGTGAGGATGGGCATCGTGCCGAATGCCGTCGAGATGGGTGCGAATGATTTCACCGCACCGGTGCTGGCCGCCGCGGAAGCGATACTGCGGCGGAATTTACGCGACACGCCCTATATCACGATCGTGCCGGATGGCGATGGCCGCACCGACCAACTCCACATCACCGATACACGCACGGCCGAAAGCCAGGTGAAAGACGGCCTGAGTGTGGAGGATCGCAAGGAACGCTTGGTGGCGAGAATAAATGCCATCCTGATCCCGCCGCGCACCATCCATCGCGGGTAATTACCTTAAAGATATCCTCCCTGATTGTTCCACGTGGAACATGTTACAGAAGGGTTAATTTCCCGGTAAGAATCCTGTCATGAAATGTAATGGCTTCCCTTGAGGGAAGTGCTGGGTTAGCGGTTCGGCACGGCGATGGAATGCGCAAGCGGCGGGCTCGAGATACCCGTATCCGCCGTGAACTGGTCGAACGTCTCTTCCGCGTTGTTCATGACCTGCGTGTCGGTGTGCAGTTCCATCTCCGCTGTCTGGCCGCCCAAACCCGCCATCAGCAGATTGGCACCCAGATTATCGCTGTTGCCGAAGAAGGCATCGCTGATCTTGCTCTTGAAATCGCCGACATAGAGGAACGTGTCGTCGCGCTTGACGATGATGTTATAGCCCGTGGGTGCCACATCCTTCGTGTTGCAGTGGAACACGACGTTATAATAACCCGGCGTGGCGCGGATCACGAACAGGCGCGGCTTGTTGGTGGGCGTGTCGTTCAGGTAATACATCTCGCTGAAACTGTTCGAAGCCGCCCCGATGCCGGATTCGCGCGGCTCCAGGCTCACATACGCACACTGCGCCGGCATCGCATCCTGCGTCAGCAGGTTGGTGGAGGTGGTCTCCATGCGGCCGATCACCAGCGCATTCCCGGGTTTGGTCTCGTTGATCTTCTGCTGCCAGAACGCGCGCTTCTCCTCCGGCTTCATCGTGGCACAGGCCGATAAGGAGAGGATAAGGAGAGAGAGGAGGAGGTGTTTCATAAAGTTCAATTTCTAATGCTTTGTTCCATGGCAGCATTGAGTTTTCTGTCCTGTTCCTCTTGTTTCTTTTTATATGAATCAGGAATTTCTTTTGGTAGGCCAAGTGGAACAGTAAATTTAATTCTACTTATACTTGAATTCTTTGTTGCAGATTCGGCGTCACCCCCTACTTTAATTCCAACAACAGAAATTTTAGCTCCAGCTCCTGCGGATAATTCATCAGAAGCTGTGACAGCAATATCAAAATCTACATTACATAAATTCATGTCGTAAGAAATGCTAACGCCAGGAATATTAACTTTATATTCTGGGGCGGTAGTAGAGATATGTTTGGAGGCTTCAGCAATTCCTTCAGTAATGCCAATAATTGTTTCGCTAATGAAATTTTTAATTTCCAACATAACTAAACCTCTTCCTTCACCTCGAGATAAATCTCGCTGCCTTTCTCTTTGAACTTCTCGCTCATCTCGGCCATGCCGGCTTCCTGTTCCTTGAGCTTCGCGGAGTAGTCGCGCACGTCCTGCGTGATTTTCATCGAGCAGAATTTGGGGCCGCACATGGAGCAGAAATGCGCGACTTTGGCGCCTTCGGCGGGAAGCGTCTGGTCGTGGAATTTTTCCGCGGTTTCCGGATCGAGCGAAAGGTTGAACTGGTCGCGCCAGCGGAATTCGAAACGCGCGCGCGACAGCGCATCGTCGCGCATCTGCGCGCCCGGGTGCCCTTTGGCAAGATCGGCGGCGTGCGCCGCGATCTTGTAGGTGATGACACCCACTTTCACGTCGTCCCGGTCCGGCAGACCCAGATGTTCTTTCGGTGTGACGTAGCACAGCATCGCGGTGCCGAACCAGCCGATCATCGCGGCACCGATGCCGCTCGTGATATGATCGTAGCCCGGAGCAATGTC
>RGZB01000027.1 GCA_010031735.1 Pseudomonadota bacterium | reverse complement strand
CGTGGTATCCACGCCGGGTTCTTTGGGCTTTGCGTTTCTTGAGGCGTATTTTCCGGCACGCTGCGCGGGATGCTTTCGATATCCTCCGCCAGCTGCGTCAAATTGGGATTCAGCAGCTTGAACGCCGCCAGCGCGTACACCGTGCAATCCAGCGCCTCGTTACGGCTGCGCGTCTTTATCCATTCCCGCTTGGCGACGCCCTTGGTGAAGCGCACCACCTGTTTTTCCGCCGTCAGTTGGAGGAAATATTCGCGGTCACGTTCCAGCGGGAAGTGAAAATAGCCCGCACCCGGCTCGGTCACGCGCAAGCGGCTGTAAATCACTTCTTTGGCGGTGTCGGTGCCGACAGGATAGAGGCGCATTTTATAGCGGTTATTGCGCGTCGGCCTTCCCACCAGCGGCTTCGCGGCCTGGCTAACGCCTTTGATGGCGAACACGCCGCGCACCGCCCGCTTGCTGCAAAACTCATACACCATCTGCGTATGATGCCCGCCCGAGTCGATGCACACGCACGCGATATTCAGCTGCACGCCTAACTTGCTGCGAATGGGCTTGAGCAGATACGCATCAAGCTCATTCCACACATTATCCTGCGCCGGGTCGCCGTAAATCACCCGGTAATCGAGGGACCAGCATTCCTCGCCAACGCCCCAGCCTTTCACCTCCACTTCAAGCCGGTCACCTTGCACGTCCACGCCTGCTGTTGCCAGCACCACCGGCTCCGGCGCGTCATCACCCCAGCTTTCCTTGCGTTGAAGAAGAATATCGGCATCCAGCGTTTCGCCATCTTCCTCCCACGGCTCGCCGAGTGACGTATTCACCCAGGTCTTGAGCGTTTCCGGCAGGGCTTTGGCCCGTAGAAAATCCGTCACCATCTGCGCCAAGCTCACCCAGGGCGAATAAAGCTCGTTGATATGAAACCCGGCGATGTCGGTGAAGGGCTTTTCCGCTACCCACCGGCCCATTTTATTCATCTTCGCGCGGTCACTTTCGGCGATGACGCAGCCATTATGCTCGCAGATATAATGGGCGGTATCCGGCTTATGGCCTTGCTCACCGCTTTCCCATTTCACTTGCGCCCATTTTAACACCTGATACTCGCCGCAATGCGGGCATGGCACATGGTAATGCCGCTGGTCGCTTTGCTCGAATGCCGTTTCAATGCGGCTTGCGCCCTTGGTGGTGGGCGTGGAAGTTAAAATCAGCTTCCGGTTCCAAAACGTCGTGGTGCGCTTTTTCGCCAAGCTCACCGGGTCGCCTTCCGTCCCAGCTGAAACCGGGTAGCGGTCAACTTCATCGCCCAACACAATGCGAATCGGGCGGCTGGCGAGTGATGCGGGCGAATTCGCGCCCGCCATCGTGATATGCCCGCCAGGAAACCGCTTATACAAAAGCGTGTTTCCGCTATCGCGTGAACGCGGGTCTTTCACCAGCCCGCGCAGCGTTTCCGTATCGCGCAGCATCGGCGCAAGGCGATCTTTACTCCACGCTTCCGCCATTTCGAGCGTCGGCTGCAAAAGCAGAATGGGCGACGGGTCAAGGTGGATGTGGTAGCCGATGATGTTGTTAAGAATTTCCGTCTTACCAACCTGGGCCGATGACATAATCACCACCGTTTCCACCGTGGCATCATTCACCGCATCCATCATTTCGCGCTGATACGGTGCGCGTTCCGTGTACCATTTGCCCGGTTCGGCGCTGGCCTCGCTACTCAGCTGCCGGTAATTGTCGGCCCACTGGCTCACCGTCAGTTTCGGTGGCGGTGCCGCCAGCCGCGCCACCTTCTTTATCAGAATCGCTGTTCTCGAATGGGTCATAGAGGGATAACTCGGTTAATGCTTCCTGCACTAGCTCCCTCAGTGCGTTCTCAACCTCATGAAAATCTGTTTTTCCAATAGCCAAATGTGCGCCCCTGGTCGGTAAACCAGACAGCCGAGAGCGAAACGCAACCACAAGCGCAGCCCATCCAGCTTCCGCTTCGGCAGCGGGGATGAGCAGGCCGTTTAGGGTTTGAACTTCTATTTCGGTTTTATCGGCCTGGGCCTTGAGCAGCCGCGCCCGTTCCTGGTGAGCGTCCAGCGCTCCTGAATCTTTGCCGAAGGCGCGTTCCTGCATGAAAGCGATGTAACCCTGCACGCAGCCGATCAGTTCGTAATTGCCTTTGATGGGTTTCGGGATAATCCCATCCTTCGCCAGCTGCTGAATCCGGCGCTCAGTCACGCCAAAGATACTGGCTATCACGCCAACCTTGTAAGTTAGTTCGGTCATATGATTTCGGTTTCGCTAAGGGGGCCATTTCGCTTTTTACGGCGCGGGCGTTTCGAGAGTAAATTTCGGCGCGGTGCCGTGATAACACGCGCAAACCCGCAGTTTTCCTAGTGTTTCAAAGCCTTGTATTTGCGCTTTTTTCCTTAGATATTCGCCTTAATTGGCTGAAAATCATGAGAAAACGAAACGAAATGGAATATAAAATTCTGGCTCTAGTGAACTTCCGGGCCTTGCGTCCCCGTATAGGGCGATGCCAGGAAGAACCTACCACATACCCCCCAGGCTCGGCATGCACGCGCTACGCAGCTGCAATGATCGGTTCGAATTCGAAGCACTTAGGAATGGCGCTCGGCGCGGCTTCTAATGCCTTGCCAATCTTATTAATCGCTTCTATAAACGAGATAATCCGTGGCCCTAAGTGGTTCGATGTTACTAGTCTAGGGTCCACCACGCATGACCCTTCCGGGTGATTAGCTCAGTTGGTTAGAGCGCTACCTTCACACGGTAGAGGTCGGAGGTTCGAGTCCTCTATCACCCACCACTTCCCTTGTTCGAACAATTTAGTTGTTCAAATACAAGTGATTGGTTTTTTCTCTTATTGATTTAACTGCTTTTCCAATAAGCTATCAGCTTGCAAGCAACTGGCAGAAGCATTCCGAGAATATTTCATGGCAAAGAAAAAACATAAACCTCGCAAGAAGCGAACTGATAGTAACCACACACCTCTCGACAAGCTTTCACGAAATGGGAAATCGCTTAGGTCTCCTTTAACTACGCTGCCTGGGGGCACTCAGTTCACATCATGGGTCAACGATTGTATCCCGAACATTCTTTGGGCCTGCATTTTGATATCTCATCTGGAACGCCGTGAATGCCTTGATCTATTCCGGAGCGTTCCGATTAATGCACGTGAAAAGCTGCCAGAGACGGAGTACAAAGATTCAAATTTGG
This sequence comes from Pseudomonadota bacterium, assembly GCA_010031735.1. GTDB lineage: Bacteria > Pseudomonadota > Alphaproteobacteria > Rickettsiales > RGZB01 > RGZB01. Next base: position 22,371 of record RGZB01000027.1, on the reverse strand, counting down.
TTCACAACTTTCTTTCATTACTTACGGCAAAACAATTCGACATTCTTTTCGAGAAGGTGCTTGCAAACTCGAAAGCAAAAGATCTTCTATCAGCCCTTTTGTTAGTCGATTGTTTACCGGATAGGGCACATTGGGAGAGAGTATTAGACGCACCAAAACCCTGGCATTGGCAGGTTTTAGTTAGGGCTGTTGGCATTTGTTTCGATCATCAATCGCAAGAAGCGACCGATGTGCGTTGGATAAAAAACATGCACATCATCGTTATGGGTAAAGTGCATTTTACAGAAATGTTCAGCGAGCGGATTGAGGAGTTACGACTTTATCCTGATAAAGGGGATATGCGGAGTGTTCGTCCCTCCATCCGAGCAATGGAGCTTATGACACGCATGTTTGAAGATCCTGATAGAGAGCGTGCTGCGGGAGAAGAACCACCATCCTACACTTTGCCACCGAAGCATAACGAGCAATTTTGGAAGGAAATGGTTGAGAAAACAGACTGCGACATTATAGAAAAGCTGTCTTTACCTGTGTTACCTACCAAATCCATTAAGGTTGAAATACTGGATTTATACCACGCTGTCTCCAACCACTTTGACGATACACTTTCCCATACCGGAATCGACGCAAAGCATGATGCAGCTTTTGGGCTTACTCTCTATGCTTTAACTTTGGCTCTAAACTCTTCGATGGGATATGGTCATGTGCTTGCTGAAGGACGTATGGTGTTACGCTCAATTATGGAAGCATTCGTATTCCTGCGTTACCTCAATTTCAAAAACGATCCGAACCTTTGGAAAAAATACCGCAACGACGGTTCTGGCAAAACCAAACTAGCTTTTCTTAAACATTGTGAAGCTGAAGAGTTGCCGGATTTTATCGATCTACCTCGCATGGAAAACCTGGTTAATGAAGATATGTGGCTTGAGTTTCAAGATATCGAACTGGGCCAATGGGCCAAAAGCGATCTTAGAAGCATGGCAACAGAATGCGGCGTAAAAGATGTTTATGATAAATATTATGATTGGTCTTCGGGATACACCCACAGCCAATGGGTCTGTGTTAGAGATACGGTGTTCACGGTCTGTGCAAACCCGCTTCACAGATTTCATCGAATCCCAGTGGTGCCAAAGATGAACATGCCATCAGTCATTCCTGATGCCTGTAAACTCCTTAATCGCATGCTGGATGAGTTGAACAATCTTTACCCAAGCTTCAAGCCACGACTTAAGGCGTACACAAAAGAAACTGTAGTTGAACCAACAGTTGAACAAACAACTGCGAAAGAGTCACCTGCGGCATAAACTAGAAACTAAATTTGAAATGTTAGCGAATTTACGCGGTACTCTTCCTTATCGCGTTTATCCTTTTCTTGCCAATACAACATCGCTCCAATCCTTTGTATTTCATCAATTAACTGGCTCGAGGTTATTCCACTACGGTCCCCGTGTTAGCATCATGGAATCCCACCAGCGTGGGGCCGGTACGGTGGAAGCGATACTCCGTCGTTATAAGGCTCTATAAGCATTGGCATTTTCAATTTCCTCTGTACTATACAGGCATGACAGATATCCAACTCCGCCGTGCCATTCAATACGTAGCGATCGCGAATCTTGCCTATTTCGGTGTAGAGTTCGCAGTCGCAGTCGTGATCGATTCCGTGTCGTTATTTGCCGACAGTGTCGATTTTCTTGAAGATGCTTCCGTGAATCTGCTGATATTGCTTGCCCTCGGATGGTCGCTCAAGGCACGCGCGAAAGTGGGGATGTTCCTTGCCAGCCTGCTGCTCATACCCGGCATAGCCACCGTTTGGATGGCGTGGACAAAGTATCATTCGCTTACACCACCGGAACCGTTTGCCCTGTCTATTGCAGGACTCGGTGCACTTGTCGTGAACGTGACCTGTGCCTTTATGCTGCAGCGCTTCCGCCACCATAAAGGCAGCCTGACAAAAGCCGCGTTCTTATCGGCACGCAATGATGCATTTGCCAATATCGCCATCATCGGTGCGGGATTCACCACCGCTGCAATACATTCCGCCTGGCCTGACCTGATCGTCGGTATCGCTATCGCGCTGATGAATGCCGGTGCTGCATTTGAGGTTTGGGAAGCGGCGCGGGATGAACATCTGGAGGCCCATTCCTGAGCTATTTACAGCCTGCCATCTTCCTTGTATGGATAGTGCATGGCTGAGATCGTAAACCTCAACAAAAGACGTAAAGCGAAGGCGAAGGCTGACAAAGAGCAGCGCTCGGTGGAGAACCGCGCGAAATACGGTCGTACGAAGCAAGAGAAAGCGCTAGCGAAATCCAACGCCGACAAAGCCAAGAAGCATATCGATGCACACCGACGTGAGAAGGATGAAGAAGAATAACCTACTTCTGGAATTCGAGTATCGTCCAGTAACCGAATATATTGGTTTTATGTGTGGAGACTAACTTCAGTTCGGGAATCATGATCTCGGCAGTTTTGAAATACGATTTCCAGCCCACGTAATGGGTGAGAGGTGCCAGTAGCCGCTCGAAGAAACTCACGATGCCTTTGCCATCACTGAAATGGCTCGCGATGAACACACTCCCGCCCGGCTTTACGGTGCGCGCCAGCTCCTGCATCATCTTCACCGGATTTTCGGCAACCGAGATCACATAGAGCGCGGTGATGACATCGAAATGATGGTCCGGGAACGCGAGATGCTCTGCGTTCATCTCTTTGATGATGATATGCTCTAAAGCCAGTTTTGCCTTACGGTCTAAGGCGAATTCCAACATCTTGGGTGAGATATCGATGGCGGTGACCTGCAGGTTCCGATTGTAATGCGCGAGGCTGAGGCCCGTACCGACGCCTACCTCGAGAACCCTCACATCTCCCTTGTTGCCGAAGCGCGCATTGATGGTATCCACCACTTGTGCACGGCCCGGCTCGAATATATGGGAGAACAGAAGATCGTAGCTTTTCGCGAGCCGATCATATTTTTGTTTGATACCACTGATTTTCATACACGGATTATCGCCCATGGCTTGCGTAGGCGTCTAGTCTTTCCTTCATGGAAGGCACATCTACCGCTGCGTTATCGATGAGGTTGTGGGTTTCAAGCGGATCCGAAGTGAGTTCATATAGCTCGTAATTTATTTCATCCCTGCGGTGGATGCGCATGAGCTTATATAGCTTATCCTTTTTGCGTGAGATCATCACGTTTATATCATCGGGGATATCGGTTGCATACCAGACATCCTGATGGAAGCTTTCCGTGCGCTGCTTGGGATCCAAAAGAGAAATCCCTTCCCACTGCTTCGGCACCGTAATGCCGAGCCGATCGACAATCGTCGGGCCGACATCGTCCTGGATGGCATAGTAGCTATTCGCAAGATGCAGGGGTTCCTTCGTGTCGATGAAGATCATGGGGATATGCATCAATTCCTGGTACATCTCGCTTGCATGGCCGAAATACGTATCGCCTCGATCGCCAAGCCCTTCGCCGTGATCGGCCAATATAACAACGATCGCATCATCGAGATAATGTTTGTCTTTCAGTATGCCATAAATCTGCCGGATATAGTCATCCGCTTGTATGACGCCGTTATCGTAGAAGTTGGTGTATTCCTGTTTAGTGCCATCCACCCTTTGGGAATAAAGCCGAGGGGAGGTGGGCTTATTTTTTGCGAACAGGTTATTCAAATAATGCTTGGCGGGTTTGAATCTTTCATATTGGGGATATTTCTTGCCGCTGATATGCGACGACATCAAATGGAAATAGAAGAAGGCAGGTTCAGAGGTCTTTGCATCGAAAGCCGGGATATTCTTCAATGATTCGATAATAGATGCATCCGTTGACATATTGAACTCGTTGAAGTGGTCGATACTATTGCCGTAATGATCGCCGAGCAGATCATAGGATTTATGGATGCCGGAGCCATAAAAGAATGTTTCATAGCCATGGAGTTTCAGTACCTCGTAAATCTTGAGATCGCCGATCTTGATATCGCGTGTATCCCGCGACCCTAAGATGCTCATCACGCCACAACTGGTTTTAGAACAGGCAGAGAAAGCCCATTTTATGGCGGTAGCACCCTTCTTGACCAGGGTGCTTATGAACGGAGAGGTTGCACGATGGTAGCCATAGATATCGAGATTCTGTGCGCGCAATGCATCCGCTGTGATGATGATGACATTGGATTTGCGCTTGGGGGCGATGGAGTCTGGTTTGAAAGTCGCGAGCTCACTCACACTTGTATAATCCGGTTTGAGAATACCTTGGAAAATGCCGGCGATCGGGTCGTAATAATAATAGAATCGGAGGCCATTGGAGCCATAGGCAAGGAAAGTACCCACTATTCCCGCAAACAGTACAAGCATCAACGCATAGGCCTTAAGCACGCGTTTATTTTCCCATATACTGCCCGCGTGGGTGATGATCGCACGTGCATGCCGCTTTACTAAATAGCCTATATACAAAAAGAGTGGGATGGTAAGAACGAGGTATTGCTTGTAAGGCCATAGATATTCCGGCGATACGATGAGCATATTCACGAAAAGACCTAAGCTGATGGCTTGCCCGATATTCCCTAAGAAGATAAAGTTGAGGAGATATAGCGCGCTTAAGAGCGTGATATAGGTGAATATGAAAACGAAGAAGAGATAGTGCAGCCAGTTGCGGCTGTTCTTTGAAATGGCATGTGCAATATACGAGAGGAGCAGTACGACCAGTGCCTGCGTGGAGAGAAATGCGATCGAAAGGATGAACGCTCCTTTGATGCCAAGCCACCCCAACGAGAAAAGTAATGTGCTATACGAAATCCCTATGGATACTAAAATACATAATAGTAGTATATTGAACATGGGTGCCGTGCCTTGATTTGCCTAAACACGTACTGTTTTGCATAGTAGTTGTCTATCTTTATTGAAATATAGGAAGGATATCTATGGCTGTGTCTGCTCAAGAAAGGAAACTGCTGCAAGTATGCATCACCACGGCTTGTCTGGTGCCGATACTAGCAGGCATCGGCGGCATCCTGAAAGGCACCGATCTCTTAAGCTGGGGTGGTTCGATCGATCTCGATAGCCATTTCCGTTACCTGTCCGGCCTGCTTCTTGCGATCGGGCTTGGCTTCCTCTCCACCGTAAAAGAAATCGAAAAACATACCGTGCGTTTCCAAACACTGAGCGCGATCGTAGTGATCGGTGGCTTGGGGCGACTCTATGGTGTGATGCTGTACGGTGCACCGAATCCGCCGATGGAAGGTGCACTCGTAATGGAACTGCTCGTCACCCCTGGGTTGTGCTGGTGGCAGGCCAGGGTAGCCATACCGCCTAAAAATCCACCGAAAAGAAGGAACAAATAGAGAATGCTGACGGATGCAACGATCATCACCCTCGCAGAGGCGCCTGAATATACCGAGACATGTGCAAGGTGGGCATTCGAGGCGTGGGGACGTTATAATCCCGAGAATACGCTTGAAAGGCGTATCCAGAATTTCAAACAGCACCAGAATAAGAATGCATTGCCGCTAACGCTGCTTGCGCTCGTTGATAAGAAACTGGCAGGTATGGCTTCGCTCCGCGCAAATGATGGTGTACGTGCGGACTTGACACCATGGCTTGGAAGCCTCTTCGTTGACCGTGCATACCGAAGCAAGCAGATCGGTGAGCAATTGGTCGATGCCATCAAGGCCAAAGCCGCATCACTCGGTTTTGAAGAGCTCTATCTTCTTACATTTGAAGATTCGCTGCCGGACTGGTACACTACGCTCGGCTGGAAGGAAATCGCCAAAGATTCTTTCCACGGCCACCCGATTACGATCATGAAAACGGAGTTCTAGCGTGACGGCATCGCCTTCTGCGCCTGCCATCGTGTGGTTCAGGCAAGACCTGCGGCTTGCGGATAATCCTGCACTCCATGCAGCTTTGAAATCCGGAAGGCCTATACTGCCTGTTTATATCCTCGATAATATCACTCCCGGTGAATGGAAAATGGGCGCTGCCTCTCATTGGTGGCTACACCACAGTCTGGAGGCGCTCGCGAAATCGCTGAAAGCGATCGGCCTTCCCCTTATCCTCAAACGTGGTGAGTCGGGAAGTGTGATGAATACACTCGTAAAGGAATCCGGTGCGGGTGCGGTATACTGGAACCGCTGTTATGAACCGTATGCGACTGTGCGTGACGCAACCATCAAAGAAAATCTGCGCGCAGACGACATCGCGGCAGAAAGCTATAATGCCTCGCTACTGGTCGAACCTTGGGAAGTCGAGAATGCACAAGGCAACCATTTCAAGGTATTCACGCCGTTCTGGCGGCGAGCGGTAGAGCAATTGCTCGAGCGGGAGATGAAAACGTTTCCGTATCCGACGAAAGCGAACGCACCTGCAACATTGCCGACATCCGATGTACTTGACGAGTGGAAACTTCTTCCCACCCAACCCAATTGGGCAGAAGGCTTCGCACATTGGACACCAGGCGAGAAGGGGGCAGAGCAAGCGCTGCTTGCATTCACTGATTCAGCCATCAGATATTATCGTGTCGAGCGGGATTTTCCGGCGCAGGAATCCACCTCGCGTCTATCGCCGCATCTGCACTTCGGCGAGATCAGCCCGCGGCTTATCTGGAAGCATGTATATCATCAACTGGATGCCGAACGCATCAAGCCTGCCGATGCACAGAAATTCTTATCCGAGGTCGGCTGGCGTGAATTCTCTTACAGCCTGCTTTATCATTTCCCTGCACTGCCGCAAAAACCCTTCCAGGAAAAATTCGCGGCATTCCCGTGGGAGAAAAACGATAAGGCGTTACTGGCATGGCAACGTGGCATGACGGGTTATCCCATCGTGGATGCGGGGATGCGTGAGCTGTGGCAGACAGGATGGATGCATAACCGTGTGCGCATGATCGTCGCTTCATTTTTGACCAAGCATCTGTTGCTCCCGTGGCAGGAAGGCGCGAAGTGGTTCTGGGACACGCTTCTCGATGCCGACCTTGCGAATAATTCCGCGAGCTGGCAATGGGTGGCAGGTTCGGGTGCTGATGCAGCACCGTATTTCCGGATATTCAATCCGATCCTTCAAGGAGAGAAGTTTGACGAGAAGGGCGAATATATCCGTCGATTCGTCCCAGAGCTTAAAAACATGCCGAAAGAATATATCCATGCACCATGGAAGGCACCGGAATGGATATTGAAGCAGGCGAAAGTCGTGATCGGTAAGGATTACCCGGCGCCCATCGTGAATCACGAAATGGCCAGGGATCGGGCGCTTGAAGCCTATAAGAATATAAAATAGTTATATATTTCAATATATTGAGATGATTGCCTTGTCACAAATCCTTCACGGTATTTGGCTATTATAAAAGGATTCTTTCTTCCTTTCTGTCTGACAGAAAAGGATAATCCTTGCACAAGTCCAATGTGTAAGACGATTAGTGAATGTGCACCAGCTCGGACAAGCTGTTCGAGGGTGCTTCTCAGCTTCCACGAGGACGGTTCGATGGCTACGACGTTCGATGACGATGTGATGGCGCTCGCTGACATGCTGACGCGCGGGATCGATGCCCTTCGCGTGCGGCACGGGGCGTACAGTACTCACATCCTCGGTGCGGTGGTGTCGGAGGCGATCGGGCGGATCGGGCGGAGCGGTGCGGAAAGCCCGGGCAAGCCGGCGTTCGTGTTCAACCCGGACGGCTACGACAACGCGGACGACTGCCGGGCGGCGATCAAGGAGTCTGGCAAAGTCCACATGTTCGCGATGCGGGGGTTCGTCGGGACGGGTAGCGGCATGCAGATGCGCTGGTATCCGAGCGAGGACGCCGAGAGCTGAGATTTGATAATGTAAACAGTTAAGATGACGGGGGCGGCCATGAGGCGGCCCCCGTCGGCGTTTTGGGGCATCGCAAAGATGTAAATTTGCATCTTTCATTTCTTCCGAATGTTGTGTAGAAAAAGAGTATCAAAAGGATACCCCCGAATTATGAAATTAGCAGTGGTTGGCTCCGGCATCGCAGGTATGGGTGCTGCATGGTTACTTCGCCGAAAATACGACGTTACCGTTTACGAAAAGAATGATTATATCGGCGGCCATTCCCGCACCATCCAGGTGAATTATGATAACAAGCCGATCTCGGTCGATACCGGCTTCATCGTGTTCAACCATAAGAATTATCCGAACCTGACGCAGCTGTTCAAACATCTCGGCGTGGCGGTCGAGAAAAGCGATATGTCGTTCGGCGTCTCCATCAACGGCGGTCAACTCGAATATTCCGGTGTCAATGCCGGCGGTTTGCTTGCACAGAAGGCGAATCTCTTCAAACCGGATTTCTATAAACTGCTACTCGACATCTTGAAGTTCAACCGTAATGCGGCGGCGATATTGAAACGCGACGAGAACCCGACGCTCGGGGAATATTTAACCCAGATGGGCATGTCGGATTGGTTCCGTAAATATTATATCCTGCCGATGGGTGGGGCGATCTGGAGTACGCCGCTTGAAGAGATGCTCGATTATCCGGCAAAGACCTTCATCCAGTTCTTCGAAGAGCATGGGTTACTCACGGTCAGCGACCAACCGCAATGGTACACGGTCAAAGGCGGCAGTAAGGAATATATCAAGAAACTCACGATGCCGTACAAGGATAACATCCAGCTGAAATGCGGCGTGAAGGATATTACGCGCAAGGAGACGAAGATCGTCGTCACCGATACGAACGGTGATAAAGCGGATTACGACCATGTGGTGATTGCTGCCCACGGCGACCAGGCACTTGCGATGCTCAAAGATGCGGATGCTGCCGAAAAACAGATATTATCGAGCTTCAAATATAAGAAGAACACCGTGGTGGTGCACCGCGACCCAAGCCTTATGCCGAAACGCAAAGCCGCGTGGGCGAGCTGGATCTATCTGGCGAATGAAGGCGATAGTGGTGACAAACTCGCGGTGACCTACTGGATGAATAAACTCCAGAACATCGATATGAAGCATCCGCTGTTCGTGACGATGAACCCGCCGCATGCGCCGGCAGAGGAATTAACGTTCGATACGTTCAATTTCGAGCATCCGGTGTATGACATGAAGGCGATCGATGCGCAAAAGAACCTGGCAAAGATCCAAGGCAAGCGAAACACCTGGTTTGTCGGCAGCTATCTGAAGTATGGCTTCCATGAAGATGCCTTTACCTCGGCACTGGAAGTCGCGAAAGAACTCGGAGCCACTCCGCCATGGCGCTAAAGAACGCATTGCTCGTCGCGGATGTAATGCATAAGCGCCTGATCCCGCGCGTGAACCAGTTTACCTATAAAGTCTACTATCTCGCATTCCCGATCAGCCGTCTGAGTGAATTGGCGAGCAACATACTTTCGGTCAATCGCTTTAACCTCCTCAGCTTTTATGAAAAAGACCACAAGGCGGAAGAGGGGAAATCCGAAGCCTGGATACGTGGCGTGCTTAAAGAGCATGGCATCACGGCCGCAGACGGCGACATCGTGCTCGCCTGCCTGCCTCGCGTTTTGGGGTATGTGTTCAATCCGGTGAGCTTCTGGTTCTGCCTCGATAAGCAGGGTGGTCTTCGTGCCGTGCTTGCTGAGGTAAATAACACGTTCAAGGAAAACCATAATTACCTGCTTTCGCATGCCGACCAGCGTGTGATCACGAGCGATGATTGGCTTACCGCTTCGAAGGTATTTTATGTTTCACCCTTCTTAGAGGTGAAGGGTAACTATCGTTTCCGCTTTTATTACAGCGAGGATAAGATAGGGGTCTGGATCAACTACGCGACGGAAGAGGGCGATACGCTCTATACCTCCATCGTCGGCAAGCGCAAGGACATCTCACGCCAGACTCTGGTTTCTGCGTTTTTATCCTTTCCCTTTGTGACGCTGAAAGTTATAACATTAATACATTACCAAGCCGTTAAATTGTGGCTGAAAAAAGTGAAGTATGTGACCCGCCCAAAGCCCCCAGAGGAGAAGATCAGTAAATGGCCTTAAGTTTGCTACCCGAGGATTTTAAAGAGAAGCTGCTGAAGATGATTTTCGACAAGGTCCGCTTCGGCGAGATTTCTATTACGACACCAACGGGCCATATCTTCCATTTCAAAGGTACGGAAGCCGGGCCCAAGGCCGATATGGCATTCTCCAAATGGTCGGTGATGTCGCGCGCGCTCCGCCGCGGCGATATCGGTTTCGGCGAGGATTATATCGAAGGCAACTGGACCACGAGCAACCTTGCCGATCTTCTGGTGTTCATGACTACGAACGTCGAACATATCGAGGAAGTATTCCATGGCAAATGGTATAGCAAGTTGCTGTTCGGCCTTACCAACCTGCTCCGCACCAATACGAAGACCGGCAGCCAGAAGAACATCATGGCGCATTACGATGTGGGCAATGATTTCTACAAACTCTGGCTCGATGAGACGATGACCTATTCCTCCGGCATCTTCGATGGTAACCATTACCGCCTGCTGAAAGATGCGCAACTCGCGAAATACCACCGCATACTCGATAAGGTCGAGAAGCCCGAAGCGGCGATCCTCGAGATCGGCTGTGGTTGGGGCGGATTCGCAGAAGAAGCGGCAAAGCGCGGGCATAGTGTGACGTGCCTTACCATTTCAAAAGCGCAGTTCGATTACGCGACCGAGCGCTTGCGTAAAGCGAAACTCGACAACCACGCACAAATCAAGTTCGAGGATTACCGCGACACCAAAGGCAGCTACGACAACATCGTGTCGATCGAGATGTTCGAAGCCGTCGGGGAGCGTTACTGGCCGAGCTATTTCGGCAAAATAAAAGAATGCTTGAAGCAGGATGGCAAAGCCGTGATCCAGGCGATTACCATCAACGACAAGGAATTCGAAGGCTACCGTAAACGCAGTGACTTCATCCGCCACTACACCTTCCCGGGCGGGATGCTGCCTTCGCTTCAGCGTTTCAAAGAAGAAGCCGAGAAGGCAGGACTCCGCTGCCGCGAGATTTTCACTTTCGGTAAAGATTACGCCACCACGCTGCACCAATGGCAGGACCGTATCCTTGCCAAGGCCGATGAGATCCGCAAGATGGGTTATAGCGAGAATTTCATCCGCAGCTGGTGTTATTATATCTGTATCTGTATCGCAGGTTTCACCACCAGCCGTACGGATGTGATGCAGGTTGAGTTGGTGCATGCCTAACAAACCCACCCTTAGCCGTCTGCAATGTATCGCTTACGGCATGATGGGGTTGCCTCTTGGGTTCGCCGGGCTTCCGATCTATATCCATGCACCGAAATTCTATGTCGACCAGTTCGGTATCTCACTTGGTTTAGTGGGCGTTGCGCTGCTGATCTCGCGGATGCTCGATACGATTCCTGACCCGTTCATCGGGGTGTGGAGCGACCGCAAATCCTCACACGGTGTCTCGCGCTACCGCATCATCACGCTTGCGATACCGGTGATGGCGCTTCCCTTCTTCCTGCTGTTCAATCCCCATTATGCACCCAAGGATTGGGTCATAGTATGGTTTACGTTCACGATGATCGCGGTGTATATCGCGGGTAGCTTCATCTGCATCAATTATTACTCGCTCAATGCCGAATATACGGAAGACTACCATCAGAAGAATGCCATCAGTGCGTGGCGGGAAGGCTTCGCCCTGATCGGTGTGGTGATCGCGGCTGCCGTGCCGCAGTTCCTGACCAACCGCTACGATGAGGTGACGGCTTATTTCTATCTCTCCGTTACTTTCGTGGTGCTTATCATCGTGCTGCCGATGATCGCTTTGCGTATCTTGCCGGAACCGGCCTTGAAAGCGAAGAAGCCTGAACATCAAACGATATCGCAAATGATAAAAGTGGTTTCAGGCGACAAGTTGTTCCTGATCTTGCTGCTGACATTCCTGATCAATAATCTGGCGAACGCCATCCCGGCCACACTGGTGCTGTTCTTCATCGATGACGTACTGCAGGAAAAGGCGTTCGGCGGGAATTTCCTTGCGATCTATTTCCTGGCAGGGGTGGCGGCCATGCCGATCTGGCTCCGTATATCCAGACATATCGGCAAAAAGAACAGTGCGGTCTTGAGTATGGTGCTCGCGATGGTGTGGTTCATCTGGTGCTTCTTGCTGGGTGTGCATGATAAGTGGCAATATTTCGCGATCTGTATCCTGACGGGCCTTAGTGTTGGTTCGGATGTGGCGCTCTATCCCTCGATGCTCGCGGATGTCATCCAGAAGCGGAGCAGGGAACTCAAAAAAGCGCCGAACTCGGGCAGCTATTTCGGTATATGGAATCTTTCCTCAAAACTCGCGCTGGCGCTGGCAGGTGGCATCACGCTACCACTGCTTGCATGGGCGGGCTATAAGCCGGGGGTTGTAAGTCCGAATAGCGTATACTATTTATCCTTTACCTATGGTATCGTACCTTGCGTATTTAAGGCCGTCGCTGCTTATACCTTGTGGCGAAGCCCTATCGATCAGGAGCGTTAAACATGTTAAAGAAACTTTCACTCTTACTGGGAATGGTCGTTATGTTATTTGGATGTGCAGGCGTGAACCCCAAGGATTACAGCGACGAAAAGCCGAAGCTCGATATCCGCAAGTACTTCAACGGTAAAGTGGAGGCCTGGGGCACATTCAGTGATTGGAAGGGCAAGGTCATCAAGCGTTTCACTTGCGAGATGAACGGTAAGTTCAGCGGCAATAAAGGTACGCTCGAGGAAAAATTCATCTACACCGACGGGACGGTGCAGAACCGCAAATGGGAAATCACCTTCACGGACGATAACCACTTCACCGCAACGGCAGGCGATGTGATCGGCACCGGGACAGGCGAACAATACGGCAACACCGTGCGCATGAGCTATACGCTCGCCGTACCGGTGGATGGCAAGACCTATAACTTCGCGATGGATGACTGGCTGTTCTACTTAGGTGGCGATCTGATGATGAACAAAGCGCACATGAGCAAGTTCGGTATCAAGGTCGGCGAAGTCAACGTTTCCTTCAAGAAGAAGTAGCATGCAATTTGCGGGCAAGAACATCTGGTTGATCGGCGCTTCTGAGGGCATCGGTCGTGCACTTGCGATCAAGATGGCAGGTGAAGGGGCGAATGTGGCAGTGAGTGCCAGAAGCAAAGACCGCCTCGTAAGCCTTGTTTCCGAAATGCCGAAAGGAAAACATCTTGCAGTTGCTGTGGATGCCACGAAGAATGAGTCCGTGCTAGCAGGCTTCGAAGAAATCAAAAGTGCCTGGGGCCATATCGACGCGGTGATCTATGCCTCTGGTGTGTATACGCCAATGAGTGTCAAGCAGATGGACCTGAAGGCTTGCGAGCAGACGCTTGATGTGAACTTCACCGGTTCGATGCGCTTACTAAACGTGATCTTGCCGCACTTTTTAAGCCGCAATGCCGGTTCGATCGTACTGGTTGGAAGTGTGGCGGGTTTCCGTGGACTGCCGAATTCACTGGCATACGGTGCAAGCAAGGCCGCGATGATCCATATGGTCGAAACCATCAAGATGGACCTAGCGGATACCAACATCGATGTGCATATCGTGAACCCCGGATTCGTGAAGACGCGGCTTACCGACAAGAACGAATTCAAGATGCCGTTCATCATCACGGCAGAGAAGGCGGCGGATATCATTTTGAAGGGCCTGAAACGTGATGCATTCGAGATCCATTTCCCGAAGGCCTTCACGATGTGGTTTAAGCTATTGAAATTATTGCCATCTTCGCTATACTGCAAAATAGTTTCCAAGATCACTTCATAAAGACTTCCTATGAAAAAACTCGCTCTCGTCATCCTCCTCTTCGCATTCCCCGCCTTTGCCGTAGTGAAAGCTTCGCCGGATCTCGATCAGATCATCATGCGCAAGGAGCCGACGTTCGAGAAAGTGGGTGCAGGGAGTGTGAAGTTCTTCGGCATGAAAATCTATGATTCGGAACTGTGGGCGCCCAAAGGCCATTACGGCGAGAAGAGCCCGACGGCACTCGGCATCAACTACAAATGGGATGTGAACCGCAAAGACCTGGTGCGCACCACGCGTGAAGAGCTGGTGCGTGTCGGTAATTTCACCGACGAGCAGCTCGATAACTGGAGCGCGCAGCTTGCCGATATCTATCCGGATATCCGTAACGGTGATACGATCGTAGCGTTCGCGTATCCGAACAAACGCGTCGTGTTCTTCTATAACGGGAAATACGCAGGCGAGGTCGCCGATCCGGTATTCGCCAATGAGTACCTGAATATCTGGCTATCGGAAAAAACCTCCGAGCCGGATGCGCGTAAAGCCATGCTCGGGATGAATTAAGCGAAGCGCCTAGCTCGCCTTCTTCGTATCTTTTTCTTTATTGTGATTCTCTTCGATGAACTCGATGATCTTACCGGCGATGTCTTTGCCGGTCGCTTTCTCGATGCCCTCGAAACCCGGGGATGAGTTGATCTCGAGCACGAGCGGCCCTTTCTTCGAACGGATGATATCGACACCCGCGACATTGAGGCCCATCGCCTTGCAGGCCTGAATCGCCATCTTGCGCTCTTCATCGGTGATATCGACCGGCATCACCGTGGCGCCCAGATGGAAGTTCGAACGGAACTCACCTTCTTTCGCCACACGCTTCATGGTCGCTACGACTTTATCGCCGACGACGAAGCAGCGGATATCCGTGCCTTTGGCTTCCTTGATGAATTCCTGCACCAGGATGTTCGCATCGATACCCTTGAACGCATTGATAAGGCTTGCAGCCGACTGGCGCGTCTCGGCGAGCATCACGCCCACACCTTGGGTGCCTTCCAGCAATTTTACGATCAGCGGTGCACCGCCGACCAAGTTGATCAGGTCTTCCGTATCGCGCACGGAATGGGCGAAGCCCGTGGTCGGCATCGGGACGCGGCGCTGCGCGAGCATCTGGAGCGAGCGGAGCTTATCACGCGAACGGTTGATGGAAATGGAGCTGTTCAGACAGTAGACGCCGATCGCTTCGAACTGGCGGATGACGGCGGTGCCATAAAATGTGATCGAGGCGCCGATACGTGGGATGACCGCATCGAGATTGCTTAGGACCTCACCACCACGGTAATGGACTTCCGGATTCTCGGACGTGATGTTCATATAGCAATGGAGCGTGTTGATCACGCGCACTTCATGGCCCCGCGCACGCGCGGATTCCATCAAACGGCGGTGTGAATAGAGTTTAGGGTTGGTAGCTAAGATACCGATACGCATAAGAACCTACTTCTGTTTATAAAGCAAACGTGCTTCTTTTTTGGTCACTTTACCTTTACGGAACGATTTTGCCGGATCGACGACCACTTTCCCTACCATCGCCTGGCGGCCAAGCAGCATCCGGTATGCCAGTTCATCGCGCTTGGTTAAGGTAACCTCGATATCCCAGCGTTTGTCTCCTATCACAACCGGCGTAATGATGACATATCTTTTTTCGCGGTGGCCGCTCGAACTGGTGACCCGGCGCTCGTCGATCAGCTCTGCGACACAGACCTTTTCATAGCGTTGCTTGAACTGGAGCGGATGCACGGTGAAGCGGACGTATTTGATGCCACCCTGTTCGAATGTCTCGATATCGAACGCATGGAGTGCGGAAGTCTTCGCACCGGTATCGAGTTTGATCTTGAGGGCAGGCAGACCCAGCTCCGGCAGAGCACACCACTCCTGCCAGCCCAGTATCATCTTATCGGATTTGCGCTTCTCTTTAATCATGCTGGATTAAAGCCGATTATTCATCGGTTTTGGAGTTCTCGTCATCCGACGGAACGTCATGGCCTTTGGCGGTCATGCATTTGCGGAATACATCTTTGTAGATCGCATCTGCAGTCTCAACGGAAGACGCATCTTTCGTTTTGCTATCGGCTTCGTTCAGGCAACCTTCATAATCCTTCGTATAAGCATCCTCTGCCGCAGGATCATCTTTGTCGGCACCCACATCGGCACCGTCTTCATCTTTGGCGCTGCTATCCGAATCTTCGAGCGTATCGGATTTTACATCCACGGCTTTTGTACTGGCTTTTTCGGCGGCGAATACCGTATTGGCAGATAACAGGAAGAGTGCGAGGAGAAATAGGCGCATAGATGCTCCATAGGTGGTTCGCGCCACTATACCAGCCCTAATAGAGAAATAAAGGGACTAATAACGGTTTTTGAAACAAGAACTTAAGAGTGAATACGCAAGCTTGGCAACGGTATAATCTGCGGCGTGCAGGCCGGGCGTGGGGAGTAATTCCACAATATCGGCGCCAACCACTGTGCATACTTCGGTAATCACATGGACCGCTTCTATCGTGTCTTTCCAGAACATGCCGCCCGGTTCAGGCAGTGCAGTGGCTGGCATGAGAGAAGGATCCCATACATCTACGTCGAACGAAAGGTAAACTATTTTGCCTTTCAGCGCCGCCGTGAGTTTTTGTATGGGCTCGCCGATGGGGATGAGCCGTATGCGGTTTTTGTTCTCATTCATAAACGTCACTTCAGGAGAGGAAATATCGCGTACGCCATAAAGCACCAGGTTCAAGCCTTTATGCTGAAGCGCATGATGGAGGATGCTTTTATGTGCAAACGTATCGGCCCCTTTGCCGTCTTGCAGGCACGCGTGTGAATTAAAGCTCAGAAGTACAAGATCAGGATATTTTTTAAGGAGAGGGCGGATGGCACCCAGTGTCACTGCATTCGAGCCGCCAAGCGTGAGCGGAAAGCGCCCCTCAGCGATCACATGGCTTACGACTTCCTCGAGTTGATCGAGTGCGGTGAGTATGTCCTTCTCGATCTTGAAGGGCTTTAAGGTCTCTATATCAAAATGATTATAAGGCGTATCCGCCTGCTCGATATCATAGGGCGATAAGAGCTGCGACGCTTTCAGGATGGCTGAAGGCCCGCGCGCCGTGCCACGATAAGGGGTAGGGGGCTCTAAACCAAACGGAATGACCACTGCCGAATCTTCCGGCAGATGTGCATCTGTTCCCTTGTCAATGCCAAGGAAGCCGTCTTTAAGAGGATAGGACGGAAACCCCTTTATGGCTCAAGCCGCAAAGAGTTTGGAGAATTTGCGCGCTTTGCGCTTCTTCCAGTAGCCGCGGTGGTAGGCATCCGAGGCAAGCAGCGGAACCACGCTCGACGCTTCGGCGAAGACCATCTGTTCGAAGGCCATATCCACTTTACCCCAGGAGCACGCTTCTTTCAGCGTGGAGCTGGAGCATGCGCCGTCGCGTGTGTCAGCAACGGTTATCTGGACCGCGTATTTGTGCATGTCCACTTCCTTGCCAAGGATCTCAGCACAGACGACCGTATCCTGCACGAAGTTCTTCGGAACGCCGCCGCCGATCATGAGGAGGCCTGTGGTGCCTGCTGCGATCTTGATGTCGGTCAGTTCTTTGAAGTCTTTGATGGAGTCCATCGTCAGGTGTTTTTTCGGGTTCTTCACTTGGTGAAGGACTAAGCCGAAACCTGCGGAAGAATCCGTGAAGGCCGGGCAGAAGATCGGCACATCGGCTTCGAAAGCGTTCTGGATGAGCGAGCCTTTTTTCTTCGCGTTCTTGGTCAGCCAACGGCCCATCTCCTTGATGAACTCGCGGGAAGAATAGGGACGCGGATCGAGCGAGTTCGCGATCTCGAAGATCGTGTGGTCGCAGGCTTGCAGCTCTTCTTCATCGATGTAGGTATCGTAGATACGGTCGATGTAGTTATCGCGCAGATCCATGTCGTTCACGAACTGGGAACCTTGGTAGTGTTTGAAGCCGAGGGCCTCGAAGAAGTCCATATCGACGATGGAAGCGCCGGTGGCAACCACCGCATCCACCATGCCGAGCTTCACCATATCTGCATACACTTGCATACAGCCGCCCGCAGAGGTGGAGCCAGCAAGCGTCAGAATCACGGAGCAATCCTGATCTTTGAGCATGTTGTTATAGATTTGCGTTGCGCGGGCGAGGTCGCGGCTGGTGAAGGACATCTTGTCCATTGAATCAATGATCGGGCGCGCATCGAACGATCCATACAGCGACATCAGCGGTGCATCCGCCACTTCGACCACGGTATCCGAATAGAAACCGTTGAAGTGCGTGCGGAGCGTTGCGCCATACGCGCCCAGCTGACCGATCTCGATGTAATCGCCTTCTTTGATGCCAGACGGCAGGTAGAACGGACCTTTCATCGCATCCAGGCTATCACAGGTCGGGCCGTACAGGCTGAACGGCGAGAGTTTACCCGCTGCCTTGCCTTCCGGACGGATCATACGGACCGGATAGACGAGACCCGGGAAGCCTGCATCGAACAGGGCGCCGTAGATACCGTCGTTGATATAGAGTGTATTGCCTTTACGCAGTTCCACACGCACCACGAGCGAGCCGGATTCCGCGACGAGCGCACGGCCTGGTTCGCACCAGACTTCGCAGTCGTCCGAGAACGGCAGCAGATTGGTGTAGTCGGAGATCGCTTGCATATAGTTCTCAAGTGCCGGCGGGGTGAGGCCCGGATAGATGGACGGGAAGCCACCACCGACGTCGATCGCATCGATCTTCACTTTCGCAGCCGTCATCACGTCTTTGGCGATCATGATAGCGGCGCTATACGCGTTCGGGTGCATACATTGTGAACCGACGTGGAAGCAGATGCCGAGCTTCTGCACATATTTACGTGCCGCTTTCAGGATTTTTACTGCTTCTTTCGGATCCGCACCGAATTTACCGGAGAGGTCGTGTGCGGAGTGTGAGTTCGGGATCGCAAGACGAACAAACAGGTTCAGCGGCTGGCCTTCGCCGACCACTTCGAGGATCTTCTTCAGTTCTTCCATCGTGTCGAGCGAGTAGGTGCGTACACCGAACTCATAATATGAGCGGTGGATCGCCTGGCGGCTTTTTACCGGGTGCATGAACATCATATCGGCATCCGGGAACAAGGATGCCACGAGCTGCACTTCATAGAGCGAAGCCACGTCGAAGTGTTGGACACCGGCTTTTTTGAGTTGGCGCAGCACTTCCGGGTCCGGATTACTCTTTACCGAGTACATCACGTTGCCTGGGAATTTATTCAGGAACCATTTTGCGGCTACTTCAACCGCGTGCGGACGCACGCAGTGCACGGGCTCTTCGGGTCTTAGTGTCTTTACCATGTCTACAACAGAGGTAAATCTTGCCATCTTCTAACTTCCTTACAGTCTGATGGTTAAACACAACACCCTCTCTTACGCAGAACATTGCTGCCTGTTTGGATAATGATGCGTTTTCGCAAGCGTAAAACTTCTTTATTCAACTCCGGTTTTACCCGCTTGCTTCATCAGGATAAGCTAATAATTACCCTGACGAACCAAGCGGTAGACTGACCTTCTATTAGTAGACCTTACTAATTGTGCCTTAAGCAGCATATAGTAAACACTATCGCCTTTGTAAAGACTCTCGGCCCCTACAAAGCCAAATAATTTTTCCAATTCTTGGAGGTGCAGATGTTTAGCAACACTGCCACAAAAAGCAAGCGTTAATTTCAAAAATTTTCGAGATAATGAAAATGCGGCTGAAGCGCAGAAATCGGCGGGTAAGGCGTAGGGCGCCCCTTTTCTCCCCCGATAGAGAGGCGCCCTACATAATGTACGGGGGGCGTTGACGGCTTTTTCTTGTCCAGGATCTTCGATCGTAGTCATGATAACCCGTGTTCACACTCCCCCGTTTACATGATGTTATGCAAACTGCAAACAACCATTTCAGACTAACAAAGTAATATTAAAAAAACGTTAAGAATCGAATGATTGATTGCCCAGCTTTTTTGATTTATTCTATAGTTATGGTATCAACTTAAACAAAGCTCTCTCGCCACAGCCAACGCCAAGGCGGGTTAGCCAATAGAGAAGTGGTTGCCAATATGCAGACAGGTACAGTGAAATGGTTCAATAAAAAGAACGGTTTTGGCTTTATCGTTCCCGATGCCGGCGGCAAAGATGTGTTCGTACATATCTCTGAGGTGCAGAAAGCGGGTCATGAGATGCTCGATACAGGCCAGAAAGTTCATTTCGATACTTCGGATTACAACGGCAAAACGGTTGCCGTGAATATCAAAGTAGAAGGCTAGTGATTGCCCCCAGTGAAGACGGTTGCGCCGACGCGCATTGAGCAGGCGAACCTCCGCGCACGCGAAGCGGTGGTGGAACAACTCACCGACTGGGGTTTCATTCAAGGTACGGAAGTATGGCAGCACCTGGAGGCGAACAGCCTCGCAGCGCTAGGCGCTGCACTCAGCCAATTATCCCGAAAGGGCAAAGATACGTCGCTACGCAGTTTGAACGTGGGTGGACCGCTCAGTATGAGCTTCCTCACGAGCGCGCTGGCGCGGGATATATCACATGCATTTAGCTTGGAAACAGGATATGCGGGGCTGGAGAAACGATTCAGGCAGGTAATACTGGCCTCCCCATATGAAACGTATCATCAAATGGAGCAGGGCATCATTACCTGCCTGATCAAACGGGCAGCAAGAGCCGCCCTCGATTCGCTCCGTTCAACGGAGCATTCCGTACGGCCTAATTGATGATACGGCCTTTATCGGCCATGATATTGATACCATCGCGAGTCAGATACGAACCATCCGGGATCCGCACCAGGCCACCCTCATCGCTGATCATGAATACAAGCCCGTTCTGTATCTTCACGAGTTTGCCATCTTTCAGTTCTTTGGATTGACCATCCAACTCAAAGGCCAGACGTTTAGTATCCGCATGCGCGGACGTAGCGATAAAGCAGACAAATAGGAACAATACGCAATATTTGGACATATAATCCCTCCCTTT
Source organism: Pseudomonadota bacterium (assembly GCA_010031735.1). Lineage (GTDB taxonomy): Bacteria > Pseudomonadota > Alphaproteobacteria > Rickettsiales > RGZB01 > RGZB01. The sequence continues at coordinate 1,638 of RGZB01000027.1, read as the reverse complement.
TATTAGTATTTATAGAACATCCGGCCATGGTTCCTTCTCAAAACCGCCAAAGCAGCATCCGAAGATACCCATGGCTTAGACGTCCTACTCCTTATCCCTGCATGCATTTTTCTCCCTTTTGTGCGCTGCGTCAAATTAATTAAGTTAGCTCAAATTTGAACTAAATAAACGACCTATAACTGCGAAAAACAGCATGATGCAAGGGGTGGCATATTTACTATTTGTTAAATAAAATCCGACGAGTGCTACTGCAAATAGGCAGAAGGATGTCGTGTTCTGTAGGGTGCCTGTTAAGAGAGTGAGTGCGGTATAGGCAAAAAGCCCGATCACGCCGGCAGAAATGCCATCGAGGAAGCTGTGGAGTTTGGTGTTATTGATTACGCGTTCAATCGCATTATGGCCCAGTAACGTAAAAAGAAATGCAGGTGCGAAGATGCCGAAAGTGACGATGAGAGCGCCTTCCAGGCCATCTGCCATATATCCAAGGAAAGTGCCGATGATGAGCAGCGGTGCGGGCAGGATGCTGGTGATCGCAATCGCATCGGTGAATACCTGATCGTCGATCGCGCTATAAAATCCTACCATATTTTCTTTAAGGAACGGCAGTGCCGTGTAGGCGCCGCCAAACGAAAGCAGGCCTGCTTTCAGCCCGTCATACAGCAAAGAGAGTGAGGAAGGATTGAAGCTTAAGGTGCTGGAAACATCCGGTATGAAAAGCGAGAAGAAGGAGAAGATACAGGCAAGCGCACTTCCGAGCGAGAGGAGCATATAGGCCGGAAGAAGGCTGTCTTTCTGCCATGCCATCAGGAACGCGCCGCATAAGATCAGCACGTAGAGGAAATGGCTGCCGATAGAGGTGAGCATGAATGCAGCAATCGCAGCGATCCAATGGCCACGGCTTATGAGTATATGCCCGCCGATACGATGCACCGCGCGCACGATAAGTGCAGAAACCGCCGGGGTCATCCCGATGAAGAAGGGTAGGAGTGACGTGGAGCCGTGCGCCAGATAGATATAGGATGCCGCGAGCATCAATAAAAATCCGGGCAGCATGAAACCGAGGCCCGCGATAAATCCGCCAAGGCGGCCTGCTTTTTCCATGCCGATATAGACGCACATCTCGTGGGCTTCAGGACCAGGGAGCGCTTGATACACCGAAAGCGCACGATTGAATTTCTGACTCGTGATCCATTTTTCTTTACCCACGAGCTCTTCGCGGATCATACTGATCTGTGCGACAGGCCCGCCCCATGCCATCATCCCAAAATGGAGGAAGCGCAGGAAAAGAGCGGATAATGTGGGCTGCTTACTCATGCTCATTCCTTGAAGATGAAGAAGGCAGCGAGCACGATCAGGCCAAAGCCGACCGCGTGGTTCCATTTAAAGGACTCGCCGAGATAGAACACCGAGAAGAATACGAAAACAATGAGCGTGATGATCTCCTGGATGGTCTTCAGTTGTGCTGCAGACATAACGCCAGAGCCAATGCGGTTCGCCGGAACCTGCAGGCAATATTCGAAGAATGCGATGCCCCAGCTGACCACGATCGCGATCAGTAATGGTGACGATTTATATTTCAGATGGCCGTACCATGCGAAGGTCATGAAGATATTGGAGAGCAGCAGTAGGCCTATGGTG
>RGZB01000251.1 GCA_010031735.1 Pseudomonadota bacterium | reverse complement strand
CTTCACGCGAGCGACGAGCTCCGGCAGCATCACTGCCGGAATCTCACGATATCGCTCGAGCACTCCATCGACCCTGAAGCGTATGAGTATCGTATCTTTCCTCGGATCAATATGAATATCAGACGCACCGATGCGATATGAGCTGTCGATCATCTCATCGACGAAGGCGGGTGGAGAAATATCGGGACTGTTTATTGATGTATTCATATATGATGTGCGTTTTATTATTAATACGCTCATCATACTGATGCGATGTAAAATATTAGTAAAAATAAGTACAAATAAACGTCAAATCTCCGCTTTTTTCACCCATAGACACCCATATACATTCATGATATGATGTTCGACGGCTTGTTCTTCGGGTTTTACCTAAAGACAGCGAAACCTCCAAAACAAATAACGGTAGTAGATACGAAAGGTGACGAAATGGGAAACAAACGAGTCAAAGCAGCCACAATGCTTCATTTGGGGCATACTGGTTTTTTTCTTCCACCCAACGCGGCCATCATTGCCCGACGCTGCTCGTGGTCGATCCAGGAAGCAGCTCGGAGGATCTTGGCAATATTCGTTTCGGCTGGCGCTTTCGCGTCGAGCTTGAGGAACTTTGTTCCGACAGCCCAGTTACTGAGCTGGTGTATCGCCGAGCCCTGCATTACGCAGGATCAAAAATCGGCTCGGGAATCACAATGGTCTTCGATGGAATGCCACGGAGCGAATATCAGGCAGAGGTTCTACTCAGCTCCAACGTGCCGGTCCTCTACGTCTATTTCGAGATGAAGGACCTAAATGAAAGCCTGCGTCGCATCGAAAAGCGCGCAGAGGGTGGCGAACCACGCCACGACGACGGCGCAGCCGCAGAACGCATCGTCATATTCCAACAGAAGACCTTGCCCGTGATCGAAATGATTGCAACAAAGGCAAAGGCTGGTATGTTCCTCAAGCTCGACGCGAAAGCGCCAGCCGAAACGAATATTGCCAAGATCCTCCGAGCTGCTTCCTGGATCGACCACGAGCAGCGT
>RGZB01000026.1 GCA_010031735.1 Pseudomonadota bacterium | reverse complement strand
GGTATAGATCATGGCTTCGCCTGCATCGCGCGCCTCCTTGGTGCGCTTATCGATATTACCAATGGCTTCTTCTGCATGAGGACCGATCGTTCGTTCGATATGGACACGTTCGATGTCGTAGACAACATCGCCCGGTTCCCCGCCGGTTTTGAGACTTGCAAGCGCATCGGGCAGCCCTTCCACCAATCCGGTGATTTTATTCTTCGCGTATTCACCGCGCCACTGCTGATGATCCACCATTTCTTGGATGAGTGCCGTATTCTCTAGGGTACGGGAAGGATCGAAGATAACAATGGCGTCCGGTTTCTTATCCGCTTTATGCAATCGCATCAACGCCTGGGTGGCATCTTCGCTCACTTCATTTGCCACACCCCCGTAGGAGGGAGCCGCCAACACTTCTTCGCAGCAATCTCCAAGCAGCCTGAGATACAGATCCGTCACAAGATTGTGCATCCGGGGATAGACGTAGAGTACAAATTTCATCATACCCTTAGTAAACCACAAAAAGCTTAACGAATTACTACTGGCGGTGATTGCGACTTCCTGGCAGCTCTGCTACATACTAGCCCTACGTCACCACATCGCTCGATACTTATGGATAACCTACTCAAATACAACGATATACATAGGGGTTTGCACCGTTGGTATACTGCTCATGGCAGAAAAACCTTGCCGTGGCGCACGACCGTTGACCCCTATGCCATCTGGGTAAGTGAGGTGATGCTGCAGCAAACCCAGGTCAAAACGGTGCTGGATCGCTTTTATTTTCCATTCTTGGAAAGTTTCCCTTCTATCACAGCACTTGCCGCAGCAAAAGAATCGCAGGTGATGAAGGCATGGGAGGGTCTTGGCTATTATTCCCGTGCGCGGAACCTTCACAAAGCGGCCAAAGCTGTCCTACTCAACCACCAAGGCAAGTTGCCGGACCGCGCGGACGCGCTCCTCGCCCTTCCCGGCATCGGGCAGAATACGGCACACGCCATCCTTGCCTTCGCCTTCCATACGCCCGCCCCCGTAATGGAAGCGAACGTGAAACGCGTCCTCTGTCGTTTCTTCGCCCTTGAGCATCCGACACCAACCGCACTCTGGGAAAAGGCCACTGAACTCCTCGATACCCAGAAGCCGTTCGATTACAACCAGGCCATGATGGATATCGGCGCGACCGTCTGCACCAAGAGGGATCCCGCTTGTGCTGTTTGTCCTTTATCCTCGCTGTGCGTAGGGAAAACCGATCCCGGCCGCTACCCTGTCGCGAAAAAGAAAAAGACCCCACCGGTCAGAGAGAGCGTCATCGTCTTATTTACCAACGAAGAGGGAAAGATCTACAGTGAAGCGCGCGAAGGGAAGTTTCTGGGCGGGCTTTATGGCTTCAAAGAGTTTGAGGCCGGCAAACCGGTGGTTTTCCAGAACAAACGTTATCAACCGGGTGATTTAATTGCACTGGGAAACATCTCCCACAGTTACAGCCATTTCACCCTCAAGGCTGAGGTGTTGCGGGCCACGGTAGAAGCCACCGGAAAAAACTGGCATCACTTCCATAGCTTTGAAAATCTCGCGCTATCCGAGGCAGACCGTAAGGCACTGGCCTTATACCGTTGATTCGCGCCCAAAAAAACGGTTGCAATCCGTGGCTGCTTCTGGCATGTTGACGCGGTTTAATACCCTCTAAAACCATAAAATTATTAAAGGATTACAGAACCATGGAAGCATTTTTCTCCAACATTGAAACGTTGGTGCTTGCGTGCGGTGTGCTGGCACTTGTTTACGGTGTCATGCTCATCTCTAGCATTCTCCGCCTCAGCACCGGCACAGACAAAATGCAGTCGATCGCGGCTGCGATTCAGGAAGGCGCGCGCGCATACCTGAACCGTCAGTACCAAACGATCGGCCTCGTCGGCGTCGTCATTTTCGTGCTGCTCGGCTATCGTCTCGGCTGGTATGTCGCTGGCGGCTTCCTGATTGGTGCGGTCCTTTCCGGTCTCGCAGGTTATGTGGGCATGCATGTGTCCGTACGCGCTAACGTGCGTACGACCCAGGCGGCACGCGACGGCCTCGCTCCGGCACTGAACGTCGCGTTCAAAGCAGGTGCGATCACCGGCCTGCTCGTTGTGAGCCTCGGCATCCTGGGCGTCACGGGTTACTACATGTTCCTCAAACGTCAGGGCTTAGAAATCCGTCCGATCATGGAAGCGCTCGTCGCTCTCTCTTTCGGTGCGTCCCTGATCTCCATCTTCGCACGTCTCGGTGGCGGTATCTTCACGAAAGGCGCTGACGTAGGCGCGGATCTCGTGGGTAAAGTCGAAGCCGGCATCCCTGAGGATGATCCTCGTAACCCGGCGGTAATCGCTGATAACGTGGGTGACAACGTGGGTGACTGTGCGGGTATGGCTGCCGATCTGTTCGAGACCTATGCGGTCACGATGGTCGCTTCCATGCTGCTTGCAACCATCTTCTTCACGGGCGATGTGCAATCGCTGATGATCACGTACCCGCTCGCTATCGGCGGTCTGTGCGTGGTGGCTTCTGTGGTGGGTACGTTCTTCGTACGCCTCGGCAAAAGCAAAAACATCATGGGTGCACTGTACAAAGGCCTGCTCGCAACCGGTATCCTTTCCGCTATCGCGATCGGTTACCTGAACCAGCGCATGCTTGGTTTCGACACGGTATTCACGGTGAATGAAACCTTAAGCTTCACGGGCCGCGCGCTGTTCTACTGCTCGCTCCTTGGCCTTGCCATCACCGGCCTTCTTGTGTGGATCACGGAGTACTACACCTCCACCGCATACCGTCCGGTGCGTAGCATCGCGAAATCGTCCTTGACGGGCCACGGCACCAACATCATCCAAGGTCTGGCCGTTTCGCTCGAAGCTACCGCACTGCCGGTGATCGTGATTTCTGCGGGCATCATCGCAGCGTTCATGCTTGCGGGCCTGTTCGGTATCGCGATCGCTGCTACCACGATGCTCGCACTCGCGGGTATGGTCGTAGCACTCGATGCATATGGTCCGGTGACGGATAACGCAGGCGGTATCGCTGAGATGTCCAACCTGCCGGATAAAGTCCGTAAAACCACGGACGCGCTCGATGCCGTCGGCAACACCACGAAAGCGGTGACCAAGGGCTACGCGATCGGTTCTGCCGGTCTTGCGGCGCTGGTGCTCTTTGCCGCATACGTCCAAGACCTCAAACACTACTTCCCGGGCCTGAACGTTCGTTTCGAACTGCAGGATCCGTATGTGGTGGTGGGTCTCTTCCTCGGCGGTCTCCTGCCGTACCTCTTCGGTGCGATGGGCATGATGGCGGTCGGTCGCGCTGCGAGCTCGGTCGTGATCGAAGTGCGTCGTCAGTTCAAAGAGATCAAAGGCATCATGAAAGGTACTGCGAAACCGGATTACGGTCGCGCGGTCGACATGCTGACGAAAGCGGCGATCAAAGAAATGATCCTGCCTTCGCTGCTGCCGGTCCTCGCTCCGGTCGTATTGTACTTCATCATCAACCACATCGCGGGTCAGGCTTCTGCCTTCGCGTGTGTCGGTGCGATGCTGCTCGGTATCATCGTCACGGGTCTTTTCGTTGCGATCTCCATGACCTCCGGTGGCGGTGCATGGGATAACGCGAAGAAGTACATCGAAGACGGCCACCATGGCGGTAAAGGTTCCGATGCCCACAAGGCAGCGGTGACCGGTGATACCGTTGGCGACCCGTACAAAGATACGGCGGGCCCGGCAATCAACCCGATGATCAAAATCGCGAACATCGTTGCGATCCTCTTACTGGCACTCCTCGCTCACTAAGAGATAACAACGGTAAACTAGCACTAAAGGGCGGCCTTCGGGCCGCCCTTTTTGTTTAGGCGCGATACTAGCATAAGCGTATGCGCCGTTATAATCTAAAGCGAAATATATTTATATATTTCAATATGTTAATTGAAAATGAAGTTTTCGTTACGCTCTTGCTTTTGCTAGGTTTTCTGCATTTTTTCTGCTATAATGGGGGCTGTTTCTGACGGTGTTTTGGATGCGTGCTTTTTGTGTCTGTCCCGTCTTTCCTCGTTGGCACCCCGTCTGAAAAAGTAAGGACAGGGGTGTAGGTTCGATGAGTTGGCGTTCTTTGGGTCCCTGGTCGGTTCGTATCTGGGGTCTCGCGGTGATGGGTCTCGGTGTGTACATGTTCACCGACACCATCCTCTCGGTCGCAGGTTATCCCACCTGTACGGCCGGTCTCGTCATCCTGCTGCTCGCCCGGACCATCTCGGTTCCGGAAGGCAGTCTGGATAAACGCGGACCGCGGCTGTTACGGGTTCTCGGGATCACGCTGATGGCGATCGGAGCGATCGTTCACCAACGGAACCCCATCACAGGTTCCATCGGCCACCTGATCATCGGCGCCGGATTCGTTCTGGTGATCGCTGCCCGCACCATGTGGGAGGCAGCAAAGAAGGAGTACAACGGTAACGACGAGTGAGTGAAATTCCTGTTCGCATGAAGGCGGGCAGGTGCGAGGGGGTCCCAAAAGGGACCCTTTCGGCATTTTAGGGTCATGTTGCGTCATGCTCCGCGTGTGGTTTTTACCGCTGCCATCACAAAACATGTCGCACATTGATGCGGCCCATAAACACCGGCTTTCAAAACCGGATGAATTTACCTATACTTCCTTGCATGGCAGACAAGCAGGCAGATACTAACAAGGACGCGTCCAAGGCTAACAGTAAGCTGATGATGAACCTCGTCATCATGGTGATTGTGGTCGTGGTGTTGATCTCGGGCCTGATGGCCGTGGGTTTGAGTTACATCGCGGTGATCGTCATCATGGGGCTGCTGCCTGGCATCGTTGCCTATATCTTGGATCGTCGCAAAGGCAAAGCCGCGTCTCGCACCATCATGGGCTTCAATCTCGCGGGGCTACTGCCACAAGTGATCTCGGTGCTGACGAGCCCTTCACCGAACGCACTCGCACGTGAGATGATGTCGAATCCCTTCACCTGGTTCTGGGTCTATCTGTTTGCATGCTTCGGTTGGGTGGTGATCCACTTGGTGCCACAGATCGCCTATCTATTCCTGAGTCTGAAAGCGGAATATACCGTCAAACGCATGCGCAGCCAGCAAGAGAAGCTCATCAAAGAGTGGGGCGAAGAGATCAAGAGTTAGGCGACCTCTCTTAATCCACTGATATTCCTACATAAATATTTGTTACAATTTGGTTAAATGTGCGGTGGGGGGCTGTTTTCCTCATGTTATCTGCGATATAATAGCTCTAGTTTTTTCGGTGTCCCTAAATTTTGGCCCGTACTGCGTACCAGAGTGGTACCCAGTTTCTGTGTTCGACCCGAGTCCCTGTGTTAAGTTGAGAGGACGGTGGAAGATGCGCGGTGACCTGTTCGGCTACGTCACGTTGTTCAACAAGAACTGGCTGTTCCGGTTGTTGGTGATGATCGTGTGCTCGCTGGCCCTGACGTTCTGCCTGACCCTGTTCGCGGTCGGCAACCCGGACGGCTGGAACAAGAACGTGTACGCGTTGGTGGTCTCGGCCCTGTTCACGGTCGGTGTCCACCCGGTGATCATCCTCGGCGGCGACCAGTTCTTCAAGTGGACCATCCGCCGAGTCGAAGCGTCGACGCGGCGTGCGTTCGAGGAGAAGCGCAAGATGAAGCAGAAGAGGGACGAAAAGCCCTACCTGATGCTCTGACAAGACCCATGCGACGGGTGAAGGTCGCAAGTGAAGGGGGGGTGCTGCAAGCACCCCCCCCTTCGGCGTTCAAGGCGCTCGTTAAAGGCCGTTTTCCTTAATTAATTTATATTTTTTTGTCCTGAAACCTTGACACCCCTTACACATTCCCTATATAGCCCATGTCACGCACTGTGACCATATTGGTATTAACGAACGAAATTTAGGGAAAATATATGCAAATCAGACCGTTACATGATCGCGTACTCGTAAAACGCATCGAAGAGGAAACCAAAACCTCCGGCGGTATCATCATTCCGGATACCGCGAAAGAAAAACCGACCCGCGGCGAAATCATCGCAGTAGGCAGTGGTGCACGTGATGAGAATGGCAAACTGATCCCGCTCGATGTGAAAGCAGGCGACATCGTTCTGTTCGCGAAATGGGGTGGCACGGAAGTGAAAGTGGATGGCCAGGAACTCATCATCATGAAAGAGTCTGACATCTTGGCGATCGTCGAAAACAAAAAATCCAAAAAAGCTGCGTAACCACGTAGTTGACGTAATCACGGCACGACATGCGTAAGCAGGTTTGCCAATCATAACTTAAGGAGTATTACCATGCCAAAACAACTCGAATTCGGCTCACGCGCACGCGAAGAGATCTTAAAAGGTGTCGAGACGCTTGCAAAAGCCGTTGCTGTCACACTCGGACCGAAAGGCCGTAACGTCGTGATCGACAAATCCTTCGGCGCTCCGCGCATCACCAAAGACGGTGTCACGGTAGCCAAAGAAATCACGCTCGAAAACAAATTCCAGAACATGGGCGCACAAATGATCCGCGAAGTCGCGTCGAAAACGAACGACCTCGCAGGTGACGGCACCACCACCTCTACGGTGCTTGCAGCTTCCATCTTCCGCGAGGGCGCAAAAGCCGTTGCGGCGGGCATGAACCCGATGGATCTGAAACGTGGTATCGACCAGGCGGTGGAAGCCGTCGTTGCGGAAGTGAAGAAGCTCTCCCGTAAGATCGATGCGAAAAATAAAGCCGAAATCACGCAAGTCGGCACCATCTCTGCAAACGGCGACAAGGAAGTCGGCGAGAAACTGGCAGAAGCGATGATCAAAGTCGGCCAAGAAGGCGTGATCACCGTCGAGGAAGGTAAATCCCTCGAATTCGAACTCGAGACCGTAGAAGGTATGCAGTTCGACCGTGGTTACCTCTCTCCGTATTTCGTGACCAACCCGGATAAAATGGTGGCGGAACTCGAAAATCCGTACATCCTGATCTTCGAAAAGAAACTCTCCGGTCTGCAACAAATGCTGCCGTTACTCGAAGCAGTCGTGCAATCCGGCCGTCCGCTCCTCATCATTGCGGAGGATGTGGAAGGCGAAGCGCTCGCAACGCTCGTGGTGAACAAACTGCGCGGTGGCCTCAAAGTCGCTGCAGTGAAAGCACCGGGCTTCGGCGATCGCCGTAAAGCGATGCTCGAGGATCTCGCGATCCTGACCGGCGGCACGTGCATCAGCGAAGACCTCGGCATGAACCTGGAAAGCGTTACGGTTCAGCAGCTCGGTCGCGCGAAGAAAGTGTCCATCACCAAAGAGACCACCACGGTCATCGATGGTAACGGCAACAAAAAAGAGATCGAAGCACGCTGCAAGAATATCCGCGCGCAAATCGATGAAGCGACCTCTGACTACGACAAGGAGAAACTGCAAGAACGTCTCGCGAAACTCGCAGGCGGTGTGGCAGTGATCCGCGTCGGCGGTGCGACGGAAGTGGAAGTGAAAGAGCGTCGCGACCGCGTCGACGATGCGCTGAACGCAACCCGCGCTGCACTCGAAGAAGGCATTGTTCCGGGCGGTGGCGCGACACTGATGTATGCGGGCCGTGTGCTTGAGAAACTGAAAGCGATCAACGAAGATCAGCAAGCCGGTATCAACATCGTGAAACGTGCACTCTCTCAACCGGTTCGCCAGATCGCGAACAACGCCGGTATCGACGGCGCTGTGGTCGCTGGCAAACTCTCCGAGAGCAAAGACACGGCTTACATCTTCGACGCTCAGAACCTTGAGTATGTCGATGCATTCAAAGCGGGCATCATCGATCCGGCGAAAGTGGTGCGTTGCGCACTGCAGGATGCCTCTTCGGTCGCAGGCCTGATGATCACCACCGAAGCCCTCATCACCGACAAACCGGAAGAGAACACCGGCGGTGCTGCGGCTGGTCGCGCGGCGGCTGGCGGCATGGGTGGCATGGGTGACATGGACTTCTAATTAGCTTCCACAAAGGCTAAGCAAGAAGGAAGGGGCTGCGACTTCACTCGCAGCCCCTTTTCTTTTCTCGTATGGTCGATTATCTTCCGTCGCGTAGGCGGGCGTTCGCTTCACGCTTATCGAGCAGGTCTTGCGTATCATCTGCGCTATAACCCTTGGCACAGAGCCTACCCTTCGTCAGCAATTCATAGTGCTTACCGAATTCTGCTTTCATGGCTTTCATAGTCGCCTTGATGGTATCGGGTAGCTGTTTCCCTATCACAAGCGACTTGCCGGTATTGAAATGCAGATATTCCCCGATCACACCCATCGCATCCTGGATGAACGCCGCATGATGCGGGCGCACGAGATCTACGGCGCACGCCCCTTTGGTGCCCGTCCCGAGTTCGAGTGTTTTGGTCGCGGCAACCATCACTTCGTCATAGGTGAAGAAGCGTGCATCGAGCGCGTCCGGGATTTTCGGGAGCAATTCCTTCGATCCTACCTCGATGCCATAGGCTTGAAGACGCGTCAGCTCACCTTTGCTTTGTAGATGTTTAAGGCCGAGATTATAGATGGTCCGGAAATGGCGGCTAGACATTCCCACTTCTTGTTCTACTTCATGCGCGGTACCGATGATGGGTAGTTCAACACCCGAACTTACTTTTTCATATTGTTCTGGCGCACCGTCGACATGCAGATTACGCATCAGGCATTCCAGTCCTTCGGAGACATCCTCGAATTTTCCTGTCGGCGTCAGGTGACGGAGCGTGCCTTTCGCAATGCTATAGCCTTTGAGCGCTTCATCACGATCCGGCAACATCATGCCGAGCAGGATATGCACATGCAGTTGGTCCTTATCTTTTTCATCGGGCGTCAGGGTGAACACCACGGCGCCACCTTTCCGTACGGTGTAGTGATGAAGTGTACGTACAAGCGGAACGAACTTCACCTTCTGCATCATCAGTTGCATGTCGGGATCGGTCTTCGGCAGTAAAGGCTTCGGTGGAGTCGGCGTGGTAGCAGCAGGAGTGTCGGACATAGTGCAATAACTTAAACTAAGGTTATGCTTCAGTATAATAAGAAAGCATTAAGAGACTATTAAACTTATCGGACATAGTAATTTTATGACGCCTGGTAGGGTTAAAGCCAAAGCAAAAAAGACTTATCACCCTGATAAATAAGGCTATATTATTGCCCTCACTTAACGAATTGTTAACGTTCCCTCGGTTATAATCCAAGGATGGCGCTCAACCGTCTCAAATTCGGCTATCAAAGTGGTATCGAACATCTGGAAGAGGGTGTGCTGCCGCCTGCAACTTATGAGCTGGCGTATGCGAATTTCGAGGCACTTTACGAAGCCCATGTGCCAAATCACATCCAAAGTCTTATCCATCTGAGTGATGGCGTCGAGAAAATACAGGCCATCGTGTGGAAGAATGATAATTCCTGCACCTGTGTGACGGTAGAAGCAGATAACTACACCTATCTCGTATTACCCACCGAAAAATTTGCGCGCTTCACGCATGATCCTGCGCTCGATGCTACACCCGTGAACCCCTTTGCAACGGATACGACGGATGCCGTCCGCGATCAATTGAACGCAAGGTGCAGAGTGGTAGAGGAAGTCCATCATGCCGCATTCGTGGGGCTTGAAAATCGTCCTGGTTGGAGAGAGGCTGTCGCAGAAGATTTTGCATCAGAACAAGCCGTGCGCTTTGCCGCGCAGATGCGCAGCTATTTTAAGGATTCGCAATTCTCGCAGAAGGTTGCGCTCACTGACGGTGTCTATGAGGGCAAAGAGCATATCGAAGCCATCCCCGATCTACTGCATGCATATGGCTATTTCCGCGACATCAATATCGCTGTGAAGAAAGATATGCACCCACAGATCATGCCACTCATGGTGCTTGGCAGTGCAGATGACCGCATGATGGAGCTCTATCCAAAAAGCTGGCCGATGATGAAGGCTTATGACCGTGAACTAAAAGAGAGGGCCAGCGCGCTCGAGGAGGCACGCTACACTTCGCGTTCAGTGATGCCTGATGCACCAACACCCGTATACAACGCGGCTATTTCAGATATCGATGAAATCCGCGAACGCATAGCAGCACTGAAGCAGTGGTTAGCAACCCTGCCGCAGCAAGCCGCACTGTCGGAAGCACAAGCCGCACCGTTTGACCTGGCGGCAGCGGTCGCTTCTGCAAGCACGCCGGATTCGAACACACCGAATACAGCCGATGTAAAACGTGATGCAGGCACTCCACAGATTGAAGAAGCACCACCAGTCAGGGCTGATGCAACCGCAACCGAAAAACCGCAACGACCCGAAGACGAGGCCGCCAAGCCTGTCACACCCGTGGCAGAGAAAGCGGAGAATCTCAAAGAAGTGAAGCAGGGTGTGGAAGCAGGCATCGCACAACAAGCGAACGCCACGAAGGCACACACCTAACGAACATACTTGCTTTCTTTTCACCGTATGTGCCACTATAATCCCCTGCGTTATGACCGATAAAAACCGCTACATCCTCACCCTCTCCTGCCCCGACGTGAAAGGCATCGTCGCCGCCGTCTCCACCTTCCTTGCCGATCATGATGGATTCATCATCGAATCCGCGCAGTTCGGCGATGAATCGACCGGCCGTTTCTTCATGCGCACGACCTTCGAAGCCGGCAGCAAAGCACCGGACGATACAGCGATCACGCGCCTTTTTGCGCCCATCGCACTCCGCTTCAAGATGGATTGGCAGCTGGTCGATGTGAACTATCGTCCGCGCGTACTCATCATGGTCTCGAAAGAAGGCCACTGCCTGAACGATCTTCTCCACCGCCAGGCCGCGAATTGGCTGAAGATAGAAATCCCGGCGATCATCGGCAACCATGCCGATCTGAAAAGTGTGGCCGAGATGCGCAGCATCCCTTTCCATCACATCCCGGTCACTCCCGAAAAAAAACCGGCGGCGGAAAAAAAGTTGATGGCGCTTGTCAAAGACCTGAACATCGACCTGGTCGTGCTTGCGCGATACATGCAAGTGCTCTCGCCCGAGGCCTGCGCGGCACTTCGCGGTAAAGCCATCAACATCCATCACTCGTTCCTGCCGGGCTTCAAAGGTGCGAAGCCTTACCATCAAGCCTATGACCGCGGCGTGAAGATCATCGGTGCCACCGCGCATTATGTGACCGGCGATCTCGACGAGGGGCCGATCATCGAACAGGAAGTGATCCGTGTGGATCATACGCATTCACCCGATGCGCTTCGCTCCCTTGGTCAGGATATCGAGCGTCAGGTGCTTGCGCGCGCGGTGAAATACCATACCGAACAGCGCGTGGTGTTGAACGGCAATAAAACCGTCGTCTTCAAATAAGCGGTATCCGGAAGCCATTACATTTTGTGGCAGCTTCGTTAGCATGTTCTTAACACTTCTGTAACATGTTCCACGTGGAACATGTCGCGATATGTTTGAACGTATGCGGCATTATCGTTCTAGGCAGGATACGTTAACCGTATCTCCCTGATAGTTTGGATAGGATACGCGGGGCTTGGGAACTATTCTTCCGGCGGTGCGAAGGAATCATCGGCTTTATCGTCCGAAGGGCCTTCCGGAACACTCTCGACTTTCTTATCGGCGTCTTTGCCGCCTGAGGTTTTCTCAGTGGGTTCTTTTTTTGCAGCATCTTTCTTCTCTGCTGCCCCCTCACCTGCTTTCGGGTCTTTTTTCGCATCCGCTTTCGGCGCTTCTTCTTTCGGTGCCTCCGCTGCGGGTGCTAATACGGCCGGTGCATCCGGATCGATGATCTTCACTGCAATCGCCGCATCCTTATCGAAATTGATGCCAAGCGGTGTCAGGAAGGCTTTTTGCTCGTCCGAGACATCCGCGACCATTTCCTTCGTCAGTACGATATGGCGCTCGCCACCCATCATCATCGGGAGAATCACGCCGTTACCCACGATACCCTGCTCGAGCCATTTCGGCAACGTACCGTTGCCGCTGGTGTAATCGATCGCCATCATGGGGCGTTTGCTCATCGGCTCGACATCCTCACCGCGCCAACCGGAGATGTTATAAATCTCTGCTTTCACGGTTTGGCCGCATTGGATCGGCTTGTTGATATTGCCCTGCGTCTTGAGATACGTAGAGGGGAACACCGGCGCACTGCCCGGGTCCTGATCGACGGAAACCAGCTCGATGCGCGCTTTGGTGATGGCATCTTCCTTCAATTTGCCTTTGAGTTCTTTCGGCAGGAGCTCCGCTTTCTCTTCCGACCACCATTGCGGCAGGATGGTCATTTCACGCAAGCCACCGGCTTTCATGCCCAGTACATGCAGCGGTATCCATTTCATCACCGCACTCGTATCACCGCCCAGCTTGAACGTGATCGGCGCATCTTTCGCGTGCGAATCTGCGAGCACCTTCTCGTTCTTATCGAGGAGTGTATAGTGCAGCGTCACTTCATTGCCGCACAGCGCGTATTCACCGGCACCACGACGGAGGTCCGCCGGGTTGGTAATGCGTGGATCGGATTTGGCGAAATTCGGATCGAAAAGCGTCGTATCGAACGTCTCTTTCACCGCGTCAAAACGCGTCGTCTCGGTATTATCAGGTTCTACTACCGGTGCTTCGTTCGTCTGTATCTCCGCGGTATCCTTATCGTCTTTCTTCGCGGTCGGGTCGCTCGAGATATACATGACATAACCGATCAGCAGTACGGCAATAAGAAGGAAGATGCGATCGGACGAAGGTTTCTTACGGCGTTTAGGAAGCATAGTATCTCCGGTTGGTATTATTCATCATCCGTAGGGCCGGACGTGCCGCCCTGGATTTGTTTCTTGATTTCGCGTAACTCATCGTGGCTGACCGGTGCGTTACGGATACCTTCCGGTCCTGGCAGCCAGATAAGGTCGAGTGAATCCGGGTCGCGAACGAATACGCGGTCGCCCTGCACCATCCCGAGTTGCGGCGGGATGTTGTTCTTCGATAAGCCCGCAAGCGTATAGGCGCCATCGCGGTTCATACCGATCACCACGCGGGGACGGTCGATGAAGACCTGCGAACCGCGCAAGCAGTCAAGGACTTCGGCCGAGCTTTTCGGCTTTGCACCTTTGGACAAGTGGTGCACCACCACCATGCCGCATTTCTTGCTGATGGCAAACTCCTCGATCGCCTCGAAAAACTCACTCACCACTTCGGCGTTGTCTTCATCACCGGTCAAATATTTACGCGCCGGATCGACCACGACCACCGAAACATCCGGCATTTTGTAGAGCTTCTTCAGCAGTAACTCCGCAAGCGTACGTGGATCACCCTTATCATTCAGGCCGAAATCCGTGCGGAAGAACATCACGCGTTTCGAGCGGCCTTCCGGGTCGAACATCTCGGCACGCGCATTCACGATCGCAGGGCCGTCCTCACCGGTGAAATACACGCACATGCCTTGGCAGAATTCCGTGTTGATCTGCGAGCCGAGCCATAGCGGCTTCGGTTCGTCCGGACGATAATCGATACCCGCTTTCACGCAGAGTGCGTGCGCCATACTCGATTTACCCGTACCACCCGTTGCTGCAAGAAGCGTTACCGCAGAGCGCGGGATCCACCCCTGGCAGACGAGTTCGAATTTCTCCATCTCGGAAGCGGCTTTCAGGGTGTTGGTCGCATCCAAGAGTTCAAAATCACGTGCGCAGAGATTGAAGTAGCGCAGGTTCCGCTCCAGGTTCGGCACATCGATACCGAAACGCGCCCAAAGCGAATGGTGGCGATCGTATTGGTTCCAGCACTTCGCACCATCCAGCAAGCGCTGTATCGGCACCATACGGCTACGCCAGCTCTCTGGATTGTTGAGATCCATACCCTCTACCATTTCATCGAACCGGCGATGCATGAACGCACCGTGCGACGAAAGATATTCCAGACCCGACAGCATGTAATACGACCAGTATTCCTTACCCTGTGCGCCGCTCACGTCATAGAGTTCAAAAGAGCCTGGCAGGGGCTTGCCCGGCTCAGGACGGATCGGCTGGTCGAGCAGCACGAGGGCTTTCAAACCCGCATCTTCATGGCCGCCGCGATTGATCGGGGCGACGAGCGCGCCCATATCCCGCAAGCGCTTTTTCATCGATTCGTTGAGCTTCTCGCGACCGACGCAGAAGATCGTACTCCACACCATACCGGTACCCAGCGGCACCCAGTTCGCACCCGTATCGGGCACATATACCATCGGGTCAAGGAGTAACGGACTGTTCGGGAGTACGCCCGCATTGTAATAGATACGGATCTGCTCTGCAGCCGCATCGATCTCATCGGGACCGAAGAAGAAGTTGAAGCCCGGTTGTTTGCTGCGCCACGGATCTTGCGTCGGGTGCGTATAGAGACGCATCTTGCCTCTGAGACCATGGAGTAACTGCACGTTCCACATGAACGCAAGTTCGCGCTTGATCGCCTGGATCTCGCGGTTGCGCATCTCCTCGGAATTGAGGTTCCGCTGCAGGTTCGAGACGTCCGCGCCGTAACGGTCGAACATCTTCTGGTCGCGGCCATACGCATTCCAGGTGATACCGACGTCCACGAAGCGCTGCACGGAAAGTGCGGCCTTCTTGATATCTTCTTCGTTCCGCATCGGTACTTCGCCGAAGATATCGCGGAAGTTCGTGTGTTGCAGGTTGCCTGCCATCGAACGGTATTCGAAACCCGAGAGCACATAGTGCATCCAGGTGTTGCCGATCACCGGGATGTTGGCGAAATCGCAAATCTCACGGATACCCGGCAGGTAGTTGCCGTTATGGTCGAAAACGAAATTCTTGCCCGGAAGCGCCGGGTTCGAGAGCATGCCGAGCACTTTCAGGCCCGCACGCGGATTATTCTCATGTTCGAGCGGTGAGAAGAACAGGCGCTCTTTCTGCAGACGCGCAATCGCATCCCCAGGGAATGGGAATTGCGGTGTGAGCAACGTCGACCACAGAACACCCGAGCCGACCGGTGTTGGCACCGGGCCGTTATTACGGGTATAGACGATGGGATCGAGGAGGAGCGTGCTGTTCGGTGGCACGCCTTTGCGGTACAACAGTTTCAGTTTCTCGACGAGTTCGTCAACGCCATCCGGCCCGAACCAGGTTTCATAACCCGGCTGGTCGGTTTTCCAGAACTGCCCGTCCTCCACTGTATACACCCGCATCTGGCCTTTCAGGCGATGCAGGTTGTGGCACATCCATATGAATTGCAGTTCGGATTTTATTTCAGCAAGTATCGATTCGTCATAAGGGCGCATACCAAAGATGTACTGTTTTTTGGCGCCTTATTCAACGTTTTCCATGATGAGCTTCAGTTTGGCGACCTGCGCCAGGCGCTCGAGCCGGCGGATGGTGCCTGCACCCAGCCAAAGGGGGGGCTTTGCATCCATGCGGAAATACAGTTTATTCTTGCCTTCTACCTCGAATTTCGTGCGCGGCAGGATGCCGCGTGCGCCCGCCGAAACCTTGTGGCCAATCTGCAACGAAAGACCAACAACTTTTGCCCGGAACAGCGTCGCCGGATCAAGAAGCTCCTCCACCACACCGGTGATAGCCGGATCGGACTCTGCTTTATAACGGTGGAATACAGCGAGTGCGATGAACGCACGTTCCTCATGTGAAAGGGCAGGAATCGACGAATCCATGATCCAGCGGAAGGCCATCTCAGCACGGTACGCCGTGTGTTCATACCACGCGAGGTGACTTAGGATGCACGCTGCTTTCCTGAGGCGTTTCACGCTATCCGTCTCGGTACGAAACAACGGCGTTGTCCACTCGAATAATTCATCGGCAAAACGGATCCATTCATCGCTCGAATTCGGCGAGATATGGCGGATCATCTCCGCACAGCATTCGGTGAGCGGGTCACTTGCCTTCTGTTTTTGCGGGAGGCGGTCGAAGATCAGTCCCTCGCGCACACCGGAGACCGAGAAAAGTACCATCTCGGGCCGGCCTTCCGCGATCAAGCGTTCGAGGACTACGGCAGAGAATTTCACCGTATCGATACGTTCCTTCGAGACCATCCCTTTCGAGATCAGGCTTTCCGGTTCGCTCGCCATGATCCAGGAAAGCGTCTCGATCATCTCGACCGCATTCACCATGTAGTGGTGGATGATGTTGAGTGGGTAGCGCTTACGCAGGATATGCACCTTGGCGATCGCACGGAAGCCCCCGCCCACCGCATAGAGCGTTTTACCGAACATGGTTTCACGGAGCGGGAATTGCTGGATGGTACGTGTCACCACCTCGCTTGCCTTGACCAGATCATCGTTCGCCGCGGTCTTGAGACGCAGCGCACCGATCGGGAAGCTTTTGGATTCGCGCACGATCGTGTGGCTTTGTTTTTTCCATGCTTCTTGCGTACTTTCCACATGTGCAAGCTCAAGCGAGCCACCGCCCATATCGGCTGCGACACCATGCGCTTCAAGGAAGGCGGAGGACACACCGAGTGCCGCATATTTCGCTTCTTCCTCGCCGGAGAGCACGCGCACCTTAAAACCCGTGAGCGACTCCATATCAGTGACGAACTTCTTGCCGTCTTTCGCGTCGCGCACGGCAGAGGTGGCAAACACGGTGAGGTCTTTCACCTCCATCGCTTTCACGAGGAGCGCGAACCGGCTGACTGCTTTCAACGCAAGCTTTACACCCGGTGCGTAGAGCATGCCGGTATTGTCCATATCGCGCGCCAAGCCACAGAGTATTTTTTCATTCACGAGCGGTAACGGCGCATGCTTCAACCCATCGAACACCACGAAACGGATGGAGTTCGAACCGATATCGATGACACCGACTTTATCTTGGCTAGGCATAGGGTTCCTTATTTCTTACCGTGGATCGCGGTACCGCGACCCGACAGACTCGGGTTGTTCATGAAGAATTCGTGTGCGGAGAACGAATCGGCTTTGTATTTCACACGCGTGTATTTGCCATCGGACTCCAGCATCCAACTCTGCTTCTCGTCCTTGATGTTGGCGTTCATGATCTGGTTCAGTATCTGTTGGTGCACCGTGGCATTCTCGATCGGCACCAGGACCTCCACGCGCCAGTCGAGGTTGCGTGGCATCCAATCCGCCGACGAGATGAACACTTTGTTCTCCGGCGACGGCAGTGGATACCCATTGCCGAAGCAGAAGATGCGCGAGTGTTCGAGGAAGCGTCCGACGATGCTTTTCACACGGATGTTTTCGGACAGACCTTTTACACCCGGACGCAAGCAGCAGATGCCACGCACGATGAGGTCGATCTTCACGCCATATTGCGACGCTTCATAGAGCGCATCGATGATTTCCGGATCGACGATCGAGTTCTGCTTCGCCCAGATGCCCGCAGGTTTACCTGCCTTCGCATGGTTAATCTCATCCCGGATCAGCTGCAGCAAGTTCGGACGGAGCGAGAGCGGTGCCACCGATATCTTCTCGTAATTCTCCGGCGGGGCATAACCCGTCAGATAATTGAACAGGCGCGCGGCATCGCGGCAGAGCGCCGGATCGGTCGTAAAATACGAAAGATCGGTGTAGATTTTCGCGGTGGCCGGATGGTAGTTGCCGGTACCGAAATGCACATAGGTACGAAGCCCGCCATCTACGCGGCGTACGACGAGCGATACTTTCGCATGCGTCTTCAAACCCACCATGCCGTAGACCACTTGCGCACCGACACGCTCCAGATCGCGGCCCCAGCGGATATTCGCCTCTTCATCGAAACGGGCTTTCAGTTCCACCATCGCGGTCACCGATTTACCGGCTTCCGCCGCTTCGATCAGTGCCTTCACGATCGGTGAATCATTACTGGTGCGGTACAGCGTTTGTTTGATCGCCACCACATCCGGATCGGCGGCGGCTTGACGAAGGAAGCGCACCACCACATCGAAGCTTTCATAGGGATGGTGGATCACGAGATCTTTCGCCGCGATCGCATCGAAGCAGTTACCGTTGTAATCCTGGATGCGTTCCGGGAAACGGATTTTGTACGGCGCGAATTTCAGGTCAGGACGTTTGATGTCGTAGAGTTCGGAAAGACCCGATAAGCCGATCATCCCATCCACGACCACGATATCGCTTTCTTTCACCTGGAATTCTTCAATGACGAATTCCTTGAGGTCGTCCGGAAGGTTCGCGCTGATCTTCAGGCGGATGACGGTACCGCGGCGACGGCGTTTCACCGCCGTCTCGAATTGCTGCACCAGGTCTTCGGCCTCGTTCACCACTTCGAGTTCGCTGTCGCGGTTGATGCGGATAAGGCCTGAGCCTTTGACTTTCCAGCCCGGGAATAAACGGTCCATGAACAGGCTGATCACTTCCTCTAACAGCACGACGCGCGTGTGTTTGCCCTTCGTATCGGGAAGCTGGATGAAGCGTTGCAGTTTCTGCGGCAGCAGGATGATCGCTTTCAGGTGTTTCTGCTTCGAGATGCCCGGCCCTTTGTTCTTATGGAGCGTGCTGACATTCGTTTGCTTCTCCAAACGCAACACCATCGCGATGCTTAAGTTAGGGATGAACGGGAACGGATGTGCCGGATCGATCGCGATCGGAGTCAGCGCGGGGAAGATATTGGTGGTGAAATATTCCTCGAGCCATTTCTTTTCTTCTGCTTTCGTTTCGCTCGCCTCGACGATCAGGATCCCCTCTTTCTCGAGTTCCTTATGGATATGGCGCCAGCACGTCTGCTGGTCATGCATCAGTTCGTTCGCACGGTGGTTCACCTGACGCAACTGTTCGCGCGGGAGTAAGCCGTCCTGGCTTTTTTCGGTCACACGGTTACGAAGCTGGGCATTCAAGCCCGCCACACGCACCATATAGAATTCATCGAGGTTGCTGGCAGAGATCGAAAGGAATTTGATGCGCTCGAGTAACGGATGATTGAGATTGCCGGCTTCTTCGAGCACGCGTTCGTTGAATGCGAGCCATGAAAGCTCGCGGTTGAAGAAGCGTTGTTCTGGATTCTCCAGCAATGCTTTCGGCAATTTCGGTTTCGGGGTGATCGCAGCAGCAGACGTGGGTTCGGCCAAGGCATACTCCTTGATTTCAATTGGGTGGGCTGATTATATGGAGAGAATAATCGAACTGCAAACCTATTTACAAAGCCTTATGCCCCTCCATGAAGAGTCGCGAATCTCGCCTTATTCGGCCCACGAGCTTTATCAGCTGGTGATGGATGTGGAATCCTATCCGAATTTCCTGCCTTGGTGCGATAGCGCACGGGTGAAAGCCGCGCCTCGGCAAAAGGGCATATTGGCCGACCTTACCGTGCGTTTCGGCCCTTTTTCGGAAACCTATACCTCGCATGTGGTGGGCCAAGAACCCAAGGCAAAGAACAAGCCCTACACCATAGAGGTACGGCTGGTGAAAGGCCCCTTCTCGCACCTGACGAACGACTGGCACTTCACCGACTGTAAAGGAGGCGGATGCGAGATCCGGTTTGCGATCGACTTCGCGTTCCGCTCCAAACTACTGGATGGGATGATCCACGGCATGTTCGAACGCGCGATGCATAAGATGATCGCCGCGTTTGAGGCGCGTGCGAAAGAGGTCTACGGTAATCCGTAACTAGACTTTAGAGGGTATATTCCGCTTCGACCGGCTTCTTCGCCGTCAGGTAGTTCGCGATTTTCTTCACGCGTTTACGGTTCGCGGAATAGATGATCGAGCGCCCCTCTTTGCGGGAATCCACGAGACCGGCGGTTTTCAGCTGCGCCAGGTGGAACGACATCGTGGTCGGCGGGATCTGCAGCGTCTTAGAGATCGCACCGGCAGACATGCCCACTTCTTCGCCTTCCATGAGTAGGCGGAACACGGCCAGTCGTGATTCCTGAGCCAGTGCGGCCAGTGCGCGTACAACCTTCTTCTCTTTCATCGCTATATATCCATAGTTATGGTTCGTTCGCCGACTAAAGGGGGGCAAACCGGTTTTTTGTAAGTGCCCTATCAACAACAAATTTAACCTCAGGTCAAGCCCTCTGAAAGCCATATTACCCCAGAGTCGCCCTTTTTCAAAAAGTCTATTGCAATTGGGACTCGAACCCTATAGTTTCGGCGGGCTTGCGTGGGGTTTTGCCTCAGGTGCAGGGCAGGAAGTCAGTGGCTTTCTGCACGGTATTGAAAGCGCTCGCGGACGTGGCGGAATTGGTAGACGCGCCAGATTTAGGTTCTGGTACCGCGAGGTGTACGGGTTCGAGTCCCTTCGTCCGCACCATCACGCAGTCGTAAACCACGTTTGGTCGAATACACTGCGTACACGCATCCGGGTGAATACACATCGTGATGCAGAGACATTGATAGAGATATACATATAAGTGAATGATTTTAAAAAGGTTAGAAGGAACGGCACATGCGCGTAACGAAAAAGAAAGTCGAAAAACTGAAACACGAGTTTAACGTGGTGATTCCGGCGAAAGACGTGAAAGAGAAAATCGAAGCACGTCTGAACCAGATCGGCAAAAGCGCGAAGATCCCAGGTTTCCGCCCGGGCAAGATCCCGATGGATATCCTGAAGAAGAACTATGGCCAATCCGTCATGGGTGAAGTGCTCGAACTGCTTGTCGAGCAAAGCTCCAAGCAGGCCTTCAAAGAACAGAAGATCAAACCGGCGCTGCAACCGAAAATACAAGTGGTGACGTTCGAAGAAGGTAAAGACTTCGAATTCAACATGACGGTCGAAGCCTACCCGGAAGTGCCGGCAGTAAAAGCGGCAGACATCAAACTGAACCGTCAGAAAGCCGAAGCCGGCGATGCGGAGATCAAAGAAGCGCTCGAGCGTCTCTGCTCCCAGGTGAAGAACTGGGAGAAAGTCGACCGTGCGGCGAAAAAAGGCGATGCGACGAAAATCGATTTCGTCGGCACGCTCAATGGTGTCGCCTTCCAAGGCGGTACGGGTAAAGATGTGCAGCTTGAACTCGGCTCCGGCACGTTCTTGAAAGATTTCGAAGAAGGTGTCGTCGGCCAGAAAGCCGGTGAGACCCGTAATATCCCGGTCTCGTTCCCGAAGAACTACCACAGTGCGGATCTTGCAGGTAAAACCGCGAACTTCGCGATCACCGTCAATAGCGTGCTGGAAGCGAAAGCGGAAATCCCGGGCGATGATTTCGCGAAACGTCTTGGCCTTGAGAGCATCGATAAACTGAAAGAAGAACTCTCCAAGCAGCTGAACCGCGAATACGATACGGCGACCCGCACGTTACTCAAGCGTGACCTGTTCGATGTGCTCGAGAAGAATTACGACTTCGAAGTGCCGGAAGAGATGGTGGAGCTCGAACTGAAAGCGATCGCGCACCAGATGGATCATTCGCACCACAACCACGGTCCGGATGGCACATGCGACGTCGAAGCGAATCCGAAACTGCGCCCGATGGCAGTCCGCCGCGTGAAACTCGGCATCCTGCTCTCGGATATCGGTGCGAAGGAAAAAGTGGAAGTGGCCCAACAAGACATCACGCAAGCCGTGCTTGCTGAAGCCCGCAATTATCCGGGTCAGGAACGTAAAGTATTCGACTACTACAAGAACAACCCGGAACGTCTGGCGGATTTCCACGGCCCGATCCTGGAAGAAAAAGTCGTCGACCACCTGATTTCGAAAGCATCCGTGACCGAGAAGAAAATCTCTGTCGATGATCTGAAGAAGAAACTCGATGAACTCGAGAAGCAGGACGAAGCACTTATGGAAGAAGCAAGCGCGGGTGCGAAGAAATCCGAAAAGAAATCGGGCGGCGAAGAAAAGCCCAAAGCGGCAAAACCCAAGAAGGCAAAAAAAGACGAATAGTCTTCAACGCCCTGGGTGTGCCGGTTTAGCCGACCATCTGGGCGGTTTGTCTACCGCGGTGCGAATCACCTCTTGTGCAACTGCGTTGGCGTAGCGTTCGGCTGCACCTCGGTCATCAGGCGTATAGGCACGTGCATATGCCTTCTTTTCTTCGCCAAGTACCACAAAAATCGCGGTAGCGGACGAGATGAGTTCATCTTTATCTGCTGAGAATGTATATTTTTCTACAGGATCATAATACGCTGGATCAGCATTCTTGAATTGATCTCTGGTCAGTAGGATCGAAATTGCGAGTTTCGCGAAGAATTCCTTTTGTTGGCCATCCGTGCCCAGTTCCTTGTATATATCGAGGGTGCGGAAATGAGCGGCAGCGGAAAGCGCACTGACCATCTCACCCAGAATATCGGCTGCACGACGCATCCCAGCCATTTCATCGACCCAATCCCTGCCGGGAGATTCCGTCACCTCCATCGATATAACCGCATCCGTCACTTTATGTAAGAACTCCCGTTGATGGGAACCCCTAGGCAACGTGCGGGGGACTTCGGTGCCACCTCTCTCTCCCTTCATCACATAGTGCATGAACGTTTGCGCCTCATGCAAACTCTTCACCCAGTCACTCAGCGTAGCAATATCCCCTATCTGCATCCGGGTGAATATTTGCTTCAGCCCATCATACGCATGGAGCATCTCTTCGGCCACGACACGGGCAAGCCACTCGATACCTTCTGCCACATTCCCTAGATTATTACCGGCACTCGCAATGATGCCGCGTTTCTTTGCAAAATGACCACCGGAGCGCTTGTCGGCCGTAGGACATAATTTCGTGATACCTTCCATAGGATAGCCGCTCACAAACACATTATCCGAGCCCTTGAATACATGGCTTGAAATCTCCGGATACCGACACATCTCCATGAATATCCTAAGCGTGATGCGCTGCTCTTCCGGCGTCAATACAAACGCATGCATTTTACCGCGCGCTTCTTGCAGGAAGCTACGCACCGGCTCTATAATCTCCTTCAGGATGCGCTCCTCGGGCGAGGTGTCATGATTCCGTTCTTTGAACTTATCCTTTTTACCACGAAGCAAGGTGATCAGTTCTTCTTCATGCTTGGGATCAAACCATTCGATCGGCATGGCATGCTTGGCTTCGATCTCATAATCCTTCTGACGATTCTTAATCTCGCCGTGTTTATTCAGACACACACAGGTCGAGGAACCTCTTTGCGTATAGAGAAATATGCGCTCCAGCGCTTCACGCTGCCAATCGAGCGGGGGAGGACCAATCCACCCTGGTACTGTGATATTTCTGACGAAATTGCCTGTCATCCCTTTAACTCACATCTGCCTCCACTATATTAAGGCATGGAGTCTTAATAAATGATTAAGACATAAGCACAGAAGCACCCTTTATGGGTTATGTTGGAACTCTGCAACGCTGGAGGGTGCACCCACATCTAGTGTGATTTACTACTTGCGTAACCTACGGGCAGGGGCTAGGTTCAGGACATAAGTTACTATTTTTAAGGAGTGATTATGCGAGCGGGAATGTCACAAGAAGCAAATAAGCGCTTTGAGGAGACGATGGATTTAGTGCCAATGGTGGTCGAACAGACCGGCCGCGGCGAACGTGCGTTCGATATCTACTCCCGCTTACTCAAAGAGCGCATCATCTTCTTGAATGGCCCGGTGCAGGATTATATGTCGCAGCTGATCTGCGCGCAGCTCCTGTTCTTAGAGGCAGAAAATCCGGATAAAGACATCTTCATGTATATCAACAGCCCGGGTGGCGTGGTGACCTCCGGTCTCGCGATCTACGACACGATGCAATATATCCGTCCGCAAGTGTCTACCCTTTGCATGGGTCAGGCCTGCTCGATGGGCTCGCTCCTGCTCACCGCAGGTGCCGCAGGCAAGCGTTTCGCGCTGCCGAACGCGCGTATCATGATCCACCAACCTTCCGGTGGCTATCAGGGCCAGGCGACGGATATCGAGATCCACGCACAAGAGATCCTGACGCTGAAGAAGCGCCTGAATCAGATTTATGTGAAGCATACCGGCCAGAAACTGCCGATCGTCGAGAAGAACATGGAGCGTGATAACTTCATGGATGCACAGAAAGCCAAAGATTTCGGCCTGATCGATGATATCCTGACGAACCGTCCGGCTGGCCAGACCTCTTCCAAGAAATCGGATGATTAAGCGTATTTAGAGAACGTTAACGACGAGTGATGTTATGAGCGATAAAACCACCACCCCTACCGATTCCGACAATACACTGTATTGCTCGTTCTGCGGCAAAAGCCAGCATGAGGTAAAGAAACTCATCGCGGGTCCGGCGGTGTTCATCTGCAATGAATGCGTCGAACTCTGCCTGGATATCATCCGCGAGGAAACCAAATCGCCGCTCGGACTCGACAGCGACGGTGGCGTGCCGAAACCGCACGATATCCGCCGTGTTCTCGACGACTATGTCATCGGCCAGGATGCAGCGAAACGCATCCTTTCCGTGGCGGTGCACAACCACTACAAACGCATCTTCTACTTAGAGAAAGGCTCGACGGAAGTCGAACTCTCCAAGTCGAACATCCTGGTACTGGGTCCAACGGGTTCGGGTAAGACGCTGCTCGCGCAGACGCTCGCTCGCATCTTAGACGTACCGTTCACGATGGCCGATGCAACCACCTTGACCGAAGCCGGTTATGTCGGTGAAGACGTCGAGAACATCATCTTGCGCTTGCTGCAAGCCGCTGACTACAACGTCGAGCGTGCGCAGCGTGGTATCGTCTATATCGATGAGGTGGATAAAATCTCCCGTAAGGGCGACAACCCATCGATCACGCGCGACGTCTCGGGTGAGGGCGTGCAACAAGCGCTCCTCAAGATCATGGAAGGTACCGTCGCCTCCGTTCCGCCGCAAGGTGGTCGCAAACACCCGCAGCAGGAATTCCTGCAAGTGGATACGTCGAACATCCTGTTCATCTGTGGTGGTGCATTCGCCGGTATCGAGAAGATCATCGCGCAACGCCAACAAGGCACGTCAATCGGTTTTGGTGCGGATGTCCGCAATAAAGAGAAACTGGCGCCGGGCGCACTCTATGCTCAGCTCGAGCCGGAAGATCTGCTCAAATACGGCCTGATCCCTGAATTCGTCGGCCGTCTGCCGGTCATCGCGACCCTGGAAGACCTCGATCACGTGGCGCTCGTCAAAATCCTGACCGAGCCGAAGAATGCGCTCACGAAACAGTATCAAAAACTGTTCGAGATGGAGAACGCGGAACTGAAATTCACCGACTCCGCGCTGCATGCGATCGCAGATCTTGCCATCACCCGCAAGACCGGTGCGCGCGGCCTGCGTGCCATCATGGAAGAGGCCCTCCTCGACCTGATGTACGACCTGCCGAGCATGGAAGATGCCGAATCGGTCACCATCAACGACAAGGTGATCAAGGACCATGCGAAACCGCTCGTGACGTACGCCAGCGAAGGCGGCAGCACGAAGAAGAAAAGCAGCAAGAAATCGTCGAAAAGCGATTCGCGCCCGTCCTAAGGCTTAAAAGACCTCTGAAAACAGGGTTTATCCCCTGCTTATCCACAAGATAAGCACCTGAAACCTTTGCCTAAATTCAGGCAGTGGTTTTTTGCGTATTATTTTTTCCATGGCGCTTGAACTATCAACCCCATACCCTATATTTAAAACATAGCGAAAAGGCAGGTTATCCCTATGTTTGGCAAGTCCTCAGATACTCCAGAGAATTCCACTCCGCACGTTTTTCCGGTACTACCCTTGCGCGACATCGTCGTGTTCCCGGGCATGATCGTACCGCTGTTCGTCGGACGTGAGAAATCCATCCGCGCGCTGGATGAAATCGCGAAACAGGATAAGAAGATCCTGCTCGCCACCCAGAAGAACGCGACACAGGACGAACCCTCGACGGAAGATATCTACCGCCTTGGCACAATGTCGACGATCCTGCAGCTCCTGAAACTGCCGGACGGCACCGTGAAAGTGTTGGTCGAAGGTGTCTCGCGTGCGCAGATCGCCGCCTTCACCGATAAAAGTGAATATTTCCAGGCGGTCGTCGAAGAGGTGGAAGAAACCACCGGCGACTCCCAACTAATGGAAGCGCTGCGCCGCTCGGTCATCTCCGAGTTCGAAGAATACATCAAACTGAACAAAAAAATCCCGGCGGAAATCTTAGGCTCACTGCAGCAGATCGACGACCCGAGCAAACTCGCCGATACCGTCGCTTCGCACCTGGCGCTCAAGATCGCGGATAAGCAGCGCCTGCTTGAAGTAGTAAGCGTCAACGACCGCTTGGAAGAAATCTTCAAACTGATGGAACAAGAGATCGGTGTGATGAATACCGAGCGTAAGATCCGTTCGCGCGTCAAACGCCAGATGGAGAAAACGCAGAA
>RGZB01000250.1 GCA_010031735.1 Pseudomonadota bacterium | reverse complement strand
CACATGCGGCGCCGGCCCGCTTCTGACCGGTGGGGATCCCAACCCCCACAATAGGAGGAAAATTACCCCCAATGAGAAAAACCAAAACCCATGAAATTTCCTATCGGATTACGCTATCGGTGTGCAGCCATCGATCAAAGTACTACTCCTCTCCCGAAAAGATCCTTGCAGAGGTCAAAGAAATTCACGAATTTCTATTTGAGAGTGGTGCGGCGAGTCTGTGTTACGATGGATCAATTACTGGGATACCGTCTACCGATGAATATAATGCTACACCCATTTTGCATTATGACATCGACGAATCAACTGGTGGTTTTGTCTGCTTTTTGTCACGTGAATGCAATCCCGATGACTGGTCGATCCAACTAGATATATCCAAACTCACGTCCAAACTAACGAGAGTCTGGGTATATCGTCCAGGGTACGTCACTCTATCGTTCGAGGGACGGGAAGATGACATAACCATCAACGTCAATAACCCACCGGGAAGATTTGAATGAATCGAGCCCTAGCCCTGCTTTGCCTGTGTCTCACCGGATGCTCGCAGTCCGTCGAGATCCGCGTGCAGGGATCGCATACCCCGCCAGGGGGTGAGCCGGTGCACTGGGTGGCTAGGTACTGTGCGAGTCGGTAGGGATGGCTCCCCTCGTTCGCCTCTGCCCCTGTTCGCATGCGTTGCATCCGGGGGTATCATCGTCTTCCAGCAGTCCCGCTTGCCGCTGGAATAGCCTGTGGTAGTCGTCGCGGGTCTGGCAAAGGAAGTGAAGCCGGGTTGGCATCTCGCGCCCCAGGATCGGGCAGAAGCCGGGCTGGTGACATTGGCAAGTCATTCGGTGAACTCATATCGGTAGGTCACGGTTGAACCGGAGCCCGGTTCGCTGTAGCTGTAATTATCCGACTGCAACAGAAGAGGGTCACAGCTCACCCTTGAAACGTTTCGGCTTAGTGATCCTCCAAGGAGCCCGTCAGATACTCGGTAAACCTGCAAGAGAATCGTTGCGGTAGGCGACAACGACGGG
>RGZB01000249.1 GCA_010031735.1 Pseudomonadota bacterium | reverse complement strand
GCTGTAATCGCCCACGGGAATCGTGGTGCCGTTCACGGGCGTTGCTTTGGAAACATAGATACGGTTATCGCCCGGGTTGCGCATGGCACCCAGATCATCGAGATAGGCCTGCGCCAATGCAGTGGACGCCGTTTCCGAACGCGCCGTACCGATCTGTTGGAAACTGCGGATGGATGCGTTCACTTCTGACGGTGTCGCGTAATCGATGAATGTCTCATCACGATCGCGGTCATCGGCTGCACCGCCACGACCTGCGAGCGTACCCTGGGCACGGGCGCGGTCTGCACGGAACCCTCCTTCACGTTCATAGTCGGAGGTATTCGGCCCATCGCCTTGCTGTGCCGCTTGGTATCCCGCATCGTACGTTTCTTCTCGGCTCAACTCACGGTTCGCTCGAATGGCAGCAGTTCTTGCTTTGGCTTCTTGCACTTCCGCACGTGCTGCATAAGCTGCTGCTCTATTATCTTCATACGAAACACGATCTCCCCAAGACGTAGCAGTCCCAACAAATCTAGCTGTACCTGCAAGCAATCGCGTACTGCCAACTACTGCGCGGTTGGCACCATAGATACCTCCGTTAATTTCTCTCCAATTCACCATTGCCGAAACTCCATAAATTTTTACCGATTTTAGTGGAAAACCAGTAAATAATTCATTAATTTTTTATGGGACAGGTAACAAGATCCATCCCTTCACGATACAATGTACCAGCGAATTGTTACGGTTTGATGACGATGGTCACAATTATTGCCTAAAACCCACCATCGGCCATGACGGTCTCGGCACCCGCGGTGATCGAGGCCAGCAACGACACCGTGCCGGGCAGGATCTTGGCGAAATAGAAGCGGGCCGTGGCGAGTTTGGCATCGTAGAAGGCCGGGTCTTCGTCGCGCAGTTTTAGCGCCAGCTTGGCCTGCTTGGCCCAGATATAGCCTAGCAGCACCAGCGCAAACATTTTCTGGTATTCCACCGCCCCTGCCCCCGCATGGTTCGGGTCGGCCAAGCCCATCGCCCCGATC
>RGZB01000248.1 GCA_010031735.1 Pseudomonadota bacterium | reverse complement strand
GGTCCATTGGCCCTTGGTGGTTGCGCACGTGACGGAGATTTCGCCCGTTTCGCCTTCAAAGTCTTTCTTCTGGCCGTTCATCTTGCGGACGATCTTGTTGTAACAGCCTTTCAGCAGATCTTTGCTTGCGTTCCGAACGCGGTCTTCCGACTTCGCGCGGTGGATCCCGTCAAAGAGCCACTCGTAAGTGTCTTTGACCTTTTCCAGAGCCATGCGGTTGTACAATTTTGCGTCCATCTTGCAGAACTGCTCGATCTTCCGGCAGCTGACGAACGCACTGTCGTCGTCGATCGTGCCGGCGCCGGTCCCGACGCTCGCGCCGATGATTTCATCGATGCTTGCTTTGTCCTCGAAGGCTTTTGCGCGAGCCGAGATCGCCTTCCGAACGTTCTTGTAATAGTGCGGGCCAATCAGCTTGTGGCCGTTGTCGCCGATGCGGCGCCAGAGGTAGATCATGCGGTCGATCTCCGCGCGTTTGGCTTGATAGAGGTTCTCACGGCCAGGAACTTCGCGGGACTCTTCGACGAGGTCCTTCACGGCGTCGTTCGAGGGCGCGACCTTCTGCATCAGGGTCCACAATTCATTCGCGTCATCGCAGCGATCGGGGCCCTTCAAGTTTTTCGTGCGGCCTGAAATCGTGCAGGCGCACTTGCCGACGACTCCGGACTCGGAGCAAGCCGGCGGAGCCGCGAGCGCGGAGAAACTGGGAATCAGAACCAGGGTCGCGAAAACGTACTTCATACATGCCTCCTGAAAAGGAAATTCCTTTTCTTTCGATTCCTCATGATCGCACGTGGGACTCGAGGAAATGTGTGAAGTCTTCATGAAGGTCGACCGCGAAACAGGCTCTTAGCACCCCTGGTGCACGGTCGGTTTGACGAATCTGAAACGCGAAATTGCGTCTCTTGGCGCCCTGCGTCTTTTGTGGGGTCTGTGTGTCTTTCCTTAGCAAAGAACCTCAAAAGTGGGGCGAAGCTGGAACGGCTCCTGACTGAAAGAGCATTTAGGGTCGCCATCGGA
>RGZB01000247.1 GCA_010031735.1 Pseudomonadota bacterium | reverse complement strand
GTTGGGTTGCTGTGCGCTCAAGCGTAACCATGAGATCCGCTGGAGGTTTTGGTTTAGGCATCCTTGCCATGCGGATAGCGTAAGAAAAAACTCCCGCACGACGGAAGTCGCACGGGAGTTTGGGGAGACAACGCATGCCTGCGTTTGCTCCATTCTATCTACGAGTTGTTATTCGCGGCCTTCGGGGAACAGGTCTGCAAACGTGTTCTGTTGATCGTCATTCGGTTCATGCGTTGCGGTATCAAGCGCGAGCAGAATTGCCTCGCTCATGTACGCATCGAAACTCCGCTCATTCATAACAACAATGCGCATTTTGTCGCGTAAAAACTGTCCTTCTTCAACGGTCAGGTTGAGTGTCAGCATGGTGTCTCCTGTGAAATCAAATTCTTCGTCGTTCTGCGTCGGGTAACGCACCCAGCGCAGTTTCAAACGCATTCCAGTTTCCGGTTCTTCGTGCGTCGATTGCAGCCCGAATCACCGCACGGAATGCATCGGTTCGACCGGGCTTTGCCCTTGAGAACAAATCGGGAAATTCCTGATAAACGTAGATTGCTGCTGGGTTTCCGCTGCGAGTGTTGCGCCTGTTCTGGGTACGAACAATCAAGCCGCGCTGCTCAAGGTCAGTAAACCGTGGGCTTGCCGACTGGTGGGTGAGACCTAATGCGGCCATCGCCTCGTCGCACGTTGCTCCGTGATTGCCGGCGCTCTGAACGAATTCCAGCACACGCTGCGCAATCTCTCCAATGTTCGTCGCCTGGTATGCGATTCGACTGGTTTCTCGGTAACTCATGGCTCCTCCCGTGGGAAGAAATCGGGTTCTGGCTCGTCAAGCGGTTCCGGCTCCTCGTCAACTTCTTCAGGCTCCGGATCTGGTCGATCATCGAACCAATAATCGGAGTCAAATCCGCTCGGGAAGTTGCTCATCGGTTCTCCTTTCGGTCGTATCCGAAACCAATTAGGGCATCGCGCAGTTTCTCAAGCACCTTCTGCTCCAAATACCGAACCTGATGCGAGGTCATG
>RGZB01000246.1 GCA_010031735.1 Pseudomonadota bacterium | reverse complement strand
AAGGCCTCCAACGGGACACCGGAATCGCCCAGGGCAAACCGCAGCAAATCATCCACGCCGTCGCCGACGTTGAGCATGACGGATTCGCGAGAAAGGAGCGGTAGTTCGAAATGCGTTAGGGCAAAATTGAGCGCGGATCGTATATCCTCAAGCGTATCTATTAACGTTCCGTCTAGATCAAAGACTATTAGTTGTATGGGGCTCGCGTCGCCCCCTCCACCGGCGGAGCCGGTAGAGCCTCCCCCTCTCGCTCCTCTCGTCGCTAGTCGCTGCGCTCCGGGCACCGGGTTCCTTTCGGGAGGTAAATTAGTCATTGTGTTCGCTCCGCCCGAACCGTCCCAATACTGGGGTAGTTCCAGGTTCAATTTTAGTAATCGGCGTGCTGCCTTTGCTGCGGTCGGTGTAGTGGGGGAGGAGGGCGGCTTGCTCGGCCGCATTGAGGCGGTATAGGGCAATGTTGGGGACGCGCTGACGAGTGACTTCGTAGATCATGATGGCGGCGGTGACGGATAAGTTTAGACTTTGCACCATGCCCCACATGGGGATGTTGACATGGACGTCCGCCAGACGGTGGGCCGCTTCCGATAATCCCCGGTGTTCGTTGCCCATTAAAATGGCAACTTTTGAATCTAAAAATGAGATATCGTATAAGGATTGGGATTGGTCCGATAGCGTCGTTGCAAAAATCCGATAGCCCTCGCTCTTTAACATCGTCAACGCCGATTCAGTGGAGCGATGGGTAACAAAACTCAACCATTTATTGGCCGAAGAAGACGTTGATTTGCCGACTTTTCTCGGATTAAACGGGGTCTGTTTCTCAAATATCAAATGAGCGGTTTCGATTCCAAATGCCTCGCAGGTTCGAAACACCGCCTCGGCGTTGTGCGGGTCATAGATGTCTTCCAATACCATCACTAAATCCCGCTGGCGGTTGGCGATCACGGCTTTTACTTTGGCAAGCCGACCTTCGGAAAGTGGCTCGGATTCATGTGAAACAACTTCCATATTCGCGAGGCTACA
>RGZB01000245.1 GCA_010031735.1 Pseudomonadota bacterium | reverse complement strand
TTTATTTCCCAAACTTTTCGGTACGTACCGTCTCCAGCTTCGCAGCAAGCGCTGAGTCGGTAATACGTTCGAAGCGTGGCATGGTTTTCCCATCCCTCACAACCATCCCGATAAACATCTCCAATGGACGCGACTGGTAATCCGCCGGTGGCATCCAGGCACTGTCGTACAGCGGCCTATAGAGCACGGTGAGGGTCCCTTCTTCGGTGTTGCGGCCAATACCGATCACTTCGTAGGTGTAGTTGTTCTCCGGCCCATTTGGGTCGTGTTTGTAGTGCTGATAGAAGCCTTTTGGTGGAAGTGAGGAAGGCGAAGGATGTGAAGAAAGCGGAGTGGTCATTTTTTATTCGCGAATATCTTTGTATACCGTCGTAAATGGCTTAGAGAAAAAGATCGGCCACACGTGGTTCATGGCGTACTTGATGCCCATAGTCGCGAGCCCCTCCTCTCGCAATCGGCGACCAGAAGTGTACATTGGCAATTGGAAAGTCCACAGTACTTTTCCTACCTTAAAAATACGCTTTGCCACATCCGTATCTTCGCCATAGAAGGCAATGCGGGTATCATAGCCACCAATCTTTGCCATGGCGTCGCGACGGACGATGAAATTACCACCCTGAAGCATTCCGCTGATACGAAACACTTTACTATTCAAAATATAGCCAACATAGCCCAAATAGTAGAACAATCGAACCAAAATCCGGCGCACCAGGCCAAGGTCATGGTAGATATACGGACCACTCAAGGCGACAAGACGTGGATCCCGAGCAAAAGCCGCCATCACCGTAGAAAGCCAGCCCTCGGGCACCACGACGTCGGCATCGATATTGGCGATGAGTTCACCCGTAGAGTGCTCTAGGCCGCATTTTCGCGCGAATACGAGGCCTTTTTGCGTCTCATCGACGATTGTGACACCAGGCATACGGCCGACAATCTCCTTGGTACGGTCTTTGCTGTTGTTGTTCACCACCACGATCTCCGTGTCGAAATCATAGCGAGCAATCTCCCTTTGTACAGATT
>RGZB01000244.1 GCA_010031735.1 Pseudomonadota bacterium | reverse complement strand
CGGGTCGGGGATGGCGGCCAGGTCGGCGGCAGGCGTGGGCGCGGGCGGCACGGGTTCCGGGGTGACCGGTGCGGGCGGGAGCGGGGTGACCGGTGCGGGTGTTGGCGGCGGCGGGGTCGGTGCGGCCCGCACGGTGAGGGTGCCGGGCATAACCGTCCCGAGGGCGTAGTTGGCGGCGGTGAGGCCGGCGATGCCGAGCGGGTAGGTGCCGCTGCCGTCGGCGGCCCCCGGGGTGGCCCCGCCGTAGGTGAAGGCGACGGCGGCGAGGTCGGCCGGTCCGTCGCCCGGGGCGAACCCGTCCCAGGCCACGTCGGCCGGGTCGAGGAAGGACAGGGCCGGGGTGGGGGTGCCCTTGTCGACGGCCTTGTCGGACAGGGTGGCGGCGAGCGCCTTGGGGGTGATGGTGGCGGTGAGGCCGGCCGGCTGGGTGAGGGCGTAGTTGCCGCCGTCGGTGCCGGCGAGGGCGAAGCCGGTGGCGGTGACGGCCTTGCTCGTGCCGGCGTTCTTGTCGGCGAAGGTGCCGACCGCAGCGGAACTATTCAGGGCGACGGCGTCCCCGCCGACCGGCCGCGGTGGTGCCGTCGTACGTCTTGTCGGCCGCGGTCACGCCGAGCACGGTGAGCAGTTTCTTCGTGATGGTGCCGATCGCGGCCGAGAGGGTGGTGGCCGAGAGCTGGTAGTTGGCGGCGTCGCCCCCGACCAGGCTGAGGCCGGTGGCGGTGACGGCCTTGTTCGTGCCGATGGCCTTGGAGTCGTAGGTGCCGACGGCCGGCGAGTTGAGCAGGACGCTGTCCCCCGCGAGGGTGCCGGACAGGGTGTAGTTGGCCGGGGCCAGGGTGGCGAAGGTGGTGCCGTCGTAGGCCTTCGAGACCCCGCCCGCGAGGGCGGCGGTGACCGGTCGCGGGGTGATGGTGGCGGTGAGGCCGGCCGGCTGGGCCAGGCTGTAGTTGCCGCCGTCGGCGCCGGCGAGGGCGAAGCCGGTGGCGGTCACGACCTTGCTCGTGCCGGCGTTCTTGTCGGCGAAGGTGCCG
>RGZB01000243.1 GCA_010031735.1 Pseudomonadota bacterium | reverse complement strand
CCCGAAAAAATCTTAGAAAAATCAACGGGGCGGAACCAGTAAGGACATGGCAGCAAAGAGTGCTGCAAACCATCACCCGAAGGGAGTTTCCCATGAAGATCACGAAGCGTTTCACTTTCGCCGAGCGTCGCATCATCCGCGAAGTTGTCCGCAGCGAACGGGGCGACGGCCTCTCCCCCTACATGCGGATCATCGCGGACAGCACCGCCCGCGATTTGCTCCGCGAAGAATACGACATCCGTGTCCCGATGAAGCGGCTGGCGAAGATCGCCTAGCACAACGGCAAAGCCCGCCCCTCCCCGACACAAAATCAGACAAGCCCAACGGGGAGGGGCGGGCAGCCGCGAGGGATAAAAGAAAAGCCCGAAACAATCCGTCCCCCAACCATCCCGAAAAAATCTTAGAAAATCTGGCGGGCCAGAAACCATACAAACGTGGCGGTCATGCGATCGCTGGGACGATTGGAACGAAAGGAATGAACGATGAACGCGATTCTCTCGGCTCTGGATTTCACGGGAACTCGTCGGGCCACGATCACGGCCGTCACGACCCCGAAACTCACGAAGGGCCACCCCTTCGGCGGCAACACGACCGTCCACAATCTGCGGAAGGCCGCGACGGTGGACGTTATGATCGGCGGCAAGGGAACCTACAGTTTTCTCGTCCAGTGCCTCTGGAACGTCCTCGCCCCCGTCACCAATGCGGCTGGCGAGGTGGAGAAGTTCATCGCGGAGCCGTCATGGGGCGACTACCCCCGCCGTGCGGACGGTAGCACCTACACTTGGCTCGCCCACACCCGCAAGGGTGACACGGAGCCGACGCTCTACCTGCCTTGCTCCATCGTGCGGAGCGTGAGCCACTGCTACAGCCTCACGGACGGTACGGTGGTGCCGAACGCGAACGTGGACGGGGTATGGACGGCCCGCGAGACTGTCCCCCAGACGCAACGGCTCACGGCCGATTCGTTCATCCGTTGGCGGAAATATATGCTGGCGATGTTCGCCAGCATATATTTCCGCCAACGGATGAACGAATCGGCCGTG
>RGZB01000242.1 GCA_010031735.1 Pseudomonadota bacterium | reverse complement strand
TTTATGAGCGTTTGCAGACTTTTTATTGCCCTTCTCAGCCACCTTGCCGAATTCACTTACGAAAAATTCATCGACGAGCACATCGATGTCGTGCTTCTTGTTTTTGTCGAGGACGATTTGTTCGCGGAGCTTTTTGACGACACCGTCGATCTTCACCTCGCTGTACCCCTTGCCGAGGAGGTCGTAGAGCATCTGATAGTATTCGCCCTTTCGGCCAACGACGACAGGCGCGTAGATTTTCACTTTCAGATTGTTCACGGACACACCCATCACCTTTTTGGTCGCCTTGGTGAGGTCGACGTTTTCGACATGTTCAACAATCGTTTTCACGATCTCTTCGTGCGACAGCTTCTTGATCTCGCGTCCGCACTCCGGACAATGCGGCTTGCCGATGCGCGCATACAAAATACGGAGATAGTCGTAGATTTCGGTAATGGTCGCTACGGTCGAACGAGGATTGTTCGATCGAGATTTTTGGTCAATAGAAATAGCTGGTGAGAGGCCGACAATCTCGTCGACATCCGGCTTCTGCATGGTATGGAGAAATTGGCGGGCGTACGCAGAAAGCGATTCAACATAACGGCGCTGACCTTCGGCAAAAATAGTATCAAAAGCAAGCGATGACTTTCCGGAGCCGGAAAGACCTGTGAACACCACCATTTTGTTGCGTGGCATCTCCACCGTGATGTTTTTGAGGTTGTGCGTACGCGCCCCTTTCACGACGATAGCAAGATCACCACGGGAAGTGGTGGGAGATGCCGCGAGCGGCGCGCTCGAAACACCCTTTTCACTCTTGTCGGCGCCGATTTTTTCGTCTTTTTTCATATAAATGGGTGTAGGGCGAGCTCCTAGCGGGCTTGCACATATGCGCCAATTGCCCCGCGGCTTAGCCATAGGGGTTGGTACGACCGCAACACTATATCACGCCGATAGGTGCGGTGGCAATATTAAGCCAAACTGCGGGAGGCCGACTGTCCCACAAGAAGACGCGGACCCGCGGATTTTGCATACCAAACTGCATACTTTTGGTATGCAAAATCCGCGGGT
>RGZB01000241.1 GCA_010031735.1 Pseudomonadota bacterium | reverse complement strand
AGCACGACCGAGTGCTCCTGCAGGTTATGGCCTTCACCGGGAATGTAGCCGAATACTTCCTGGCTGTTGGTCAGACGGATACGGGCCACTTTACGAAGCGCCGAGTTCGGCTTCTTCGGGGTTACCGTTTTCACCTGGGTGCATACGCCACGCTTTTGCGGGCACGCCTGCAGAGCCGGCACCTTATTGCGTTTAGCAACAGTGCGACGCGGTTTGCGGACCAACTGATTGATGGTTGGCATTCAGATATCCCTTATATTTCAAAAGTTTCACTTTATATGCGATAAAAGCTTTTTATCCGGCGCTTATCGCTACTAAAGACTCGTTTCTCCCCTGCAACAGAGGGACTTACCCTTAAGCCTTTATTTACTCGATACGAGTAATATGGGCATGTTAGGGCAGTATCGTCCCTGTCCGGCGGAGGCGCGTAACTTATGTGCGCAGCTAGGCCCAGTCAAGCTAAAAGTAGCGGCGGGTGTAAAAAAATTATAAGTGCCGTAAGCACCGGCCGGGGCGATAAAAAAAACTTTTCGGCTTTCTCTTGACAAAGCCACCATACATAGGTGTTAGATTGCGGCTTAAATCTATTGTTAGTGGTTTAATGTATCAGCACATTTCCTATCCTGTCCGCACCGTATCGCGCTCGGTGGCACGAAGGACAGTACGCAGGGCCTCC
Source organism: Pseudomonadota bacterium (assembly GCA_010031735.1). GTDB lineage: Bacteria > Pseudomonadota > Alphaproteobacteria > Rickettsiales > RGZB01 > RGZB01. The sequence continues at coordinate 373 of RGZB01000241.1, read as the reverse complement.
TGGTTTGCCATGGGGGTTGGATTTGGCGTCGGTTGTGCGCTGTGCCTGACCACCAGCATGACCAGCCTCTCGCCCCTGTCGTGGAGCGTGGCGCATGAGGCCCCTAACCTCTCGTTTTCCCTCATAAAAGATATTGAGCAAAGCGATAGCGCTGCCACAGAAGAAAGCGGCATCCATGTGCGCGCGCTGGCGCTGCCGGCTAAGCCGGAAAAAGCCGCTGCCGCGCAAGCTACTGATAAACGCCAAATTATTGCCGCCCCCGCCGTGGCCGAACCCACTGCCGCGGCGGATGCCGCCGAACAGATGGCCCAGGATGACGCGGAATATCCGCTGAATGTGGATATGAAGGTGGGCAAAGGCGATACTTTAATGA
>RGZB01000025.1 GCA_010031735.1 Pseudomonadota bacterium | reverse complement strand
GCGACGTGATCGTGCAGGAAAGCCGTAGCTCAGGCGTAGAGCCGAAATCGAGCGGCATGGATATGTCCCAACTTAGCGAACTGGCGCCTTCATCTGGCGGCGTTGGCAAGAGCCAGGGTGTCGAGATGGGTATGGCGGCTTAACCGCTTCCGTGCAGGCTTACAACATCCTTTCAAAATCCTTGTTTCATTACAGGAAACCTACCTGAAATAATGGTATTGGCTCAGCATTAGGAGTAGATTCCCTCATGCAGCGATGTGCTGCGATCTGTCTTCATGTAGGAGAACACCATGTCTGGGAATACCACTAAAGCCGCTGGCAAACCTGCCGCTAACGCTCAAGTCGCTAAACTCACCTTACCGGACGGTAAGTCCGTCGATCTGCCGATCATCAAGGGCACCGAGGCGCCGGATGTGGTCGATGTCACGTCACTCTATAAAAACGCGGGCGTATTCACCTACGATCCGGGTTTCCTTTCCACCGCTTCCTGCGATTCGTCGATCACATATATCGACGGCGATAAGGGTATCCTCCGCCACCGCGGCTATTCGATCGAAGAGCTTGCAGCGAACTGTGATTATCTCGAAGTCTGTAGCCTGCTACTGCACGGCGAACTGCCGACCAAGGAAGAGTTCAAGAAATACAAGCACGATATCACGTACCACACGATGGTGCACGAGCAGCTGCAGTTCCTTTACCGCGGCTTCCCGCGCCGTTCGCACCCCATGGCGATTTTAGTGGGCGCGGTCGCTTCGCTCTCTGCGTTCTATCACGACTCCCTCGACATCAAAGACGCGGCACAGCGCGAACTCGCAGCCACCCGCATGATCGCGAAGATGCCGACACTCACCGCGATGGCATATAAATATTCCGTCGGTCAGCCGTTCGTCTATCCGCAGAACGCCATGGGCTTTGCCGAGAACTTCCTGCATATGATGTTCGCGACGCCGTGTGAGGCCTATAAGCCATCACCCGCGATGATCCGTGCGATGAACAAACTGATGATCCTGCACGCCGATCACGAGCAGAACGCATCCACCTCTACGGTGCGTCTGGCGAGCTCTTCGGGTGCGAACCCCTTCGCGTGCGTGGGTGCGGGCATCTCCTGCCTGTGGGGTCCGGCGCATGGTGGTGCGAACGAGGAAGTACTTCTCATGCTGCAAGAGATCGGCGATGTGAAGCGCATTCCGGAATTCATCAAGAAAGCGAAAGACAAAGACTCCGGCTTCCGCCTGATGGGCTTTGGCCACCGCGTCTACAAGAACATGGATCCGCGTGCCGGCGTGCTCAAGAAATCCTGTGACGAGGTCTTGGAAGAAGTGGGCGTGAAGAACGAACCGCTGCTTGCGATCGCGAAAGAGCTCGAGCGTATCGCGCTCCAGGACGATTACTTCGTGCAACGTAAACTTTTCCCGAACGTGGACTTCTATTCCGGTATCATCTACCGCGCGATGGGTATCCCGACGATCATGTTCACGCCACTCTTCGCGATGGCGCGTACGGCGGGTTGGGTCGCACAATGGAAAGAGATGATCGAGGATCCGAAGCAGAAGATCGGCCGCCCGCGTCAGCTCTACACGGGTGAGACCGCCCGCAAGCTGGTGCCGCTCGATAAGCGGAAATAGCCTTAACTACCAGGTTTACGCGCTTTAAGGTCACGTTCGTTAGTAATACTTTCTGAAAGTTCGCCGAGCTTACTGACTGTCTTTGCCTTTGCTTCAGTCAGCTCTGTTTCCGTGATGTGAAATGACCTGCGGCCGTCCATTAACGTAAAACTATTGAGTTTTGGAATCAGCCCTTGTTCTGCAAGCTCCAGTATCGCAGCTTTTGCCTGTTCCGGATCCACAATACTGATATCACGGTCGCCGATGCGTATCGATGTGAGCTTCCATGTGTTGTTGAGTGATTGCATGGTGATTTCACCGCTCATATCAAAGGGGATATGCACGTGCTCAAGACTATTACAACCGCCTATAATGCTAAAATTACCGACAAAGCCAGAATTGATGGTCACCGTTTTTAGATTTTGGCAATGATCGATCATTAGGTTGCCATGATGGTGCTCATCCGTTGATATTAATTCGATATTGTCACATCCGTATACATTGACATTACCTACATGGAAGGCTTTGCCACGATACTCTTTTAAGGAGTCCATAAACCTTAGATTTACATTGCCGATATGACCGACTTCAGTATCAACCGTTGCAAGTGCATCCAGAAATTCGAGATATATATCGGCGACACAACCGCCGCCCAGTTTTAGTGTGTTTAATTGTCTACATCCGGTGATAGACACATTTCCGATATGCGCGAACCCCAGGTCCACTTCTTCGAGTGCCGCAAGTCGTGAAAGCTCCAACACACTCATGTCATGCAAACCAGCACGCACCGTTTTCAATCTGTCGCATGCCACTATTTGTACAGTGCCGTTATTGTTATTTCCAAGATCCACTTCCTGCAGATCGCTGCAATGCGTTAATTTCGTATTGCCGATATGTGCGAGTCCATAACGCAATGTCTGGAGTCTTTGTACTCTGTCACCCTGCAAATGCCCGCTAAAATAATCTTCGGTTGTGATAGCGGTTATAGTGGATGCTCGGGGTATCCTGTATTGATGATTGTAGCCGGGCTGTGAACTAATGGTCAGATGTGCTGCCGTGCCTCTATCCGGATTTGCGATATCAAGCGGTTCAGCCATGGTGAGCGAATATACGAAATCACTAGCTAAAACATTATGTCTTAATTGGCCGTCTGGTAGCAGGCACAGCATGGAATAACCGCTGGAATACGCGGTCGGCACGGGGGTTGTCTCCGTGGGCATTTGTCCGTTATACCTAATGAGTTCTTGCAGAGCGCCATATAGTGCAAGCGGTATGGGAGGATGATCGGTTTGATACATATAGCGCAGCAGATGTGCAGCCACATCGTCACGCGGGCCTGTTGATTCTTCTTCTGCGGTTTCGGCTAGCACTACCCTTGCGGTGGCATCGTGCGGTTCTATCAGGGCGTTATATAGGAGACTAGCTTTGGGCGTTGAATGTAAGCCCTGTAGCATGGCATTTATCTTTTCTTCGCGAGCTGCACGGGCAGTTGAAAGTATGTTATCACTCATGATATGTTCCTCTATCTTATTCGAAGATAAGCGAAAATGGTTAATAAAGCTTTAACGGGCAGTTGCCTTACCTAAGCATTGCTTTTTCCGGCAGGGCGGGTAGTATATCCTCCTAAATCAGGGCATTATAATGGCTTCCAGACTAGAAAAACTGTGCATCGAAAAAGGCATGAAGATGACCGAGCAACGTCGCGTCATCGCCAAAGTCATATCCGATGCACAAGACCACCCGGATGTGGAAGAAGTATACCGCCGTGCCGTGACGGTGGATCCGAAGATCGGGATCGCGACGGTGTATCGCACGGTGAAAATGTTCGAAGAGGCTGGCATTGTAGAGAAGCATGATTTTGGTGATGGCCGTGCCCGCTACGAAGAGTCGCAGGATCGCCATCATGACCACCTGATCGATGTGAAAACGGGCAGGATCATTGAATTCGTCAACCGTGAGATCGAAAAGCTACAGGAAAAAGTAGCGCGCGAGTTGGGTTATAAACTGATCGACCATCGTTTGGAGCTCTATGCGGTTCCGATCGATGAAGAAAAGAAATAAGCACAACGTGCCTGATAAATTCGTCTCTTGGTGCTTATTCGGTTGAGCAGGTTGGTATACTGGTGTAGGATTCCTCTAATTTCTACAATTCTATACTTATTGTAATGTGAGAATATTCATGAAGCAGGCTGCTATGAAATCAACGCCGACCTTTTGGCAACTTCCGACCCTCGCTGCGGGTACGCTAGAGGTGCGTCTGGCGGAGAATGCGACGGAAATCGAACATGCGCAGTCCCTCCGTTACAAGGTATTTGTGGAAGATATGGGTGCGAAAGCCTCGAACGAGATGCATGCTGCCAAGCGGGACTGGGATGAGTTCGATGCGGTGTGCGATCATCTGCTGGTGGTAGACCATTCCCTTCAAGGCAATAACGTCGTTGGCACCTATCGCCTGCTCCGTGGTGCGGAAGGTAAAGCCTATGGCAAATTCTACACCGCCGGAGAATATGACATCAGCAAGATGATGAATGTCAAAGGCGAGATCCTGGAACTCGGCCGTTCCTGCGTACATCCGAATTACCGCTCACGTTCCTCGATGCAGCTTCTGTGGCGCGGTATCGGCGCGTATGTCACGCATTACGATATCAAATACATGTTCGGCTGCGCGAGTTTCCCGGGAACCGATTTGGAAGCGCTGAAACTGCAGCTTTCCTATCTCTACCACAACCACCTGATGCCGGATGAATACCGTATCCGTGCACTGCCTGAGCGTTATGTGAACATGAACCTGGTTCCGAAAGAAGAATGCTCAAGCCCGCGTGTAGTGGCGTCGCTTCCGCCGCTCATCAAAGGCTATCTCCGTTTAGGCGGTTATATCGGCGATGGCGCCGTGCTCGACCCGGCCTATAACACCACCGATGTCTGCGTGCTGGTGAAAACCGATAACGTCACGGATAAATATTATAATCGCTATTCCCTTGAAAAAGAGGGTGGCAATGCAGAGTAGCCTCCGCGCGATCATCCGCATCCTGCTGATGTTCCTATGGATGACCGTCTGGGGACCGGTGGTCATGGCCTGCCGCTATATCGGCGGTCGGTCGTTCCTCAAGGCGCGTTGCTGGATGTACAAAGCCGGCCTCAAGATCGTGAATATCGAACTCGATGTGCAAGGGACGATCGATAGAACCAAACCCGTCCTCTTCGTCTCGAACCACGTTTCCTATTTGGATATCGTTGTGCTCGGCAGCCTGCTTCCGGCCTCGTTCATCTCCAAACAAGAAGTGAAATCCTGGCCGATGTTCGGTTTGGTTGCCATGCTCACCAACACGGTATTCATCGAACGCCGCGCATCACGCACCACCCAAGGGCTGCAACATGTGAAGAACCAATTGCAGAAAGGGGATTCACTGATTCTCTTCCCCGAAGGCACGACCACGAACGGCAACCATGTAAAGACGTTCAAGACCTCGTTCTTCCAAGTGGTGGAAGAGGATATGGACCGTGCGATGTTCTCGCTGCAACCGGTATCGATCGCCTACACGCATATCAACGGCCTGCCGATGGGCATTAAATGGCGTACGCATTTTGCCTGGACGGGCGATGCCTCGCTCCTGCCGCACGTATGGGATGTGCTGAAACATGGGGGCGCGCGTGTCGAGGTGTGCATCCACCCGCCGCTCACCGATCTTGCGCACGACCGTAAGAAAGTGGCGCTCCAGTGCCAGCGTATGATCGCCAGCTCGCTTTCCGATTCGCTCGGCGGCAACCTGAAGTCGTCCGAGAGCAACGTAATTCCGTTTACACGCGAAGCAAAACCCGATAAAAAGCGCCGCTCCGCTTAAAAACAGTGCTGATATGACCGAGAAGAAAAAGCTCTACATCAAAACCTATGGCTGCCAGATGAACGTCTACGACTCCGGCAAGATGCAGGATGTCATGCTGCCGCTCGGCTATGAGGAAACCCCGGAATATACCGATGCCGATATGGTGGTATTGAACACATGCCACATCCGTGAGAAGGCGAGCGAGAAGCTCTATTCCGAACTCGGCCGTATCCGTAAGGTCAAAGACAAACTGAAGGATAAAGGCCGCCATATGATCATCGCGGTCGCAGGCTGCGTGGGGCAGGCGGAAGGCGAAGAGATTCTTTCGCGCGCACCGTATGTCGATATCGTCGTAGGCCCGCAGAGCTATCACCGCCTGCCATCCCTCGTGCAGAACATCCGTAAAGAGAAGGGCGACAAGGTCGATATCGAGTTCCCGACTGTGTCTAAATTCGATTTCCTGCCAGAAGAATCGGCGAAAGTTGGTATCAGCGCGTTCCTGACCATCCAGGAAGGCTGCGATAAATTCTGCACGTTCTGCGTGGTGCCTTATACACGCGGCGCGGAATATTCGCGTCCTGTTTCCGAGATCACACGTGAGGCGATGATGCTCGTGGAGCGCGGTGCAAAAGAGATCCAGCTTCTCGGCCAGAACGTGAATGCGTATCACGGGGTTGACCATGAAGGCAACGCCTGGAACCTCGGCCAGCTCATCACGCATCTTTCGAAGGTGAAGGGTTTGGAGCGTATCCGTTATACCACTTCGCACCCGCGCGATATGCACGCGGATTTGTACCGTGCCCATGCCGAGGTCGAAGCGCTGCAACCGTATCTGCATCTGCCGGTGCAAGCCGGTTCGAACCGCACCTTGAAAGCGATGAACCGCAAACACACGCGCGAAGAATATTTCATGATCATCGAGAGGCTCCGGAAACTGCGTCCCGATATCGCGTTCTCGTCTGATTTCATCGTGGGTTATCCGGGGGAGACCGATCAGGATTTCGAGGATACGATGGACTTAGTCCGCCAGGTCGGTTTCGCACAATGCTATTCGTTCAAATACAGTGCGCGTCCGGGTACACCGGCCTCCCTCAAAGAGGATCAACTTCCGGAAGACGTAAAGGATGCGCGCCTGCAGGCGCTGCAAGCGCTCCTCTTCCAGCAGCAGAAAGACTTCAATGCGTCGATCGTCGGTAAGACCATCCCGGTGCTCTTCGACCGTGAAGGCCGCCACGAAGGCCAGCTCATCGGCAAAAGCCCGTACATGCAATCGGTGTATGTGAGCGCGGATGCGGTGCATCAAGGCACGATCCTGAACGTCCGGGTGGATAAGGCGACCCAGAACAGCTTGACGGGCATTGTGGCGGATACAGCCAAGGCCGCATAAAACCTGGGTTTTTTGGAGTTGTATTCACTTTCCCCTCTATGGTATAATCAAGCTATTGAAGGGGTAATACGAAACATTGACCGACCACGTTGTTCCTACATCATTCCCAGCCGCTCCTGCAGCCAAGCAGATTCCGGACGAAACCATCTGCATCAATTTCAAGGATAACACCTTATTGCCTGTGTTATTCGGTGAGCAGGATAAGCACCTCGCGAAACTCGAAAAACAATTACAGCTGAAAGTCGCAAGCCGTGGCAACTTGGTTTCCATCACGGGCCATCCGCGCAATGTGTATATCGCGGAAGCCGTGTTGAAAAGCATGTACCAGAAACTCCAGAAAGGGATGGAGGTGAACGACGGTGAAGTGGATGCGCTGGTGCGTATGCTGTCGGCCACCATCTCGCGCGGCGACGACTTCATCGAAAGCCCGCCGGTAAAACCGGAAGAAAAAACGGAAGCGAAATCCGCATCCAAACCCAAAGCCAAATCAGAAACCATCAGCCAAGGAAGCGAAAAAGTGCCCAACGAAAAAATCATCGTCGATAAAGTCCCGTTCGATCCGCTTCCGCCTGCAAGCGAAACCAAGCCGGTGAAGAATGGCAATGGTTCTGCAAGCAACCATATCCAGACACAGGAATCCTATGCGAAAAGTGCAACGCAGGATCGCCCTTCCACGGGGCCGAAGCGTAAGTTCGAAGTGAACGAAGATGTGGTGATCCGTACGCTCAAGAAATCGATCGCACCGTATTCCCACCGTCAGGGTGAATATATCCAGTGCCTGAACAAAAGCGATGTCGTGTTCGCGGCAGGCCCGGCGGGCACAGGTAAAACCTATATCGCGGTCGCCGCCGCCGTCCGCGCGTTCGTCGAGGGTAAAGTCGACCGTATCATCCTCTGCCGTCCCGCAGTGGAAGCAGGCGAGAAGCTCGGCTTCCTGCCGGGCGATATGAAAGAGAAGATCGATCCCTACCTACGTCCGCTTTACGATGCGCTCTACGACATGATGCCGGCCGAGAAGGTCATCCGCCACATGGAATCCGGCGAGATCGAGATCGCGGCACTCGCGTTCATGCGCGGCCGTACGCTCCGTTATTCCTACGTCATCTTGGATGAAGCGCAGAACACCACGCCGTCGCAGATGAAGATGTTCTTAACGCGTCTGGGTGAAGGTTCGCACATGGCGATTACGGGCGACCTTTCGCAAACCGACTTGCCGCGTGATATCAAATCCGGGTTCCGCGATGCGATCGAGAAGCTCAAAGACATCGACGAGATCAGCATCATCAATTTCGGTGATGAGGATATCGTCCGTCATCCGCTCACGATGAAGATCGTTCAGGCGTACGAGAAACTCGATAAGAAAATCTGGGATTGATGCCCCGTCCTCGCCAGGCGGAAGTACAAAAAACTGCGGAAGCCATTACATTATGTGGCAGCTTCCTTAACGGGGAATTAAGGGTTTTGTAACATGTTTCACGTGGAACAATGCTAAACATGAAATACGAAACCCTCCATATCATCATCGAAGATCCGCGCTGGAAGAAAGCACTCCCTAAAGTCGAATCGGAAGTACGCCGCACAGCAGAACAGGTGCTGAAGACACTTAAAGTCGATCTCGCTAAGGCGCTTGCCGAAGTCACGTTCAATCTTACGGATGATGTCGGCATCCAGTTCCTGAACAAGGCTTACCGAAAGAAGGACAAGCCGACCAATGTGCTTTCCTTCCCGCATATGGCAGTGAAGCCGCCGCAGTTCAAGGCACTCAAAAACACGGCGAAGATCCCGCAGTTACTTGGCGATGTCATCATCAGCCTGGATACCGTCAGGGCAGAAGCAAAGGCGCAGGAGAAGTCACTTTCCGATCATCTCGCGCACATGGTGGTACACGGGCTTTGCCACCTGCTCGGCTACGACCACGAGAAAGAGAAGGAAGCCGAGGAAATGGAGCGGTTAGAAGCCAGGATCCTGAAGCAGCTAGGCATTGCAAATCCTTATAAAAACCCTTAGTATCCGCGGATAAACGATATTAGGCATATGTCCCCCGACGATACGAACAACCAAGAACCTCCGAAAGAACCGCCAGCGAGTGGCGCGTGGCGCGGCACCGGCGTCTCCGCATCGCGGTTGAAAACGGTCGCGGGTAAAGTCCGCTCTATCCTGAAAATCCGGCCCTTGAGCCTGAAAGAATCGCTCGAAGAAGCGATCATCGAACAGGAAGCAAGCGGCGAGACGATCGATCCCGAAGAAAAGGAAATGCTGCAGAATGTATTGCAGTTCGGTGAACGCACGGTCGGCGACATCATGATCCCGCGTTCGGACATTATCTTCATGCAGGATAATTTCACCCTGCCGGAGCTGCAGAAGCTGCTTGCGCAACATCCACACACACGTATCCCGGTCTGTAAGGAGACGCTCGACCATGTGCGCGGCTTCATCCATGTGAAAGATCTGATCGCGTTCATCTCCAATGGCAACAGTTTCAACGTGGAGAAAATCGTGCGGAAAGCACTCTATGTTCCGCCGTCGATGCCGCTCAACGACCTCTTGGTACAGATGAAGAATACGCGCACGCATATGGCGATGGTGATAGATGAGTATGGTGGCACCTGCGGTCTGCTCACCATGGAGAACCTGGTGGAAGAGATCGTCGGAGAGATACGCGACGAGCATGATGATGGCATGGGTGAACCGTTCCTGAACCAGATATCGAAGAACGTCTATGACGCAAGTGCACGCGTAAACATCACGGATCTCGAAGAAAAACTGGCTGTAAAATTATCGAAACCGGGTGTCGATTACGATACGCTGGGCGGTATGATCGCTGCGCAGCTCGGCCGCGTGCCGAGTAAAGGCGAGGTGGTAAAACATCCCGCGCATCTGGAATTCGAGATCGTCGATGCCGATTCCCGCCGCGTGCTACGTGTGCTGATCCGTAAGCAGAGCCGCCGTGCCAAAAAAACCCCGCAAAGCGCGTAAGAAGATATTTGCAACGAGGCTGAGCGAAGCGCTCGCTTCCCTGTCGCTTCGTAAGCGTTATGGCGCGAGCTTTGCTGTCGGTGCACTCGCAGTGCTGGCGTTGCCGCCTTTCTATGTATTTCCGGTATTGCTGATCGCTTTCCCGCTCTTGATGGAGATGCTCCACCTTGCAGGCAGCAAACGTCAGGCCTTCTTCACGGGTTGGTGGTTCGGCTTCGGCCATTTCGTGTTTGGGCTGTACTGGATAGCGAATTCCCTGCTCGTCGATGCCGTGCATTTCGCATGGCTCATTCCATTCGCGGTTTCACTGATCCCCGCCGTGCTTGCCATCTATACCGGTCTGTTCGCGGTATTCATGCACCGCCTGCGCCTGAACGGTTGGCGGCGCGTGCTTACGGCTGCAAGCCTGTGGGTGCTGATCGAGTTTGCTCGCTCCTATTTATTCACGGGCTTCCCATGGAACCTGATTGGCTATAGCTGGGTAGTATCGGATGCGGTGATGCAGCTGGCTTCCATCACCGGCGTGTGGGGGCTTAGTCTGCTTGCGATGCTGTTCGCGCTCTCGCCACTGTTATGGATGCACCGCCCACAGCGCCTTAAGGGTATCATTTTACTGCTGCTTCCCGCGCTCGTATGGTGCGGAGGCTTTGTGCGCCTTTCCGAAAGTGGAGACCCACTCACCGCCACCACCATCCGCGTCGTGCAGGCGAATATCAAGCAGGAGATGAAGTGGGAAGGGGAGTACCGTTTCAAGACCTTCATGCAGCACGTGATGGCTTCAGTGGACCACGATCTCGCACCGGCGGATATCATCGTGTGGCCGGAAACCGCGGTGCCGTTCGTGCTGGAGCGTGAGCAGTTCATCCAGGATATCCTGAGGAAGATGATGCCGCCAGAATCGGTGGTGATCACGGGTGCGCTGCATATCGAAGGTGATCAGGCGGATTACTCCATATGGAATGCGCTCTACGCTGTATCTGCGCGCGGCAAGGTGCTGGGTGTATATGATAAGGTGCGTCTAGTCCCGTTTGGCGAGTATGTCCCTTTCAGGACGTTGCTGCCTTTCGTCGATAAGATCACCTATGGCAGTAAGGATTTTTCTTCCGGCGCGGGTGCGAAATCGCTGCAGGTGAAAGGTGCGGGCACTTTTGCGCCGGTCATATGTTACGAGGTGATTTATCCGGATGGTATTATTGACGAGGAAAACCGTCCCGATTGGATCGTGAATATCACGAATGATGCGTGGTTCGGCAATAGCACGGGTCCCTACCAGCACTTCGCCATGGCGCGGATGCGCGCGGTAGAGCAGGGATTGCCGCTGGTTCGTGCAGCGAATACAGGTATTTCCGGTGTCTTCGATGCGTATGGTCGGGTGCTTGCGCGTGCACCGCTCAACCATGCAGGCGCTATACAGATGCCGCTACCGAAATCCCTGTCAGCGACGCTCTATTCTAAAATAGGGGGTTTTAGAATAATGGTGTGTATCACCCTGCTACTCTTTATCGCCACGTCTGTGCAGCAAAAGCACACACGAAAGTAACCCAAGATTGAATCAGGGAGTGCAACTAAACCTGTCAGTATTGCAAAATGCGTTTTTTATTCGAAAATGTAAAAAATTACACATTTTGTACTTGAAACAAACAGAAGCGAGGCGTATCTTTCGGCGATAAAGCTCAAAATGAGACACTAACAGGTTGCATTTAAACCACACCTTTTCAACCTTAAAAGACGTTCTTTTTGTGCCAGCAACACAGCTGTAAATATTTGTACCAAAATAATTCACAACATTCTGTTCTTTAAGGAAACTTATAGTATCTATGGGCAAGTCTCATCCAGTTGACGTTCATGTAGGCAAACGTCTTCGTTTAAGGAGAAGTATGCTGGGCATGAGCCAAGAGACACTTGGTAAGTCTATCGGCGTAACCTTTCAACAAATCCAGAAGTACGAACGCGGGATCAATCGTATCGGTTCCAGCCGTCTGTATGATTTTTCTGGCGTGTTGAATGTACCGGTATCGTTCTTCTTCGAAGATTTTGAATCCGTTCCGACCGCAGGTTTTGCGGAAGAGGTGCAGGAATTCAAAACCGAGCAGATGGGTAGCAAGGAATCCCTGCTGCTGGTGAAATACTTCTGCCGCATCAAAAGCCCTGAAGTCCGCAAAAAAGTGATCAACCTCGTGAAGGCGATGAGTGTCGGCGAAGAATAATCCCGCCTAATACCTGCCTTACGCGCGTACTGTATCCGCTAATGTTTTGGCGATCGCCTTAAAGCTCAAAGCAGCGGCGTTTCCGTCTTTTGCCGCAATGGGCGTTCCGCTATCACCACTCTCGCTTACCGCAGGATCGATCGCGATCTCGCCCAAGAGATCGACATGGAATTCCTTCGCGAGTCTCTTTCCGCCGCCTTGGCCGAAGAGATACTGTTTCTGGCCGTTCGCATCGCTGAAATAACTCATGTTCTCGATGATGCCGAGTGTCGGGATCCGCAGTTTCTCGAACATGCTGAGCGCTTTTTTCACGTCGAGCAATGCGACTTCCTGGGGGGTCGTCACCATCACGATGCCATCGATCACGAAATTCTGTGCGATGCTGATATGGATGTCGCCGGTACCGGGCGGAAGATCGATGATTAAATAATCGAGATTATCCCAGTGTGCGCCACGCATCAGCTGGTGCAGGGCTTTGGTCACCATCGGGCCACGCCACACGACGGGCACGTTCTCTTTCAAGAGTAGTCCCATGGACATGCATTTCACGCCGTGGCGCTCGAGTGGTACCATGCGGTTGTCTTTCACTTCGGGTTCGCCGCTGATACCCATCATCTTCGCGACCGATGGGCCGTGGATATCGGCATCCACCAACCCTGTCTTGAACCCGAGTTTGGCAAGTGCTACCGCGAGATTCGACGCAACGGTGGATTTACCCACGCCGCCTTTGCCGGAGCCGACGGCGATGATGCGCTTCACGCCCGCAAGGGGTGTCGGGGAAGGAGGTTGGACGCCGCCTTTCGGTGCGGATTTTGCCTCTACACGCACACTGCCGGTGCGCGGTGCGGTCAAGACGGCCATGGCTTGTTTCACGCCCTCGATCGCACGTACGCGGGTTTCGCAAGTGGCGCGCAGTGCTTCGGCCTCTTCACGCGTCAGTACGGTCTTACCGATATCGAGCACAAAACCGACGGTGCCATCCTTTACCGTAACGCCGGAAACAAGGCCCTCCGATACGATATCGTTCGCACCCTTGGGAAGCCTTATTTCCCTAAGGTTTTGCAGAATCTTAGCACTGTCTAAACCGGACATACTTGAAACCAATTTAACTTTACATATCTAATGCCAGCAGCTAACGTGTTGCGCTGCCGCTTAAGAGCAGTGGATGTACCACACCGGCAGCCATAAATACAACAAAAAGCGAGTTTCCGATGCCTTGGGATAAAGATGGAAAAAACAACGGGCCGTGGGGCAAAGGGTCTTTCACACCGCCACCAAAGAAGCCGGAAAACCAAAACGAACTCGACGAACTGATCCAAAAAAGCCGTGAACGCTTCAAAGACGTTTTCCAACAAGGCGGCAATTATACGCCGTTCGGCATCCTGCTTATCATCGGCATCATCCTGTTTGGCTGGCTTGCGAGCGGCTTTTATATCGTCGATGCGAAGGAAGAAGCGGTTGTCATGCGCTTCGGCAAGTTCCACCGTTCCGCGACCCCGGGTCTGCATTATCGCTTCCCGTTCCCGGTCGAGAAGATCATCAAGATCCCGGTCACCACGGTGAATAGTGTGCAAGTCGGACTTCGCACCGTCGGTAACACCTACCGCGAAGTGCCGCAGGAAAGCCTGATGCTCACGGGCGATGAGAATATCGTCGATATCTCGTTCGAGGTGCAATGGCGCATCGACGATGTGAAGAACTTCGTGTTCAAAGTGCGCGATCCGGAAAGTACCGTCAAGAGCGTGGCGGAAAGCGCGATGCGTGAGGTGATTGGCCGCACGCCGATCGCAAGCGCGCTCGCGGAAGGGAAATCCGTCATCCAGAGCGAAGCGCAGAAACTGCTGCAAGACACACTGGATAATTACGAAGCCGGTATCGAGATCGTCGCACTCCAGCTGCGTAAGGTCGATCCGCCGGGCGCGGTGATCGACTCTTTCCGCGATGTACAGACCGCACGTGCGGATATGGAGCGTGCGCGTAACGAAGCCGAAACCTACCGTAACGACATCCTGCCGCGCGCGCGCGGTGATGCCGAACGTATCCTGCAGGATGCCGAGGCGTATAAAAATGAGGTGGTGGCCCGTGCGCAAGGTGAATCGCAGCGTTTCCTGTCGGTATATGACAAGTACAAAGATGCGAAGGATGTCACCAAGAAGCGTATCTACCTGGAAACGATGGAGCAGGTGCTCTCCGGCATGAATAAGATCGTGGTCGATACCTCGTCGAAAAGCGGTGTGGTGCCCTATCTGCCGCTCAATGATATCAAACGCGCGCCAAAAGCAGCCGCGCAACCGGCTCCTCAGCCGGCAGCACAGTAGGAGAACGTCATGCACAATAGAAACGCCGTTGTTTTTTTCGTTGCAGTCTTCCTTCTGGTGCTGATCAACTCCGCCTTCATCGTCGACCAGCGCGAACAGGCACTCGTGCTCCAGTTCGGTGATACGAAGAGCGTGGTGAAGGATTCCGGCCTGCACTTCAAGATTCCGTTCGTGCAGAACGTCGTGAAATTCGATATGCGCGTACTCGATCATAACGCGTCGGCAAACGAGATCATCGCGGCGGATCAGAAGCGGCTGATCGTCGATGCCTTTGTGAAATATCGCATTGTCGATCCGCTCAAATTCTATCAGACCGTGCGTCGTGAAACGATCGCAGAGCAGCGTCTCGATACGTTCCTGGACTCTTCTTTACGTGAAGTGCTGGGCAGCTATCCGCTCTCTGCACTCCTCACCGGTCAGCGTAGCGAAGTGATGAAGAAGATCGCGCAGGCCGTGGGTGTGAAAGCCCGCGGGCTCGGTATGGAAGTGGTGGATGTGCGCATCATGCGTGCGGATCTGCCGCAAACCAACAGTGAGGCGATCTTCAAACGTATGCAGACCGAACGTGAACGCGAAGCGAAGGAGTTCCGTGCGAAAGGCGCGGAAGATGCACAAGGCATCCGTTCCCGCGCGGATAAAGAGCGCACGATCATCCTCGCAGAAGCCCAGAAGAAAGCACAGATCCTCCGTGGTGAAGGTGATGCACAGGCAGCGCAACTGTTCTCGAGCGCCTTTAACCGCGACCCGGAATTCTATTCGTTCTACCGTACCATGCAGGCCTACAGGGCCAGTATCAACAAAGACGATACGAGCGTGGTGCTTTCGCCGGATAGTGAGTTCATGAAATATTTCGATAAAGGTGCGCGTTAATACTATAGGAGATGTATATGTCGCTCATTCGTATTCTTGTCATTGCGGTTCTTTTTACTCTACCCATCAAAGTGCAGGCAGCGGCGACGCCGGAAAGTTTCGCCGACCTGGTGGAGAAACTCTCGCCTGCGGTCGTGAACATCTCGACCACGCAAACGGTGAAAAGCCCGTTCGCTGATGGCGGTTTCCCCGTGTTCCCGCCGGGCCATCCGTTCGAACAGTTCAATGAGTTCTTCGAGAATCTCCCGGCACCGAAAGATGGGGTGAAGGCCACTTCGCTCGGCTCCGGCTTCATCATCAGCGCGGATGGTATCGTGGTCACGAACAACCACGTCATCAACGATGCAGAAGACATCACCATCACCACCGAAGATAACAAACAATACGAAGCAGAGATCATCGGCACCGATTCCAAAACGGATATCGCGCTCCTCAAAATCAAAGGCGGTAAGAAGGATTTCGCATTCGTCCCGATCGGTGATTCTGATAAATCCCGTGTGGGTGATTGGATCGTGGCGATCGGCAATCCATTCGGCCTTGGCGGTACGGTAACGGCGGGTATCATCTCTGCCCGTGCGCGGGATATCAATTCCGGCCCGTACGATGATTTCATCCAGACCGATGCGGCGATCAACCGCGGCAACTCCGGCGGCCCGATGTTCAACACGAACGGCGAAGTGATAGGTATCAACTCCGCGATCTATTCTCCGTCGGGTGGCAGTGTCGGTATCGGATTCGCGATTCCATCCAATATGGCCAAACCCATCATCGAATCCCTGAAAGCGGGCAAGAAAATCAAACGCGGCTGGCTGGGTGTCAAAATCCAGGCAGTCAGCAAGGAGATTGCAGAAAGCATCGGTCTTAAAGAAGATGTCGGGGCGCTTGTTGCAGAAGTAACGCCGGGTAGTCCTGCCGAGAAAGCAGGCTTCAAGGTCGGTGATATCATCCTGTCGTTTAACGGGATTGATATCGGCGGTTCCCATAAACTGCCGCGCGTAGTGGCGGAAACCGATGTCGGCAAGGAAGTGAAGGTCGAAGTGCTTCGCGGTACGAAGAAGCAGATCGTCATGGCCAAAGTCGGTGAACTCAAAGACGAGAAGGACGACACCGCCGATAACAAGCCGAAGGGCAACAAGAAAGAACTGGAAAGTTCTGAAAGCATTCTTGGCATCCATGTCATCGAGATCACGCCGGCCGTGCGTGAGAAGTATGAGCTGGATAAAGATGCAGAAGGGTTGCTCGTGATGGGTCTTAAATCGGGCTCCGCTGCGGGTGAAAAGGGCATTGCTGCTGGCGATATCCTGATCGAAGCCGGCCAGAAACGCCTCAAAAAACCGGAAGACTTCCGCAAAGTGGTGGAAGAGGTCCGCGCGCTCGGCCGTAAGTCGGTGTTGACGCTGGTGTCACGCGGTGGCGAGAATATCTTCGTCGCGATCCCGGTAGCGAAAGAGAAGAACTAGCGGAGCACGATCGCCGAGAGCTGGCGGCCGTAGTCTTTGACGCCTGCAAGCGTATTGCGGCGGAAGCTGAAGAAGTCGCCCGTATCAGGAAGCGTATCGCGCTTCACGTCCTCTACCGCCGCAAGCCCGATCGCATTCAAGCGCTTTGCGCAGTAACCCGCGAGGTCGAACATATAATGCTCGGGTTTCCGGGAGGGGCGGAAGAAGCGCTCGTTCTCCATGCTTGCTTCCATAAAGCGGATGCGGAATTCCGGGCCCACCTCGTATGAATTCTGGCGGATGCAAGGGCCGATCACGGCGGTGATGGTATTGCGCTTGGCACCCAGTTTCTCCATCGCACTCACGGTATTCTCCAGGATGCCGCCGAATGCACCTTTCCATCCGGCATGCGCAGCGCCGATCACGTTATGTTCAGGATCGGCAAATAACACGGGGGTGCAGTCCGCGGTCAGGATACCAAGCACTTTGCCGGGCACGTTGGTGGCGAGTGCATCGGCTTCGACGCCTCCGTCGTATGTATCTTCGATGGTGATGACCTTATCGCTGTGGCATTGGTAAAGCGTGCAGAGCGAGGCGGTAGTAGCACCCAGTGCAATCATGGCGATCTCACGGTTCTTGGCAACACTTGCTTTATCGTCGTTCGAACCGGGGCCACAGTTAAGCGAGCTATAGACGCCCGAAGAAACGCCACCACGGGCACCGAAGAAGCCATGAGCGATGTGGTCTAGTTTCAGCAGATTTTTGCTTTGTGCCGCGATGGGCGATGCGTTCTGTTTCATCAATCTATCTTGTGCTATAGTCGCAGAAATATCAAGGAAAGACCTTCATGATCTCCATGCCGCACTGGCCGCAGCCGCTCTGGTTCGAGCCGACCGATACGCCCATCGAGCGTACGGCGAAGTTGCTGGCGCGCGTCGGGAATCCGGAGGAGAAACTCCCGCCGCTCATCCATGTCGCAGGTACGAACGGCAAGGGTTCCACCATTGCCTTCCTGCGCCATATCTTGATGGCAGCGGGTTATAAAGTGCATGCGTATGTACCGCCGCATATCTACCGTTTCAACGAGCGCATCCTTTTGGATGGCAAGGAGATCGACGATGATTTCCTGCACCAATTGCTCGAAGAGGCACGTATCGCGGCGGGCGATGATCTCCCGATGACGGCTTTTGCAGGCACCACGGTTGCCGCCTTCATGGCGTTCTCCCGCGTGCCGGCGGATATCTTCCTCCTGGAAACCGGAATGGGCGGGCGTATCGATCCCACGAACGTGGTCAGACATCCGCTTGCGACCATCATCACCCCGATCCATTACGATCATATGGAATTCCTGGGCGATACGCTTGCCAAGATCGCGAGCGAGAAGGCGGGTATCATGAAACGCGGGCATCCCTGTGTGGTAAGTTTCCAGCAACCCGAAGCGCTTGCGGAACTGAAACTGCAGGCCAAGGACAAAGGTGTAGAGCTTTATCTGTACGGTGAGCATTGGGCGGTGGAGAAAACCCGGGAGGGTTTCCGCTATATCGATGGTAACGGCAGCGTCGAATTCCCGAAACCCTCGCTCCTCGGCGATCATCAACTGCTCAATGCCGGAACGGCGATCGCTGCACTTAGTTTGCTTGAGAACTTCGATATCTCCGGCGAAGCGATCGCAGAAGGGCTCACCCACACCCAATGGAAGGGCAGGCTTGAGCCGGTGAAAACCGGTTCGACCGCTGAGCTGCTCGTGGAGGGTTGGGAATTGTGGTTCGACGGTGGGCATAACGCCTCCTGCGCCTATGCCATGTCGAATTATGCGAAGGGAAATTGGAGCGATAAACCGCTTTATCTCATCACAGGGACGACGGTCGGGAAAGATATGAAGGCGATGCTGGAGCCTTTCAAGGATGTGGTCGAATTCATCTGCGGTGTGCATGTGACGGCAGAGCCCGATGCGTACCCCGCCGAAGAAGCGGCGAAAGCGGCAGAAAAACTAGATATACCGTCGCAGGCTTTCGAGAGCATGGAAGATGCCGTGCGTTTCTGCCAGCGGCACAGTGCAGATAAGCCGGGAAGGATTCTCGTGTTCGGCTCCTTCTACCTGCGCCATCAGGCTTTTGCGGCCTGACCGTCGGATATCGGGCCGAAGCCGAGCGGTGCCGGTGCATCCGGCTGCGTGATGGCGATACATTTAAACAGCGTACCCATTTCGTTTGGGTGCATCAGGCGTTCGACCGCGCGGATGATATCTTCCTGTTGCTCAGGGGTCGCTTTCTTGATCAGGCTTGCGGCGCGGAACTGGATGCCGAGCGCTTGCAATAATTGAAACTGGCTCACCGCCGGGTGCACTTTCGCACCGGCTGCCATCGCCGTTCCGGCAAGCAGCGGGAAATCCACATGCGCGGTGATATCCGCATCGCCGATATCTTCCAGGACACTATGGTATTGGTGGTCTTTGACCGCTTGCAATGTATCAGCGGGTTCCTTGAACGTATAGCCGTAGTCGATGATGAGTGCTGCACCGCCGAAATGCATAATGCGCTCCGAAATCTGGTGCATCACCGCCGCGCATGCCGGGCTTACTTCGATGAAGCTGTTGTTCGGTGCATCCGCGAATTTGGGGGGGATCAATTTGGCGGCAGGCGTCTCGTGCTTTGCGAGCGTGAAGGTGAATTGGCTTTTCTGGTACCCTACCAGACGCTCACGCCAACCTTGCGTGGTTTTCACGAATTGATGGATGGGGAGCGCATCGAAGAACTCATTGGCGACAAGCAGGGTGATGCCATCGGGTACCGTCGAAAAATCCGCGTGCCACTGGATCTTTACTTTCTCGCCAGAGAGGGTTTGCTGTTGTTTCTGCGTCAGTACCGGGCTTGATTCCACCATATGCACCGTGATGCTCTTATGGAAGTTCGGCACGTTCTTGGTTGCACGTAGCAGGTCTTTCATCAGCGTGCCACGGCCGGGTCCAAGCTCCACCAGCATCGTGTTCGAAGGCTCGCCCAGCTCATGCCAGTAATGTGCGCACCATATGCCGAGGAGTTCGCCGAACACCTGGCTGATCTCCGGCGCGGTGATGAAATCCCCTTGGGCGCCCAGCGGATCTTGTTTGCTATAATAGCCGTGGTTCGGGTCGGTCAGCACGATCTGCATGAAATCCGCAATCGTGATGGGCCCGCGCTCTTCGATGAGCGTGCTAAGTCGTTGCTTCAGTGTTTGCATTATGCAGTCCGTCTCGGCCAGTCGCGGAGGATCAGGTAGAGGCCTAAGAGCAGCATCGGGATGCAGAGTACCTGGCCCATGGTGATGGCATTGGCGATGAAGCCGATCTGCACATCCGGTTCACGGAAGAACTCTACGAAGGCGCGGAAGCTCGCATAACCGACCAGGAAGATGCCGGAGAGCGTACCCGGTTTCGTGCGGATCTTTTCCGAGCGGAAGGAGAACAGCATGATGAAGAGCAGCACCAAGCCTTCTAAAAATGCCTCATAAAGTTGACTTGGATGACGCGCGAATGGATCGCCGGGGAATACCATCGCCCACGGTGCATTGCTGATGCGGCCATACAGCTCGCCGTTGATGAAGTTCGCGATACGACCGAGCCCGAGCCCGATCGGTGTGACCACCGCTGCGATATCGATCACCGGCCAGAATTGCAGTTTGTAACGTTTGCACATCAGGAACATGGCCAGGATCACGCCGATCATGCCGCCGTGGAACGACATGCCGCCATGCCACGGTTTATAGACTTCGCTTAAATTCTCAAGGTAATAACCTGCATTATAGAACAGTACATACCCGATCCGGCCGCCGAGCAGTATACCGAACACGATCCAGACCATGACATTGTCCATCGCCGGCTCGCTGAAGGCGGAAGGAGTCACGCGGTTCAAGCGCGTTGCAAGCCACCAGCCGAGCAGGATGCCTGCGACATAAGAGAGCGCATACCAGCGGATGGCAAGGGGGCCGAACGACACCATCACAGGGTCGATATTCGGGAACATGAGCGTCAGCATCGGCAATGTAGAGATCATAAAAACCTAGCGGTATTGGTCTGCGTTTTTGAGATAGGTCTGCACGTAATCCTTCGCGCCCTCCTCGAGTGAAGTGAAGGGTTTGTTATAACCGGCTGCTTTGAGCTTATCCATCGAGGCTTCGGTGATATACTGGTATTTGTCGATCAGTTCCACGGGCATATCGATGAAATCGATCTTCGCTTCTTTCTGACCTACGGCTTTGAATAAGCTGTTCGCGAGGTCCTTGAAGGTACGCGCCTTGCCGGTGCCGACGTTAAAGAGGCCATTTACTTTCGGATTCTCCATCAGCCAGACCATCACTTCGCAGCAGTCTTTGACATACACGAAGTCGCGCAGCTGTTCGCCGTGGCCATATTTCTTATTTTCGGAGCGGAAGAGTTTCACCGCCAGATTCTTTTCCGCATGCGGGAACAGTTTGCGGAGTACACTCATCTGCTCGCCTTTATGGCTCTCGTTCGGGCCGTAGACGTTAAAGAATTTGAGGCCAACCCACTGCGGCGGCAGTGCTTCTTTCTGTTCGACCGCGCGTGCGATACGGATATCGAACAGGTTCTTGCTCCAGCCATACGGGTTCAGTGGCTTGATGGATTTGAGATACGCGATGCTATGGTCGTCTTTGAAACCCTTGCTGCCATCACCGTAAGTCGCGGCAGAAGAGGCGTAGACCATGCGTTTTTTATTCTCGACGCACCATTTCCAGAGTTCGAGCGGGAAGTTGAAGTTGTTCTCCAGGATCAGGTCCACATCCGTCTCCGTGGTAGAGGATATCGCGCCCATGTGGAACACGATCTCCACTTTAGCGGCATTATTCTCGAGGAAATAGATCAGCTCATCCGGATGTACGATCTCATAGAGTTCACGTTTCGCAAGGTTGCGCCATTTGCTCTCGTCGCCGAACTCATCGCACACGACGATGTTTTTGTAGCCTTTCTCTTCCAGTGTCGCCACCAGATTGGAGCCGATGAATCCCGCGCCGCCTGTTACTACGATCATGCCAAGTCCCTGAAGTTCGGTTGCATATCATTCCATGAGTGATAGAATGCATTTCCGAAAATTATTAAGCCAAAGGATGGCGTTATGCAATCAGATAACAATAAAAAACATGCACTTGAAGATTTGGCGCGCGATTTGTCGAAGATGGTCGGCAGTGCAGCAGGCGTGGCGTTCAATGCCACACGTGAAGCGGAACAATGGATGAAGCTGCAGATCGAAGCGTTGCTTACGAAAATGAACATCGTGACGCGTGAAGAATTCGAGGTGGCGAAAAGCATGGCCGCGAAAGCGCGTGAGGAAAATGCAACGCTCGCCAAACGTATCGCGGAACTCGAGAGGAAACTCAGTGGCAAATCTGCGAAAGCACCGGCTGCTGCGAAGGCAAAAAAGTCAGCGGTGAAAAAACCGACTGCTAAAAAACGTAAGAAATAGCGATGAGCAAAACCACGAAGATATTGCTCGTCGGTTGCGGCAAGATGGGTTCGGCCATGCTGAAGGGCTGGCTCGAGGCGGGATATAAGAAAGAGCATATCCGCGTGGTGGATGAAGCCGCGAGCAGATTGCCGGTGAAATCCTATGATAAACCCTCGGCGATCGAACGTACATTCAAGCCGGATGTGGTGGTATTCGCGATCAAGCCGCAAGTGGC
Source organism: Pseudomonadota bacterium (assembly GCA_010031735.1). GTDB lineage: Bacteria > Pseudomonadota > Alphaproteobacteria > Rickettsiales > RGZB01 > RGZB01. The sequence goes on along the minus strand of RGZB01000025.1, from coordinate 4,728 downwards.
GGCGGAAGTGCTGCCGCTTTACGCGGGATATAAGGGTGCGCTCTTCCTGTCCATCATGGCGGGTAAAACGATCGCCACGATGAAGCGTAAACTTGGGAATAATGCCGCGGTCGTCCGCGCGATGCCGAATCTGCCTGCCATGGTGGGTGAAGGGATCTCGGTCGCGACCGGTAAAGTCAGCACCGCCCAGCGTGCGACGGCACTCGCGTTGCTCCGCTCGGTCGGGCAGGCGGAATGGGTGGCAAAAGAAGAATTGATGGACGCGGTGACGGCGGTTTCCGGCTCGGGTCCGGCCTATGTTTTCCACTGGGTGGAAGCCATGCACAAGGCGGCAACCGATATGGGTTTACCCACCAATGTGGCGGAAGCCCTGGTGAAACAGACGCTAAAAGGCAGTGTAGCGTTGATGGCAGATAGTAATATTAAGGAAATTCAGCAACTTAGGAAAGATGTGACCAGCAAGGGCGGCACCACCGAAGCGGCACTCGAGGTGCTGATGAACACGAAATCGGGGTTATTGCAATTGCTCAGCCGAGCCATCCGGGCGGCAAAAAAACGTTCAAAATCATTATCCTCTTAAATGGTGCAATGCACAAAAGTACTTGACAGGGTGGGTGGCATATACTATATATACCGTCGCTACTGAGCGTGTTGCCACATTCGAATACCTGGTTGTGGCCTCTACTATTCGAATCTGAGAGCACGCTCGCTTTATTAAACTTTAAGCCTTAGGAGATAACCATGGCACAACAACAAAACAATCCGTTCGCTGAAGCGTTCAAAGCTTTCTCGAACTTCCAACAAAGCCCGAATGCTAACTTCCGTGACGTTTTCAACGCGGGTCGTCGTAACGTGGAAGTGATCACCGCTGCTAACCAAGCGGTGGCAGAAGGTGCACAAGCAGTGATCCGCCGTCAGGTGGAAATCGCTCAGAAAAACGCTGAAGGCGCTATCGACCTCTTCAAAGAAGTCGCTACCTCTAAAAGCCCGGAAGCTTCGATCGCGAAACAAGCGGAATTCGCTCGTAACGTGTTCGAAAGCTCTCTTGCTACCGCTCGTGAACTTTGGGAAATCACTTCCAAAGCGCTCGGCGAAGCAACCGAGATCGTGAACAAGCATGTCGTAAGCTCTGTTGAAGAAGCGACGAAAAGCGCTAAAAAATCGGCTGCTTAACTAAAGAATACGAAGTAGTTACTTCGCAAAACCGCCTGCTTTAAAAGCAGGCGGTTTTTTTATTGCCTGTGCATGCCAGGGAATATACTCAGAGCGGCAGGCTGATGGTCACACGAAGGCCGCCCATCGGGCTGTCGCCCAAGATGATCTTACCCCCATGCGCGTGGATGATATCGCTTGCGATGGTGAGGCCTAAGCCCACGCCGCCGGTATCCAGATTGCGCGATTCATCGAGGCGCACGAACGGTGCAAACACCGATTCACGCTTATCTTCCGGGATACCGTTCCCGTTATCGTCGATATAGAGCATCCAGTGGTTCTTCTGCAGTTTGGAGGAGATGGAAACTTTCTCCGCATGGCGCAGCGCATTGTCGATCAGATTGGTGAGTGCGCGGCGGAAACCGCTTCTACGGAGCGGCAATACGATATCATCCTTGAGGTTCGTGTCGATACGGTCATGGTCGAGCGTGTAGGCGTCCGTCACCAGCTTGATCATGGTAGAGAGTTGGGTGTGCTCGGTCTTTTCATCCGCGCCGCCGCGTACGAAGTTGAGATAGCCTTCCACCATGTACTCCATCTCGATCACGTCGCGTTCCAAGGCGGCGATGGTCTCGGTCTTTTCCATCATGGCGAGTTCGAGTTTCATGCGGGTGAGAGGTGTGCGCAGGTCGTGCGATACACCCGCCAGCATCTCGGTGCGCTGCTTGATATGGCGGTTGATACGCTCCTTCATCTCGATGAAGGCGTGGGCTGCCTGCCGCACCTCAGTGGCGCCATACGGTTTGAAATCGACCGGTTCCCCACGGCCGAATTTATTGGCCGCTTCCGCGAGGCGCACGATGGCGCGCAGCTGGTTCCTCAGGAACAGGATCGCGACCGTGAGCAGGATCACCGAGCCGCCGATCATCCACATGATGAAGATGTAGGTGGTGGGGCTCACGAGCCTTTTGCGCGGCACGTTCACCAGCAGTTTCCCGTCCGGGATGGTGACGACCAGCAGGATCTCCGAGGTCTGTGCCATATCCACGGTATAGAACGGGTAATCCAGGTATTCCTTCAAGGACGATTCGAAGTAGTGGAAGCGCTTCGAGGGCTTGCCGATCGTGCCGAGCGGCACGGAATTGTCGCGGAACGTCACTTCGAGCTTCAGGAAATCCTGCACATTCTTAAATAAGGCGGGAAGCTGCTTCGGTGGCGTTTTTTCCATCGTGTTGATGACGTAGGAAATCTCGCCGGCCAGAGAGGCAGAGGCATTCCGGGTGACACTTCGCCAGTGGCGTTCATAGAATATATAGGTGGTCAGCACTTGTGCCAGCACGGTCGGGATGATGATGATGAGCAGGAAGCGGGCATAGAGTGACCGCGGTGCCAGACGCTTTAAAAACATGCTAAAAATGCCAAATAGTGATTGAAATAGAGGGTGTTCGAGGTCTATAAATACTATAGCTTCACAGAATAACAAAGGATAAATTACTGGGGTTTCCTTGCCCCGACACGTTTTTCTTATGCCAAAAAATCCCAAAAAATCCAGCAAGACATCTCATTCTGGCGGCATCGACCGTATCATCATCTTCGATACGACGCTCCGCGATGGTGAACAATCCCCCGGCGCGACCATGAATCTCGAGGAAAAACTCCTCGTGGCCGATGTGCTCGACCAGATGGGTGTGGATGTGATCGAGGCGGGTTTCGCCATGGCATCCGACGGTGATTTCGAAGCCGTGAAGGCGATCGCCAAACGCACGAAAAGCGCCGTTATCTGCTCGCTCGCCCGCTGCAAAAAAGACGATATCGAACGCGCCGGTAACGCCGTGAAGCCCGCGAAACGCGGCCGTATCCACACGTTCATGTCGACGTCCGACATCCATTTGAAGCACCAGTTCCGCATGAGCCGTGAGGCCGTGCTCGGTGTCATCAAAGATGCCGTCACGTATGCAACGAAATTCACCGACGATATCGAATGGTCCGCGATGGATGCTACCCGTAGCGACCTCGACTATCTCTGCCAGGCCGTCGAAACCGCGATCAAAGCCGGTGCCACCACGGTCAACCTGCCGGACACGGTCGGCTATGCTACCCCGGACGATATCAAGCGCATGTTCACCTATGTGAAGAACAACGTGCCGAACATCGATAAAGCGATCCTTTCCTTCCATGGCCAGAACGACCTGGGTTTGGCGACGGCCAACTCGCTCGCGGCGGTGACGGCCGGCGCGCGCCAGATCGAATGCACCATCAACGGCATCGGCGAGCGTGCGGGCAACACCGCGCTCGAAGAAGTGGTGATGGCGCTGAAAACCCGCGCGGATTATTTCAATGTGCATAACCCGGTGAAAACCGAGCTCATCATGCGCGCATCGAAACTCGTGCAGAACATCACGGGTTTTGCTATCCAGCCGAATAAAGCGATCGTCGGTGCCAATGCCTTCGCGCACGAGTCGGGTATCCACCAGGACGGCATGCTGAAAGATGCCTCCACCTACGAGATCATGACACCGGAATCGGTGGGCTTGCATCGTTCGTCACTCGTCATGGGTAAGCACTCCGGGCGCCATGCCTTCAAACAGAAACTGAAGGAATTAGGTTTCAACATCGGAGATAATGCATTCGAAGATGCGTTCAATCGCTTCAAAGCGCTTGCCGACAAGAAAAAGAAAGTTTATGACGATGACATTATCGCACTTGTCGATGATCAGATGATCAAAGGCGACGAGAGCGTAAAGCTGGTGTCACTTTCGGTGGCATGCGGCTCAAAAGGTAAAGCAAAAGCGGAGCTTACGCTTTCTGTGGATGGCAAGAAACTTTCGGCGAAAACCGAAGGCGATGGCCCGGTGGATGCCTCGTTCAAGGCGATCCGCGCCATTGCGCCACATAAGGCAAGGCTCAAACTGTATCAGGTGCACGCGGTAACAGGCGGCATCGATGCGCAGGCGGACGTAACGGTTCGGCTGGAAACCGAGGAGGAGGTCGTGATCAACGGCAACGCTTCGGATACGGATACGATGGTGGCATCGACACTGGCGTATATCGCGGCGCTCAATAAACTGAAGAGTTATGAAACAAAAGTAAAACCTGAGCGCGCAACGCTCAAGAGTGAAGTAAAAGTAGCGAAAAAGAGAAAGTAACCCGATATGTTTTCAAAATTGTTTGGCATGTTTTCATCCGATATGGCGATCGACCTCGGTACGGCGAATACGCTGGTGTATGTAAAAGGTCGCGGCGTCGTGCTGAACGAACCGTCGGTGGTTGCACTCCTCAATAACAACGGTACGCTGGTGCCTTACGCATTCGGTAACGAAGCGAAACTGATGCTTGGCCGTACGCCGGCGGAGATCGAAGCGAAACGTCCCTTAAAAGATGGCGTGATCGCCGATTTCAAAGGTGCCGAAGAGATGATCAAACACTTCATCCGCACCGTGCACAACCGTAAATCCTTCACGGGTCCGCTCATCATCGTCTGCGTCCCGTCGGGTTCAACGCCGGTCGAACGCCGCGCGATCCAGGATGCGGCTGAATCCGCAGGTGCCCGCGAAGTATATCTCATTGAAGAGCCGA
>RGZB01000240.1 GCA_010031735.1 Pseudomonadota bacterium | reverse complement strand
GGGATGGTCTTGATCAATCGAATGTTTTCGGTGATATCTTCGCCTACCGAGCCATCACCGCGCGTCGCACCGGTTACCAGTTGTCCGTCCTTGTAGGTCAGCACTATCTTCAACCCGTCGATCTTTAATTCGCAGCAATACTTCCAAGCGGTGCGCGCCTTTGCGTTTCGTCCCTTTTCAAGGATCTTTCGGTTGCGCTCATCCCACTGGCGCAACTCTTCCAAACTGAAGACGTTGTCATAGGACCACTGGGGTAATCTGTGTTTTGTCTTTGAAAAACCTTCCAGGATTTTCCCCCCGACCTTCTGGCTGGGCGAAGAACGCGCACTGCCCCCTTCCAGAGATATGAGTTCCCGCACGAGCGCATCGTACGCTTCGTCGGAAATCTCAGGCGCATCGTGGGTATAGTACTGTTCGGCATGGTGTGCGATCAGGGCTCTCAGCTGTTTAATTCTTTCCGCATTCTTCATCGTACGAACCATAATGACCCGATTATATCATATTACGGCGTAGTGACGGTACCTCCTCCGGTTGAATACAAGGTGTCTAGATCTCGCTCAACGAGAATCGGATTTGATGTTAACGGTGTCCCGTCGCTAAGATTGCAGATATTGTAACCCTGAGAAACAATTCGCCGTGCCGGTCCAGACGGCAACCCTGCAACATCGTAGACACTTACCTTGGCACAGGTCCTGCGAACGGGATCAACTACGATATTGAACGTATAGGGCGTGATCGTGGTTCCGTTTCCAGATACCCGGACAGAACTACCACAGTCAAACGGCGAACCGCTCGGGTTGTCAAAGATGAGCGTTCCTGAAACCCCTGCATTGTCCAGGCTCTGCGCATACAGTGCGCATTCCACACCAGCGTCAGCAGCATAGAACGCGTACTGAGCTTCGCGCGCCGTACCCGAAAGCACCGTCTCCCGACTTGCGATCGAGTAAATGCCAAGGCCGATAACCATGATGATGGCTGCGATAAGAATGGTGAATAGTATGACAAATCCTTTAGGGGTTTTTCTTTTCATGAGTTTATTGCCACTTCTTC
>RGZB01000239.1 GCA_010031735.1 Pseudomonadota bacterium | reverse complement strand
TGATTAATGAGACCATCGCTCGACGTGGTGTGGTGGTGATCCCAGCTTTTTCTGTTGAGCGTACGCAGGTGATTTTGTATGAGATGAACAACATGGTGGATTGCGGGCAGATTCCAGATGTGCCGGTATATCTCGATTCACCATTAGCGATTAAAGTTACGGATATTTACAAAAAATCCACTCGTTTTTTCAACCCAGAAGCACAAGCTGATGCCAAGCAGGGAGATCATCAGCTCTTTAACTTTCCACGGCTCAAATTTGTGCCAACCAGTGAAGGATCGCGGGCTATTGAAAATGTGCCTGGTCCAAAGATCATCATTGCTGGCTCAGGGATGTCTGCTGGTGGGCGAGTGACGCATCATGAGGCTGAGTATTTGCCCGACGAAAAAAACACCATTTTGTTGGTCGGATATCAAAGTGTCGGTACGCTCGGGCGCCAGTTGCAAGATGGCAACAAAACGGTGCGTATCAACGAACGCGATATTCGCGTGAAGGCACATATTGAGACTATCTATGGCTACTCGTCGCACAAGGACTCGGACCATCTTGTGGAATTTGTTGGCGAAGCCGCTGATTCTCTGAAACAGGTCTTCGTGACAATGGGGGAGCCGAAAGCCTCACTTTTCTTGGTGCAGAAGCTGCGGGATAATGTGGGGGTGGCTGCGGTGATGCCGGAGAGAGCGGTGGCGTACGAGATTAAATAAACAAAAAAACCGCAGATGGCGGTTTTTTTGTTCGGCTTTCTTTGTCGTCGTCGCTTACCTTACTTTACCTTCGCAACCACTCGCTTGAAGGTCTCTGGGTGAAATTCTGCGAGGTGTGCCATGATCTTTCGGTCGACTTCGATATTCTGCTTCTTCATTGCGCCGATGAACTTGCTGTATGAAAGGCCCATAGGGTCGAGCGCGGCGTTCATCTTTACGATCCACAAGCGTCGCATTACACCCTTCTTGTCTCGTCGGTGAGCGAAGGCGTAAGCTCCGGCGTGAGAGATGGCCTCGTATGCCATGCGCTCCTTGGTGCTTCGGCCAAATCGATAACCCTTGACCT
>RGZB01000238.1 GCA_010031735.1 Pseudomonadota bacterium | reverse complement strand
AATCACAACAAATTCGTACTCGGCGTTGATTATTTTCTTTCGTTTATCCACAGTGCCATGTGCGATGCCACACGTGCGGTGCATGGCAGTCTTAAAGATGTCGGCTTGCCATGCCGATTGCATGATCGATAGGGGGCAGATCACAAGCACCCGCCTCACCAAGCCGAGATTCATCAAGTAATCCGCAGCCCATATCGCAGCGGAAGTCTTGCCCGTTCCTGCTTCGTTGAAGCAGAACGCACGGGGCCGCAGACTCAAGAATGATGCCGTGTCTTTCTGATGCTCAAACGGTTTGTAGAGACCGGGCCACTTGTAATCGCGCAGTATCGGCGACGGCAAAGATAGCGGCACGGTCACCGAACTATCGGACACCACTGCAAGTTTAGAAGTTTCTTCGTAGCCCCAAAAGAGCAGGAGTTCTTTGGTGGCTTCGTTCTCTTGAACAAGTTTGCTGCGCTCGACAGTTTTTAAAACGTTGTCGGCGGCTTCATTAGGCACTACTACGCGCAGTGCTTTGTTATCGATGATCTGCATACTGTACCTACTAAAAAGTTAACGAGACCCCTTACGGGGGTTAGTCGGCTAGGACTCAACGGAGGATTAGAAAAGCGAGGCCGCTGATCCTAGCAGGTATGGTTCGCGCTATGTCTGAAGCGCAGGAAGTCGAGGTGGGATGTGGGAAGACCTCCTTATCCTTACACACTCATACCTTGTGCGGATTCATTTCATCGCCCCGCTCGATTTACGAGGGAACGACCGGTTCTTGTGCGGCGATTCTAAACGAACGCCGTCCTTGTTTGAACCACCTTTGGACAAGGCTTTCACGTGTGCCACATCTTTACCTTTGCGGCTAATACCTTTCTTGTCCATTGCCCGACGAGCGCGTTGCCGTTCCATTCGATCCGGCAGTTCTCCACGGGCTTTCTGTTGCTTGTACTCTTTCTTATACGGACGGGCTTTATTCACGTACGGCATCGTAGTCCTCCATCAAATCGGCTGTTCTATCTAACGTGCTTTTAATGTACTCGTGGAACTTAAAGTTGGCTTCGA
>RGZB01000237.1 GCA_010031735.1 Pseudomonadota bacterium | reverse complement strand
CACTCTGATACTGAACCGTTCGTGGGAATTTTTCTTCAAACAGATTTTCCGCGATGGTTTTTTCCATGCCGACATGCACCCGGGCAATGTCTTCATCGACCCTGCGGGCAACATCGCCGTCGTGGATTTCGGCATCATGGGCAGGCTATCGCCTGAGAGCCGCTACTATCTCGCCGAGATGATCCGCAGTTTCGTGCGTAAGGATTATGTGCGCGCGGCGGAAGTCCATTTCGAAGCGGGGTATGTGCCGAAGGATAAATCCGTGGCGCTTTTCGCGCAGGCGCTGCGCTCGGTCGCAGAACCGATCTTCGGCCTGCCGCAATCGGAGATATCGGTAGCAAAACTCCTCTCGCAACTCTTCAAGATCACCCGCCAGTTCGAGATGGAAACCCAACCTCAGCTCCTCATGCTGCAGAAAACACTGATGATGGCGGAAGGCATGGCCCGCACCTTGGATCCGGAAGTGAATATCTGGAATTTAGCGGGCCCGCATGTCGAGTCCTGGACCAAAGCGGAACTGGGTGTCGAGGGCAGACTCCGCCATCTGGCCAAGGATATCCGCCATTTCCTATCACGTATCTCCGATTTGGTGTCGCTGGCGGAAGAATCCCTCAAAAACAATAAAAAATCTAAGTAAATCAGTATTAACCAGTCCTTAACCATTGCCAGATAGAATGGGTGCAGTAATGTATCCTATAGGGAGTCTGCCATGGCCTTGGAAAATGTAAAAAAAGCAAAACTGGAACCGCTGGAGATCAAGATTCTTGCGGCACTCATGCAGGCAGAGTGGAAATTCATGTATGATCTGGGGCCCTCGAAACGTTTACACGGGCTCGATTATAAACCCAATACCATTAGGGTCGAAGACCGCCCGGTTGCCACAGAAGCCATCGAAGCGATATTCCGTAAACTGGACGCCGCCGGTGTCATCCCGCATGAAGCGGTACACGTAAAAACATTTGGTCTTCCGCAGGGCATTCACCGGGCCATACTGCCGGAGGCATCGCTTACCTTGCTACGCGGGGAATTGAAGGAAATCACGGTTCGTGG
>RGZB01000236.1 GCA_010031735.1 Pseudomonadota bacterium | reverse complement strand
CGCCTGACATCTATTATCTGCCAGTTCAGGTCAACTGGGTCAGCCGGCCGCTCTATCTGGTCGCCGGGCCGAATGGTCGGCTCAAGGCTGTCCCCACGGATGCCGTGAAGCCGTATTTGCGTCCAGAGCGACCGTTCGCCGTGACCTACAAGGACTATGCCCTGAAAAACATCACGTCGATGGCGCAGGGCGGCCGGCGCTATCGCGTGCGGCAGGGAGGATCTACATGAAACCGAGCCATTCCACCACCGTCCGGCACTACAATTCGTGTACCGAGACGAACGCTTATCACATTAGCGGTGACGACATCATTGCCGCGTTACAGGAGACTGGGCGCCTGCCGATCGCGCCGAAAGATGCACTGTTCTCGACCACCGAAATCGAGGTGCGTGTGCCCGGCGGCGGGGATTGGAGCAATATAGATCTGAATTTGCGCCGTGAATCGGTAAAAATCACCATGATGACGAGGACTGAATCATGACCCTCACCCTCACAATCCCTGCATGGCGCGATCCGCACGGATTCGACTTTTGGCTCAACGTGATGCTGTTTCTCATCTCGGCGGCAGGCTACGTTTGCTACCTGAATATGGCACCGTCCAAGCACGCAGATGCGTTGGGCATGACATCGTTTATCCTGATTCTCTATGCTGGAGGCTATGGGTTCGTGGCGTTCGTGCGTGCACAAACGTGGGGTAAGGGCGGTAAAGGAGGAGTGTCATGAGTGCTTCATCTACCCATCCCACTCGGTCCGACCCTAAAGATCCCGAGGAAGGGCGCCTGCTCCGCGCGGTCGCCGATGCCGGAGTAGATGGCGGGGAAGCAACCTCAGCAGCCATCGAGAATCTCGACCGTTACCTGTTCGTGAAGCAGCAGGGCGCGGCGGCGCGTACGGGCATACGGGTTAAGCCGCTTGTCTGGAAGCACATCCAAGGGGACCGACTGGAATGGTGGGACGCCCATAATGGAGATTCCGCCGTACACAGCATCATGCGGCGAAACGGGGATTATCTGCTGGCTCAACTTCATAACGTCAGCCTTTCTTTCCCAAC
>RGZB01000235.1 GCA_010031735.1 Pseudomonadota bacterium | reverse complement strand
TGCCGAGGCTTCCTTGGCCGATTTATCTGATCACCCAGGCCCCGTTACACCGTTGGACGATGGAGCGATTCGGTTCGCTCTATGGCGGCGCGTTCTCTGGGGCCAAGCCGCATAGGCTTGTGCGTGACAACGCAGGCCACGGCGTGTGCCGCAAGCTTGTGACGTACAAACTGCGGACAACCGGAGACATTGTCACGGTATGGGTGCGTGTGAAAGGGTCCCGCCCCTCCCGCATCAAGGGCGGGAAGAGCTAAACCCACTAGTGGGATTGAAGGAAAGGAATAGGAAAAATGAGCGTCTACCAGAAGGGCTATGAGGGCTGGGAGGTGTTCGATAGCCTCCCCCGCGAGCAAAGGGACGCCCACAATATCGTGTGGAGCGGTTACTCGCACTACACGAATCAGTTCCGCTACGCCACGGGCATGCGGAACATCAATGACGCCGACGCGAAGGCGATCAAGGACCTCGACGGGGGTAGGCTGATGCTCGCCGCCTCCGACATCGGCATGTAATCCACAAAAGTAAACCCGCAAAACAGCCCTGCCATCCCCTTGAATGGGGAAGGCGGGGCTATTGGCGTTTCTGAAACCGAATCGGAACCCACTAGTGGGATTGAAGGCCAAGCCCACTAGTGAGACAGACCTAAAAGAAAAGGAGATAAAGCGATGGCATTGGAAGTCTGGAACAGCGGACGCATTTATGATCGGAAGGGTCAGGTGATCGTCGCGGAGAAGGCGGGAGAGAACGTCTACTTCTGCGATGCCAGTCGTCGGATCTACGGCATGGCAACGGCGCTTCCGGAGGAGGAAAATGCTCGCGAAACTATCACGCGGGCATATCTGAACGGCCGTGAGTACGTTTCTGATTTTACTGCAAGTCGCTGGTGGGATGCCAACAGGGAGGCAGTCAACAAGGCTTACGCATCCATGCCGGATGTCGCCTAACCCACTAGTGGGGTCCACACATACACACACACACATAATCCAACAGAAGGAGAAGTGAAAATGACTGATATGTTCATGAACAAGTGGTACAGGGTCACGAATAACCT
>RGZB01000234.1 GCA_010031735.1 Pseudomonadota bacterium | reverse complement strand
AGAAGCAACCCGCGAAAGTGGCTGCACCTACAGCATATTTCTCATACAAAACCTTGGCGAACTAAGTTCTCCCCCAAAACCCGTCATCCCGGACTCTTGATCCGGGATCCATCTTCTTCACGAACAGCGATGCATGCTGAATCAAGTTCAGCATCACGAGGCTATAACTTTCCCCTTTACTTCCCCTAGCCCTAGCCCTAGCCACTAGCCCTATGACCTACAGCCACCGCATGATCTCCCTGCCCGCGCAGTACGACACCGCCGTCATCGAAAAGAAATGGCAGGATTTTTGGTTAGCGAACAACACCTACGCGTGGAATCCTAATGCATCGCGCGAGGAGAGCTACGTTATCGACACCCCGCCCCCCACCGTGTCCGGCACGCTCCATATGGGTCATGTGTATAGCTACACCCAGGCCGATTTCATCGCCCGCTTCCAGCGCATGAATGGCAAAAATGTCTTCTACCCCATGGGCTTCGACGATAACGGCCTGCCCACCGAGCGCCTGGTGGAAAAGACCCTGAACATTAAAGGCAGCGCCATGCCGCGCGCCGAGTTCATCGAGAAGTGCCAGGGCGTGGTCAAAGAGGCTGAGGAAGAATTCAGGCGTTTGTTTAAAAGCGCCGCCTTAAGTGTTGATTGGAATCAGGAATACCAGACCATTAGCGATGAGGTGCGCCGCATCTCCCAGGCCTCCTTCGTCGATCTTTTGAAGAAGGGCGAAGCCTATCGAGATTTCCGACCGACCTATTGGGACTGGGTTGACCAGACCGCCATCGCCCAGGCCGAGATCGAAAATAAAGAGATGCCCGGCGTCATGAACGAGATCGAGTTCACACTCGAAGACGGCTCGCCCCTGGTCATCATGACCACCCGCCCGGAACTGCTGGGCGCCTGCGTGGCCGTTATGTACCACCCGGAAGACCCCAATGCCGCAAAATATAAAGGAAAAACCGCCACCACGCCGCTTTTTGGCGTCAAAGTGCCGATGATCGCAGACGAAGCCGTCGAACGCGATAAAGGCACCGGTATCGTGATGTGCTGTACCTTCGGCGACGA
>RGZB01000233.1 GCA_010031735.1 Pseudomonadota bacterium | reverse complement strand
GTCGATTCGACGGCCTATTTTCACCTGGCACGGGTGCAGAGCAAGCGGATGCAACATTCGTCAGCCATCGAGAGCATCAAGCGTGCACTGGAATTATCTCCGCGTCGCGTCGACTTTCACTTTGAAATGGGGCGCATTCTGAGAGACGCTGGAAAGCTCAATGAGGCCATCGAAGCATGGAAAATGGTGAATCAGCTGGCGCCGCAGCGTGCCGATGCCTACGAATCGCTGGGTTTGGTTTATTTAGAAAAAATGCAGGTACCTGAAGCCATTGCAGCGTTTCAGGAGGCCCTGAAGGCCGATGCATCGATTCACCGCATTTACGCCTCTTTAGGAGACTGTTACTTTGCCGAATCGAGATGGGATGAAGCGATAGCACTGTACATGAAAGCGCTGAAACTGGCCCCCTCGCTCAAGCAGTTACCCTACAAAATCGCACGGGCCTACAGTGAAAAGGGCTCTCATGCGCAAGCGATAGACTGGTACAAGAAAGCAGCGGTCGAAGATTCGTCCAATTCCATGAGTTGGTACTACTTGGGCTACGCCTACAAGGAAAAGGGGCGTCGCAAAGAAGCCATCAGCGCTTTTTCAGTTTACCTTCGTAAAAAGCCGGAAGCCGATGAGCGGAAAATGTTAGAAGATGAAATTTACGATCTTCAGCACGAACGATGATTGCTCTTGTTCACGGGGATGGATAGAAGTCGGGCATGCTCGACTTAAAGGATGTTGCAAAGAACTTTGATCAGGTGCTTGCCCGTCTCAAGACGCGCGGAAGTGCCTTGGAGTTAGGCCCCTTCCAGGACTGGGTGGCGCAGCGTCGGGACTTGATTCAGGCCAGTGAAGCGCTCGCTGCTCAACGGAACCAAATCAACGAGGAAATCAAGGCCAAAGCTCAGAACGATCCATCGGCCGTGGAAGCCATTCGCGGACGCATGAAAGAGCTCTCGGCCCAGCTCAAAGACAAAGAAACCCACCTCAAAGAAGTGGAAGATTTGCTGCAAAAAGCCCTCTATGACATTCCGAATGTGCCCCATGAAAGCGTGCCCGTCGGAGCCTCTGCCGACGACAATGTGGTTGTA
>RGZB01000232.1 GCA_010031735.1 Pseudomonadota bacterium | reverse complement strand
GATACAAGATGAGCACGTACTAACCAAGTTCATAGGGGGAAAACCGTATGTCATTGACATGCATATAGAATAATGATATATTATTTAGCGGAACTGAAACTCCAAAATGAATCTTTGTCAGCCAAGCCCTTCCCCTTATGAACACACCACCCCCTGCTATTCCGACGGAAAAGTTTTTCGTCGTAGTGGCACTCTTCGAAAGTCCGACCACACTAATCGCCCCGCCTAGCTTCGCAGGACTACTCATGATTACGAAAGACGCCACGAAAGCACTGGTCACTGCCCGCGGTGCTGAAGACGGTATGAAATTCAAGGCTGGCGGCTACGTCGCAATCTACCACACCACTCTCGATAGAAGTCTCATCGAATACGATCTTCATCGCATCGGTGAGCCGGCAGAGCATCTGTCGGCGGCCTTTTTTATATTACAATATCAAATAATCTTTTTATCGCCTGCGCCCCTACTCTTCTGATACCAATACACCGCATAGATGACGACGAGCGATCCCACATTTGTAAAAAAGATAATCGGCGTCGACCAAGGCACCCCATTCACAGGAGTATACGCGAACGGCCACAGATACGGCGTCGGGAAGAAGCTCGTCGAGTGCGTGAACAAATCGAGAAAAATATGAAACGCCCACGCCATCATCTCCCACACCGGCCGCTTCATATATATCCAGACGATGATGAAAGCCGCGACGAACACCACGAAGCTGTGCGTCACATTATATAGACTATGCACGTACTGCGGGATATCCATGAGATCGGGTGCTCCTGATCGTATCTGCCACGTCCCCGTCATGAGCGAGCTCATGAGCCGAGCGAGCGTGAACACACCGAACGAAAGCATATCCGGCCCAATGCCAAAGAGAAACCCCGTCCAGAAGCTCCTCTTGTTTTTCCTACCGAAAATAATACTCCCCCAAAGACCATGTGAAAGAATGTCCATGCGAGTATTATACCCTAGGTCAAAACAAAAACCCGGCTGAAGTCGAAACCTCAGCTCGGGGTGTTTTTGCGAGTGACGAATACTCGCGGGAGGGGGGTGAATTAATCGCCCTCGTGCAGACGCCCGT
>RGZB01000231.1 GCA_010031735.1 Pseudomonadota bacterium | reverse complement strand
GTCTTCTGGTTGCAGCCATGAAATCGCAGCCAAGGAGACGGCACATGAAACGACTGACCAAGAAGGAACTGGAGAAAATCACCGTGGACCGAAAGATCGTAGAGGGCCTGATCGATGGCGCCTCGCTCACCGCACTTACGAAATTCACCGCTAAGGGCAAAGGTTACGTCATCAAAATCCGCGACATGGCTCTTGAGTACGGCTATGTCGAGCTCGCGAGCGTCGATGGTAAATCAAAATTGTTCAAGCCAGGTACGCGCCCGGTGCCGCCTTATCCGGAAGCACTCTTCCCGCTCAAAGACGGTCGCAGCGAGCGCATGGCGGAGACCGACCTGGTGCTTGATCCGAGGCGCGACTGGATCAAAGAGCGTCTCGAAGTCGGCTGGAGTCCGCAGACTATTTTTGAAGAGCTTCCGTGCGTGGTGCCGCGTTCGAACTTCTACCGCTATCTGCGCCGGCACGCACTCGAAAAAGCCGCTCTTGCGCGTAACGTGATCGAGCTGATCCACGCACCCGGCGAGTGTTTGCAGGTCGATTGGGGAAAACTCTTCGACGTTGCCGACGAAAAATCTGGAAAGAAGAAAACCATCTGGTTCCTGGTCGGCGTACTCGGGCACTCACGCTACGAGATGGTGCGCGTGGTGGAGCGGCTTGATTTTCGAACGACGATCGAAGCGTTGATCAGCATGTTTGACGAACTGGGTGGTATCCCGCGAAAGCTCACCTCAGATAATCCGAAAGTGTTTGTAAGAGAGGCGTCCAATTACGAGCCGCTTCTCAATCCGGCGTTTGAACGATTTGCCTCGGTCTACGGCTTCACTGTCGAAGCGCTGCCGCCGGCCGCGCCCGAGAAGAAAGGCAAGGTCGAGCGTCAGGTAGCGTCTGTCAGACGGCTCTTTGAGTCCTACGACAAAAGCCAATACCGTCTCGTGACGGCACAAGAGCATATCGACCGAAAGCTAAAGGTGGCCAACGAACGTAAGCATGGAACGCACCAGGAGCGACCGATCGACCGTTTTCTCAATGAAGAGGCGGCCCAACTCAACTCGCGCCTTGCGCGGTTGACGCCGCTTAGGC
Source organism: Pseudomonadota bacterium (assembly GCA_010031735.1). GTDB lineage: Bacteria > Pseudomonadota > Alphaproteobacteria > Rickettsiales > RGZB01 > RGZB01. The sequence goes on along the minus strand of RGZB01000231.1, from coordinate 2 downwards.
GC
>RGZB01000024.1 GCA_010031735.1 Pseudomonadota bacterium | reverse complement strand
GCAAAATCTAAGTATTCCTTTCAGGCCTTCTTACATTTTTCTGACGTTTATAAGGGCTAGGCTTCAATGCCTTGGTAAGACTCTTTATCTGTCTGCATCCCGCAGACAGTATTTAACGCCAGCAAAAGGAAATTTTATGGCTAATGGTATTGTAAAATGGTTCAACCCTTCCAAGGGTTTTGGTTTCATCCAACCGGCTCAGGGCGGCCCAGATGCATTCGTGCATATCAGCGCAGTAGAAAGCGCTGGTATGTCTACGCTTCATGAAGGTGCACAAGTCATCTATGATTTAGAATCTTCCAAAGGCAAGACGTCGGCAGTGAACTTAAAGTTAGCTCAGGCTGCTTAGTTATCGCTGAATCTTGTTTTAAACACCCCAGCCGGGCAATCGGCTGGGGTGTTTTTTATGCATCCATTGTTGCTGGGGAAACCCGGATAGTTTACGGTACAGACCAACCAATTTACCGATAGCATCATGGAGGATTCGCGTATGATCCTCTGCCATATTTACGTCTCTTGCTTCGAAGCCTTCTGCTGAAGCTATTTTATGGGGTTTTCTAAGGGGCCAATTTTTTTGCCCACACCCTCTTGAAATTTTCTTTTTCCTCCCTAAATCCCTCATCAGGAACGATTTAATACGTTCATGATTCATTGTTTATGTTCAACCTTACTTACCATTTGGGAGGTTATCCATATGCAAACCTTTTCTCTTACCCCTTTATTTCGCAGTACGGTCGGTTTTGATCGTTTTAATGATCTGTTTGAATCGCTCATGGACGGCGAGGATAGATCAGACAGCTACCCACCTTATAACATCGAGAAGTATGGCGAGGATCGCTATGGCATTACCATGGCAGTGCCGGGATTTAGCGAAAAAGACCTGAATATCACTTTCCATAGCGACCGTGTTATTGTATCGGGCCGCAAGGAAGAGAATAATGATAATGATACGGTGGAATATTTATACCACGGTATCGCTTCTCGCGGCTTCGAGCGAACTTTTCGATTAGCCGATCATATGAAGGTAACGGACGCAGAGTTGAAAGATGGCCTGCTGCGTATAAAACTTGTCCGCGAGATTCCGGAGGAACAGAAGCCCCGCATGATTCAGATCAGTACGGGGGGCGGGCAAAAGACCATTGAGCATTCCTTAAACAATAAGGAGAAAAAGAAGGCCGCTTAATTCTATTACTTCGGCAGATGAATGAACCGTCTCGCCGACGTATCGGACACGGCTTTGAGATGAGTAGTATGCTTCGCTCGCTATATACGACAGTACGTTTTGCATCGCACGGGCGTTCGCGGTACCATAGGTAACTTCATGGAATCAAGAACGGCTATGCAACAGGCGTCTTGTATACCAAACCTCGAATTGGCAAAAGAGTTGGCCTTAGCATGGACAGAAGGACGGAAAGCAGACGTATTTAACGTCTGCCATAATGATAGCCTGCTGCTTCTGTCCATCGCTTCGCTGCTTCCCGAGAAAGAAGGACAAACACTCATTAAAGCCTGGATCGAGAACCCTGCCTAAATTCGGATCTATTCCGAAATGCCGTCCATTTCTAACGGTAATAGCGGATGGGCGCTGCAGGCATGTTATCTCAAGACTGCGTCGACCGCCATTCAAAAGCCCCTCATGCGAGGGGCTTTTAATTTTCATTCTTTATCTGCCTAACACACACAGATTCTCTCAAATATCCGTTGCTTGAAATGCCATTCCCGTTTGGCTTCTGCCAGAAGGGCACGCCAGTTCTTGAAAGGAGAAATCGAGCGGATATAGATATCCCAATCCCGATGATTGACCGTCGCGAGGCGATGCTCCGCGATAGCGAGCCCACTTCTTTCGATGAGTTCTTCGACCGACGCGACATCGGTATATTTGGTAAGAAAACGGAGCGTGAGTAACTCCGCAATCGTCGGGCGCGGCGATGGCAGGAAGAGCCGGGTGTGTTCCTTCATGAGATTCAGCATAAAACGTTCCTTATGGTCTACGTGGTTGGGATGGTGTCATTTCAAAGCATAAGGCGTGGGTCCGCCGGGGACGAATGTGGAGGAGACGCCTGGTATCCGACGTGACCCACTGCCTGCCGCTATTCTTATCTGTCGTGCTACTGATTTTTTTCCTGAGCCATTGCATACTGCTTTCCTTTTCCCTTTGATGAAAAATACTATAGAACAAAAATTAGAACAAATCAATCTGTTTTACTTTTCTGATTTTTTGGTGTAAGGTCAGCAGCATGAGCAAAAAGACCTTACATCCGCTGCAAGATAAACTCCTTAAGCTGCTGGCCGATCACAGCGAGGAGCCTTTAACGGTGCGCGAGCTTCAGGAAGCGCTCGAGGCGTCCTCCACCAGTGTCGTCGTGCACCACATGCAGCAGCTGGAGAAAAAAGGGTATCTGAAAAAAAACCCGTATAACCCCCGTGATTACCAAATCATCAAAGGTGCGCCGGAAAGTGCGGTCTCGCACTTGAATCTGTATGGCTGCGCGGCGTGCGGGCCGAAAGGTTCGGTGCTCGATGGAGACCCGATCGACCGGATCCCGATTGCCTCCCGCCTGCTCAGTTTCCCGGCGGATGAAGCCTTCATGGTGAAAGCCAAGGGGGCATCGATGGAGCCCAAGATCGCGGAAGGCGATTTCGTCATCGTGCGTCGAACCCAGCATGCGGAGAACGGCAAGACCTATGTCTGTGTGAATGACGGCGAAGTGCTGATCAAGAAGGTCATCTTAAGCGGGAAAAGCCCTGTCCTTCTGCACTCCTTCAATCCGGACTTCCCTCCTTTCATCGCGGGCAAGGGTTTCCGCGTGGAAGGCGAGGTGAAGGGTGTCATCTCGAAGAGTTTCGAGTAGCGTTTTCTGCTACTGTTCCATTACAGTTTTTGCGCTTTCTTCAGGGAAGCGATCAGTTCCTGCTCATAGGCAGCACCCGGTTTAACACCTTCGCCGGTTGCTACGACCAGGCCGAATGTCGTGAGATCCGTGTTGCCTTCCTTGAGCGCCTTCTGCAGCGATGCCAGTTTGTCCTTCAGTAGCAGTACGTACGCAAACACCGGCTTATTCGCGGCGTTCTTTCCCTGTACGCATTCAAGCACAAAATCTTTTTTTGCAAAACCCTGATTAGCCATTGCCGACTCCTGGTGCTTTCATGTTTCCGATTTTCTCGACAGCCGCCTTGATCGTGCCGAGCAATTCTTTGCCGAAGAACTCTGCGACCGTTGTAGTGGTCGCACCCTGCATCATGACGAACGATCCCGGAGCAGCAGCAGGTGAATACGCGACCTCTTTTTCGGCATCCTTCATGATCTGCGCCAAAGGGGCGTATGCTTTTTTCTCCCAGTCATATATCTCTATATCGCGGGTTTCGGAGTGGATGACGGCGACGATCGAAAATACTTTTTCGGATGCAAGCATTTCGTCCATGGCACCTGCGCGTGTATGATATTCGAGCAGGTTCTGCATGTTCTGTAGTGCCAGCACTTTCGTCATGGCGTCGATCAATTCGGCTTTATCGGCGTTATTACCGAGCGCCTCAAGCAAACTTGCCTGTAGCCCCTGGGGAATGCGCGCCAGTTCGGTTCTGTGCGGCGTCCTTCCAGCACCGGTGAGTGCTTCAAAAAGGTCGGAGTTGGCTTTGCAGTCACTATGCCCGGTCACCATCAGCACTGCATTCTCGCCGCGTACGGTCGAACCATATACCACGCCGAGCGCATACCAGAGATCATAATCCGGGCCATCCCCACCGCCAAATTTATGTATCGCGGAGCCGGCGGTGCGGAATTCTTTGCGACCCATGTTCACGAGGTTCAGTCGTTGGTCCATGCAGACCATACACACGCCTCTTTCGTCTTTGGCTCTCGGAACATAGTCCGGAACAGGGTCGTGTTTATCCTCCAGATATTGTCTGAAGGCCGCTACAACTAGTTTGGCATCAACAGGATTCAGAAAAAATTCTCCAATTTAAGTATCTCGATACTATAGCATGGAGTGGTTAATGAAATATTAATCTCTATGTCCGGTTTATATAAAAATATTGCGGTCGTTATAGACTTCTTCCGCACGCAGCACGATCGTATCGGCAAGCGCCTTGGCCTGTCCACGCAACTCAGGCACTGCTGTAGTCTCGAGTAATTCACCTACCAGGAGCGGCCCGAGGGCATAGATATCGCGCTCCGCTTTCCCTTTCACACGGCCCTGCTCGTTGAGCTCAATGCCAGCACGTAAAGGGCCGACGCTGATGAGACCTTTATCACGCATATGCAGCAATAACGGGTTGCGACTTTTGGCGATATCGAGTTCAGGTCCTGAGCAATTCATCACATACGCCGCTTGTAACGTTGAGACTTTGTCGCTTCCGCGTTTGCGGTACGCGATCGAGAGCGGGTGGTTACCTTTACCCCCCACATGGTAGATATCCGCCGCATAGATGGATAACTTCCCGCTAGCGAGCAACTCCGTCATCACCTGATGCGACTGCGGAGGGATACGGTGACGGTGGATGTTCCACCAGGAATAAAAATAATCCAGTGCCTTGCGCTTTTCCTCCACCACGAGTGCTTTCCACAAGGTTTGTGTGTAGGGCCGCATCGCATCGATCACGGAACGCCAGCCGTAGCCATTGGCCTCCGCTTTACGGATCTCACTCCTCAGCCGGCGATATAACGACTTGATGCGGAGCGGACCGTTCGGATTCCCGAGCATCAGCGGATACGGTTTTGCGACGTGCTGATGCGGTTCAGAAAGCCTGCCGCCACGCGAGAGCGCGATGATCTTTCCCGGATAGCCACGATGATGCAGGCTCATCACCGCATCGATCATGGTAAGACCCGTGCCGATGATGGCGATCGTTTCATTCGCTGGCAAATCCGAGAGATCCTGTTTGCGTAAGATATGGCGCGTATGCGGGTCGGCATGCGTCCAGATGCTTTTGATATAACGCCCCGCCGTATCGAACAGCGCACTTTCGAACGGGAACGTGCGCGAAGGGAAATTCCCGACCGCCAGCACCAGGACATCCACATAGATACTGCTATGCGAGAGTTGCACCTGCAGCTTCGGCAACCGGCCATAGGGCGTGTTGATCGTCACACGATCGGTATCCGTCGCCGCATCTTTTAGCAACCGGATGTCGAATCCATCCGCTTCGGCTTTTGTGATACTTTCTTGTAAGAGCGCATCCAAATAAATGCCGTAAAGCTTCCGCGGCAGGAATGCTTCCGGTGTGATGTCGAGTGCGGCGAAACGTTCATCCTCTTCTTCCCATCGCGAACGGTTGCTTTGCAGCCATTCATAAAAATGGGTGGGATGTTCCACGAACGCTCCCATCTTTCCTGCCGGAACGTTCAGCAGGTGGTGTGGGTCTGTGGTAGAGTATGCTACACCCTTCGCAAAGTTGCCGGATTTATCGATGAGCGTGATGGCGAGCGGTAGCGGTGAAGCCTGTATCAAACGGATGGCAAGCAGTGCACCCGAAAAACCACCACCTACGATGCCGATCTGGAAGAGTGAGGTATCGTCCATATCAGATACTCGAATGGTAATCGGAATGGAAGAATTCGATCCGCTTCACGCGTTCCTGCAGTGTTTTATTGATGACCTTGATACGATCGCTCGCGGCCCTGGTCAGCCAGAACGGGAATATCCCATGGAGGATCAGCAACAGGAACACGACGAATATCCGTGCGGAAAGAACGGTCGTGAACCGCAAGTGCTGGAAATAGGTTTCCTGTGCTTCGGAAAGATGGGATGTAAAGAAAGAGTGCTTGCGCATAACCAAGGCCATTTGTAAGAGTTACAATGTTTCTGCCTTGGTCGGCTCGAAAATCCTATAAGGATGGTGGGGTTTATATCCTACACCCGATAAAGTGTCAATCTTACACCCCACCACCGCCGCTTTAAGACCTTAGAGTGCCATCCCGGTCGGGCCTTCACTGCTGATTTTACGCGTCAATTTCCGGTTGGGTTTGAAGTCACTTACGCGGTCTTGCCATTTTTGTTTCGGCGCATCCGGTTCCACCTTCTCTCCGCCTGATAGCGGGGCCGATGCCTCACGTGCCTTGTGCATCTCGATGAGTTTCGAGGGGTCATAAAGATCACTGTCCGCCTCTTTTACATGTATCGGCAGGTGTACGAAGTGCGAAAGCGTACCGTCTCTGATCATATCCATGAACTGCGCGACCGCTTCCATTTTGTTATCGATCGGGAATACCGCGCGTGATGCCTCTAAGAAAGCCAGTTCTGGGAAATGGGCAAAATACGGGATGATATGATCGGTATTGTTGCTGATACGCGTGCTCGTCACATCGAGGAAACGCAGTTTTGTAAGCTGCGTCAGTTTTTCGCCGAATGTGCGGTTACCTAAACTATTATCCGCAACGTTCAGTTCTTCGAGTCCTTTAAGGTGAAGCACGGCATCCACCCAATTGAGTGCGGATGCCGCCGGGCCAAAATTATTACGCGCGATACCGAGTGCTTTCAAGCGGGGAAGATTTTGCGTCATCATGGTAAGCGGAAGGGTTTCCATCTGGCATTGGTGGAGCACCAGCTCTTCCAGGTCCTGGAAGGACGTGATTGCGGCGGCTTCATTTCCGCCGATCCTTTGCTTCGAAAGATTGAGCGATTTAAGCGGAAGGCCTGCTAAATGCGCCAGACCATGATGTGTAATATGACCAAGCCCCGCACCACCGGGAAGCGAGAGATGTTGGATTTTTTTATTATTGGTGAATGCCTGGAGATGGTCATCGTTGAGTGACCATAGATTCTTCAGATGCACGCCGGTAAGGTTGGGTGCCGCGAGTATCTGCGGCAGATCGGCACCGCTGAATGCCCGCCCTTCCAGGAACACGGTTTTCAAATGTGTGAACTGCTCAAAAGACTGCAGGCCATTTGTGCGTCCCAGCACATCCTGCTTGATGACCAGGGTTTCGATCGGCAGTGTCGCGAGTTTTGCATGTTCCTCGGCGGTATAATGGCTTCTGAGATCGGATGTGAATTTGAGTACCGGCGTTTTCTGCGCGATAGCATCGACGTTTGAAAAAAAGCCCGCACGGTTGCTGTCGGTGATTCGGACGGAGGAAAGAAGACCGTTATAGAACCTCCAATTGCCACAACCGGGGATCGTATCCGGCGTCACAGGCGCGATACCGGCTTCTTCTATACATTGGTCGTAAATCGCCAGAACTATCTCATCTTCACGCTTAGACATCTCGTACATCCCCCTGCTGTAGTTACGCACCGCAGGAAAACCAAATCCGTCGTCACCGACCATCGCAAAATTGAGGCGGATCAGCTCACCGCGTGCATCGCCCTTTTCATCCAGCCAGTCTGCGAGCACACTGTAATTCAGTTTATCGGATGGGTTTGCTTTAATCGCATCGATGAAGTTCTGTAAGTCTTTATTCATAAAATCCCCCTGTTGGTTTGCGTTCACTTAATGCAGCCATTTTACGATGGGCACCGAGGGGAAAGTATGCTGTCAACAAATCTTGACAATATTACAGATTGTAATATATAATATCCTGATATGCTTGAAGAATTATTTAGTTCATTAGGTTTGGACAGAGACCAAACCTCCATCTACTTCCATTTGCTGGAGAATGGGTCTGCCACGGCGGGCGTTCTGGCGAAGAAAATCCCGGTGCCCCGCGCCACGCTGTATTACATGCTTCAACAATTGACCGACAAAGGCATCATCATCCGCAGCCTGAAATTCGGGGTGCGCACCTTCACCGCACAGCATCCGCAAAAAATCATGCAGCTCTTCCAGCAGAAGGTCGATCTTTATTCCCAGCAACGGGAAAAATTCAAACTGCTGATGCCAGAGCTCGAACATAAAATGGCGAAACATTATTTTCGCCCGACGTTCCAGATCTATGAAGGCGAGCAAGGCATACAGAATGCCCTACGCGACACCATCCTCTACCGCGATGTCGAGACGCTCTCCTTCTGGCCCTTGAAAGTGATGACGGAAATCGCCCCTCCGGCATTCTTCGATTATCTGAACCGCGAACGGGTTGCTGCGAATAATTCACTACGCGCCCTATGGCCGGAAAATTACACCGATATAGATTTGAAGAAATTCCATTTCTTCGGCGCCAGCAAGGAGTTGAAACGTACCGTGCGTATCGCACCGGCCGGCATCGACTGGTCGATGGGGTATATGGTGTATGCCAACAAGGTGCTGTTCATTTCCTCACGCCACGAGATGTTCGCGTTCATCGTGGAGAGTGCCGACCTTGCCGCCGTACAGCGCGTGCAATTCGAGTTCATGTGGCAGCAATCAAAACAGCTGGTGCGGAAATAGTTATTTCGCGTTGCAGCAGCGACGGAGGACATGATCGAGCGATGCCTTCCCTGCACCCGATACCGCGAGCCAGAAGAAGATCGCGAGATAGGCCGTCTCTTCGAAGCCTAGCAGCGTCTCTAGCGAATCCACGTTCGCGAGTTTCGCCGAAACGATCGCCACTACCATCACACCGGACAGCATGCCGCCCGCGATGCGCGTGAAAAGCCCGAGTATTAGGAAAACGCCGCCGAAAAATTCCACACCGGAGACAAACGGCGCCAGGATGTGTGCCGCCGGGATGTGCCAGCCCACAAAATTCTCCGTGATCTGTGGAAGATAATGGAGCTTGGACCAACCGCTCAGCATAAAGACATAGCCTGCGACGATACGTGCGAACAGTGGGCCCGCCCAGAGGAAATGATTTGCGACTTTTTCCGGCCAGTCGATCAGGAAACCGAGGATGCAGGAAAACATATTGCAGGATTCGTTGTCTTTATTCATGGGCATCTCCATTGCGATTGAGTAAGGCCATTCTAATCGGTTCAACCGCCGATGTCATGCCTGAATCGCGAACACGCCATTAGACCGCGTTTTTGATCTTCGGCGCGGCGGCTACTTCATCGGCTGCAAGGATACCATTACGGATCCAACGGCCGAACCATTGCATCAGTTCTGTGCTTAGCTCCTCTTCCGCTACACCGAGCTCCGCGGGTAAGCTTTCAAGCACCACGCCGATAGGCTTACCGGAGAATAAACGCTCGAGCGCGTAGTATTCATTCTTCTCGAGGTCCATACGCCAGACGGAATCCTCGTGGCGGAAGATAATAAGATATGATTTTTTCTTCCGTGGTTTTTTGGGTGACTGTTCTTCCTTCACCGCACGGTAATACGCATTGATCGGATAGTCGGGTGCAAGAAGTTTAAGTGCCTTACGTGGCTTCAACACCGACTCCATCAGCGCTTCCGGTGTGAGCCCTTCGAGATGCTTCGGTTCGAGTGCAACGGTTTCCTCTGCATCATGGAGCTGCGAAATCGTGTTTTCCAGTTCTGCGATCTCGACAGCGAATGCATCGCCGGTTTGGTGTTTCGATAAGAACTGCGGCAGCTTGACCGGATAACGGCTGATGTTGAAATGTTCCGATTGTGCATGGTTCACGAAATCGTCGATGAGCCTGTCGAATGCTTCGTCACCGAGATAATATTTCAGCACCGGGAAATCCCCCATCGTCACTTCATATAAGCGGTAGCGGTACGCATTGACGTAAACAGCGAGCTGATCGGCCGGCGCGAATTCCGCTTTGGCGCGAATCCATTCATCCGGTTTGCTATCGAGCGCTTTGCCCATCAGGATCGCATCCTGCATCCGCGTTTCTGCATCCTTCAAGCTCGTACGGATGTTCGCGACATACCGCGTCTGGTCACGCGCCAGATCCGGCAGCGGCGCATAGTTCTTTGCATCGCGCGCAGCCACTTTTGCCTTGGTGAGTTCGGCATCGAGCACCGCGAATTCAGGGATATGATCGTCCCACTCCACCATCGTGTTGATGGTACGGCCGGACTGATGGATCACGTATTTATAGAGCGACCAAACCCCATCGACGACATGGTCGTCGTGCGTATCCACGATATGGGTGCCATTGTTCGTATGGCCGGAAAGGTGGATCTGCGCCACCTTATGGAGCGGCAGTGCATCGATATACGCTTTCGGGTCCAAGCGGTGGTTGTAGCAGCTGACGTAAACGTTGTTCACATCGAGTAGCAGGTGGCAGCCGGATTCTTCCGCCATGCGTGCGATGAATTCCGCTTCCGGGATATGCGACGTTTTGAATTCGAGGTAGGTGGAGGGATTCTCGAGTGCGATCGGGCGCTCCAGGAAATCCTGCACATGCTTGATACGGCCGACGATATGTTTGAGTGCTTCTTCGGTGTAAGGAACCGGCAGCAGGTCGTGTGAATTCTTGTGGGCGATACCGGTCCAGCAGAGATGGTCCGACACCCAGGCAGGTTTCACCCAGTCCATCAGGCGTTTCAGTTTTTTGAGGTATTCGGAATTGATCGGATCGACGGTGCCGATCGACATGGCGATGCCGTGCAACACGATCGGGTAGCGCTCACGGATCTTGGCCAAGTTGCGGATGGGTCTTCCTTCCGTATCCATGAAATTCTCGGAGATGATCTCGAACCAGTCCACTTTCGGCCAGTGTTCGAAGATATGCGGATAGTGCGGGATCCGAAGACCCAGACCAAACCCTAAATCCGGAAAATACGAAGAGGCTTTTTTCATAAGGCCTTAAGAAAGGAGAAGGCGGAGGTCAAAGACCTCCGCCTTCCGAATGTCGCAATAGCTATTAGTTAGCTTTTTTGCTGCCATCGGTAGCGCAGCCACCTTTGCCTTTGCAAGAGTTTTGGCCTTTGCAAGCGTTCGCGTCGGTTTTGCAGCCGCCGTTACCTTTGCATGCGTTTTTGCCAGCGCAAGCGTGTTTTTCGATCGCTTTTTCAGCGGTCGCAGCTTTTTCAGCAGCTTGAGCGACGCCAGCGGTCATTACGCCAGCGGTGAGAAGGCCCGCGAGTGCGGCAGCAGTAAGTTTTTTAGAAACAGACATGGTATACTCCCTTTAAGACATTAAGATTGTAAGGTTATTTATATAACCGAATCTAGCTATATAGGATATTTTGCTTGTTGCAATAATTTTGCTGCAGGAAGGCATATCCTCCGTATCGGGACAATTTCCTTTTGGACATGAAAAACACACAACGTATTGAATTTTTAGCCATATTTCTATATGGCTAAGGCATACCCACCCGCTAACGAAGGAGAGACCTATCCGTCGCGCCACCACATTTGTCCTGTTTCCTGCAGTCCTGCTGGCGCTCCTGATCGGCGCTTTTGCAACGGGCATCGTGCCTTGGAAAACATGGCTCGCGGATGCTATTGAACACACACTTGAAACAAACGGCTTCCAGAATGTCGATATCTCGATCGCGCATGTGGGAATACACGGCATCACGTTTGACAAGATCGCGATCGGCCGTCCCCAACCTTTGGTGCTCGAACATCTGACGATCGGCTATTCGCTGCCAGAACTCTGGCATCGCCATTTCGAGACCTTCACGCTCCGTGGCGTGCATCTGGAGGCGGGCAAAGAAAACGATAGCTGGTCTGCTAACGGATTTGAAGGATTCTCGAACACCCCCACGGATACCGTTTCTGAACCTTTTACTTGGCCGGTATCGACCGCTGAACTGACCGCCATTCCCTTCGAGAACCTGACGATAGAGGAAAGCAGCCTGAAGCTTACGACGCCCGACTGGAAGGCCGAACTCCCTTTCAATCTCCGCTGGAAGAAGGGACCTACTCCTACCCTTAGCTACACGTCATTGGCATCCGAACTCCATCTAGGGACCGTACCCACCACCATCAAGCGCATGGCATTCGATGCCAAACTGAATCCGGAGGCAAAACGCTGGGACGGCAACTGGGAGATGGACGGCATCCAGGTGAAAGACGCGCCGCTCCCGGTACCGACGTTACAAGGAAATGGCATCCTTAGCGCAACACGCGATGTGGTAGAGGTAACGGGGGGATTTAAAAGCGCCGATACCACTTACCGCAGCGACCTCACACTCCGGTATCTTTTCGCAAATCCCGAAAAATCCGCACTCACCATTCAGGCCATGCTGCTGCCATGGAACGAAGGGACACTCGCCGTGCACAATGTGCGTATTCCTTTCACCACCACATCCGATATCAAACTGGATCTCGAAGTGCGGCATGTATCGGTCGAGGCGTTGATGCAGACCCTCACCAAAAACCGTGCCTCTGCGACGGGTAGGGTCTCTGGTACCATTCCCGTCATCATCAAGCCGGATGGTAGTTTCTTGATCCATGCCGGCAGTTTGACGGCAGATGAACCCGGCACCATCGCCGTTTCGCCGGACGCGATACCGGGCGACAATGCATCGGTCGCCTTGGTGCGTGATATGCTGACCAACCTCCACTACAAGCTTCTTTCGATCGGCATGGAAAGCGGCAAGGATAAAAAGTTCTCCGTGACCTTTGCAGTGGAGGGTAACAACCCCGATGTCTATGAAGGCAGGCCGGTGAAATTAAATGTCCATTTCGGCGGCGATGTGCTTGAGTTGCTCGAACAAAGTATGATATCGTTCACCGATCCTAAAAAACTGATTGAACAGGGTAAAGGTAAACCATGAAACACACTCTCCCCGTGATGATGATGCTTCTGCTTTCGGTCGCATGTGCACCGACCGTGCAGCTGCAGGCACCCGATAAACCGATCGAGATCAACCTTAACGTCAACATCGAACAACACGTGAAAGTGGAAATCGAGAAAGACGTGAAGCAATCGATCGCCAAAAACAAAGATATTTTCTAAGGAGCTCTCTATGAAACGTATACTTGCACTTGCTATTCTGCTTACGACCTTCGCCTTTCCGGCTTTCGCACTCGACCTGCATACTGCACGCAGCTCCGGTTTGGTGGGTGAAAAATCGGACGGCTACGCCGCCGTGATCGGTAACTCTTCCGATGCGCAGGCACTCGTGAATGAGGTGAACGGGAAGCGTCAGCAGGAATATGCGCGTATCTCTAAACAGAACGGCCAACCAGTCGATGTGGTGGCCAAACTCGCTGCCGTGGAAATCATCAAGAACTTACCGGCCGGCAGCAAATACCAAGGCTCCGACGGTAGCTGGAAAACCCGCTAAATCCTAGGTGTGAGGGACGGGTCTATACCCGTCCCATCATCATCAGTATCACGAGCACGAGCAGAAGCGTCGTAACGCCACCGCTGGGATAATAGCCCCAATTGCGGCTGTGCGGCCATGCGGGGATTACGCCGATCAGCAGCAGCACCAGGATGATCAGGAGTAAGGTCGAAGTCGTCATAGGATTTCCCATCGTAAGTTACTACAGGATAACGCTACCGCCTGACGAATAATGAAGCGATGCGTGGCAGACCCCTAACCTATACAGGACCTATAAGGTGTGTTTCCCATAAAATAGTGAGGGTTTTAGCGGTTTTTTCTGAAATTAGCCCTTTCATATTCGGAATTTGCCTGTATTTTGGCGACGTAGCCGCGCCCCAATACGCCCCCAAGCGGCAATAGTACCTGTCAGATCGCAGAAGAGAATGCCGTGGGAAACGCTTTGCCGAAAACACCGATAACACTACCGCCCGAACAATGCGATGCCTCCGTATGGTATGGGCCGGATATGCTCGCGCGCGCATCCGAGTGGTGCATCCCCCTTCTACCGAATGAAATCACCGAACTCGAGAAAGCCGCTGAGCCATGGCTCACCTCCGGCAAGAATATCGCCGGCATCACAGCCGAATCCTTCCCGCTACCGACGCTTGCCCCCAAACTGCACGCAATGAAGAACGAGTTGATCCACGGCCGTGGATTCGCGCTGCTGCGTGGCCTTCCGAAAGACCGTTATACCGAGCGTGAGGCCGGCACGATGTTCTATGGCCTTGGCAGCCATCTAGGCGTCACGCGTTCGCAAAACGCGCAAGGCCATATCTTGGGGCATGTGCGCGATCTCGGCATGAAAAGCAGCGATCCGAATGTGCGCATCTACCAAACCAACGAACGCCAGACCTTCCATACGGATTCGAGCGATGTGGTCGCCCTCCTGTGCCTGAAAACGGCAAAATCCGGTGGCGATTCCTTACTCGTCAGCGCCTCGACATTGTTCAACGAAATGCATCGCCGCCGCCCTGACCTGCTCGCGCTCTTATTGCAACCCTTTGCGGTCGATCGCCGCGGCGAAGTACCTCCGGGCATGCTGCCGTATTTCATGCTGCCCGTGTTCAGCTATCATCTCGGTTTCCTCACGGTTTACTATCAGCGACAGTATATCGACTCGGCGCAGCGCTTCACGGATGCGCCGCGCCTCACGCCGGAGCAGATCGAAGCACTCGATATGTTCGATCAACTGACCAATGACCCGAAAATCCATTTCTCGATGACGCTCGAGCCCGGTGACATGCAATTCGTTTACAACCACACCATGCTGCACGACCGCACCGGCTTCGAAGATTGGCCGGAAGAAAAACAAAAGCGCCATTTGCTGCGTTTGTGGCTCTCGATCCCGGGTGACCGTCCGTTGCCGGAAAGTTTTGCCCCGCGCTTTGGCACACTTGAACCCGGCAACCGCGGAGGTATCGTGGTGGCCAACACCAAACTCCATATCGCGTGGGTTACAGAATAATTATGCAGGACAGTGCTTTTGAACATGTCACGGTAGAGACGCGGGGTCTTGTCCGCTCCCCGCTACATGATAGTCATGAATATTGTATTTCTTTTGAGTATCCACCGCACGAGCAGACAACCAGGCCCATGAGCATGATTATCGATGCGATTACGAAAGCCCTTAATGATGCTTATGGCGAGGAGAAACGGCCTGGCATCCCGATCACCAAAGGCCCTCAAATGCTGGGAAGTCCTCTTAATCCCCGCGCCTATAAACTGAACCTGGTAGGTATACTGCCGAATGACGCAGATGCCGCATGCGAAGCGTTCGGTATTGTGTGGCAAGCCGTTGTGGATGTGGTGGGCGCCGATAAATGTGTCGTAAGCACACGCGTTCGTGGATAATCCTATTGCGCCTGCTTAAAGAACGCCTGGCGGCCTTTTTCCATTTCTTCGGGTGAGACATCCCGTGTGTGTGTCGCAAGCGTCCACGTGATGCCGAAATCATCGACGAGCGTCCCCGTACGATCACCCCAGAACATATCCTTCGGTTCGTAAAGTGGTTTCATCTCTGCATCGCTTGCCTTTTTGAAGGCTTCATCCACATCCGGCGTATAAATATAGAAACCCATACTCGAGGGTGTCGCGCATCCCATCTCAGGCGATAGATCGGCGATGAAGAACTGTGAATTCCCGATCATGAGACACGCGTGCATGATCTTGCCGTTCGGTGCCGCCATACGGTAAATCTCCTTCGCACCCAGTGCATGGGTGTACATGTCGATCGCATGGGCGGCATCTTCTACGAGCAGACTGGCGGTTAAGGTTTGCGGATTCGCTTTCAGGTTTTCTTTAGAGATATTCCCCGATGCGCCCTTCGCATTTTTCTCTGCGATCTTTTCTTTATTGATGATCGGCTCTTTGGTGGATGTGTTGGCAGGCATTGTAGTGGATGTGTTTTTTACCATACGATCTCCTATACATGCTTGGACTTTGCCACTTGGGGCATAAAAAAACGATGGTTTTATCTACCGCCCAAGGCCTTGAAGAGTGAGATCGTCGCGGTAAGTATGTCGAGTTCTGCGCGGATATAATCGTCATCCGCATTCAGTTGTGCACGCTGGGTATCGAGGAGTGTCAGGAAGTCCACCGCACCGGCTTTATAGCGTTCACGCGAGATACGGTAGGCATTGCGCGCTTCGGTCGACGCGGTGCGGAGTGCGGCCAACCGCTGCTGTGCGGATTTCACCGACGCGAGCGCATCCTCCACTTCCTTGAAGGAGTTAAGCACCGTGCTCCGGTAATTCGCGACCAGTTCTTCTTTACGTGCCTTGGTCTGGTCGAGTGCACCAAAAAGCGCGCCGCCTTTGAAGATCGGCACCGAAACACCGCCTACGATTGCCGTGGTGGTGGATGCCGCCGATGAAGCCGGATTCGCCGCCGCACTGAGATTGCCCCCGAGCGTTACGCTCGGGAAGAAGGCGGCGCGTGCCGCACCGATATCGGCATTGGCAGAGATCAGATCGGATTCCGCACGGCGGATATCGGGTCGTTTCTCCAGCAACGTCGAGGGTTGTGTCAGTGCCACGACCGGCACTTTTGCAGATTGGAGGTTGTATTTCCCGACCTTCAGTTCCTTCGGTGTGATACCCAGGAGCAGTGCGAGTGTATTCTCGGCGTTGATGGTTTGGTTCTCGAGCGAGACGAGCGATGCTTCGGCATTCGCGTAAGCAGTCTTCTGCTGCGAGACCTCGAGTGCGGAGGCCCTGCCCTCTTTGAATTGTGCCTCTACGATATGGAGTACTTCCTGTGTATTGGCGAGGTTCTCCTGTGCGATAGCTAAGCGGTCGCGCAGGTTCGAGACCTGGAAATAGGTGCCTGCAGTATCCGCGGCCGTGACCAGCGCCAGCGCCTCGTAATCGAACTGGCGGGAATCAAGCCGCGCTTCGGCCGACGAAGCACTGTTGCGGTTCTTGCCCCAGAGATCGAGTTCGTAGGCAACACTCAGAACCCCGCGGTAACTATTGTCCGTTCTGGCCGTACCATTACCGGGTTTGTCGCGCGAGCGGGTGAGGTTACCCGATGCATCTGCATCCGGCCAGAGATCCGCGCCTGCGATTTTCGCCTGTGCGCGCGCCTGGGAAATCCGCGCGAGCGATGCCGCGAGATCGTTATTGTTCTTGAGCGCGGATTCGATAAGGCGGTTCAGCTCCTCACTATGGAAATAGGTCCACCAGTTTTCGATGACCGGGACGGGGTTTTCCCCAGCGGGTTTTGGCATGCGCCACCCGTCGGACACGTCCATCGCCGGCCGTTGGTATTCGGGTGCGAGCTGGCAGCCTTGCGCAAGCAGCAGCGGCACGAACAGAAGCGGTAGGGCACGGGTCTTTTTCATACGTTACTCCGAAGCGAGCGCCACGACAGGATCGAGCTCTGCTGCTTTCTTTGCTGGAAGATAGCCGAAGACCAAGCCCGTCGTAAAGGCACAACCGAAGGCAAGGAGCGCTGGCATGAGCGAGAATAAGATATTGACCCCGAAGGCTTCCAGTAGCAAACCTGTCAGAATGCCTACTATGACTCCGATGATGCCGCCCAGGGTACACACCACGGCCGCTTCTGTATTGAACTGCAGCATGATGTCGCGCATGCGGGCGCCGGTCGCCATACGGATACCGATCTCGCGCGTGCGTTCTGTCACGCTCACGAGCATGATGTTCATGACACCGATACCACCGACCAAGAGCGAGATCGCTGCCACCGATGCGAGCAGGATCGTGAGGGTGTTCTGTGTCTGGTTCGCCGTCTCGATGATCGAGGCCATGTTGCGGATGCGAAAATCCTCTGCACGATGCCGGTCTTTTAAGAGCTGCGTGACGGTATCCTGCGTCTCCTCCATGACGGAAAGATCGCGCACTTTGATGGTGATCGCATTCACATACGACTTGCCGAACAGGCGGACCAACCCGGTGGTGAGCGGCACGAATGCGCTGTCATCCTGATCAGAGCCGAACATCGAGGCACCTTTCACCGCGAGCACACCAATCACTTCGAACGGCACGTTCTTCACCAGCACATATTGCCCGATCGGATCGCTACCATCCGGGAACAAACTCGTCACCACCGTCTGCCCGAGCACGATCACGGGCGCATAACCGCGAAGATCGCGTTCGGAAAAGAAATTACCCCTCGCCACCTGCCAGTCTCGTACCGCCGGCATGCCGGGACTGACCCCCGTGATGGTGGTCTGGTAATCCATATTGCCGTGGCGCACCGTGAAATGCCCGTCGCGCTCCGGCACCACGACTTCCACATTCGCCACGCGCGTGATCGCATCGGCATCCTCGGCGGTGAGTGTAATCACATCCCCGCTTCCCCGAAGTCCCGGCGCACCTGGGCGGATGGAAAGCAGATTCGTTCCCATCGCGGATATCTGGTCAAGCACCGCTTTCTTACTGCCATCACCCACCGCAAGGAGCGTGATGACCGATGCCACACCGATGATGATGCCGAGCAATGTCAGTGCCGTGCGGAAAATATTCACGCGCAGTGACCGCAGCGCTAGTTTCGACGATTCCATGATCTCGGAAATGAATTCCGCACGGGTGTCACCGGCTGCCTGTTTGCCGAATGTCACTTCTTGCGTACGGGGTTTTGGCGGTGCACCGGTTTCTTTCAGTATCTTACCGTCGTGGATATGGATGACTCGCTCGGCATTGGCCGCTACTTTTTCGTCATGCGTGATCAGGATGATGGTGCGGCCTTCCTTGTGTAACTCTTTTAAGAGTGCCATCACTTCTTCGCCGCTTCTGCTATCAAGTGCACCGGTCGGCTCATCCGCCAGGATGATCGGCGGGTTGTTCATGAGCGCACGTGCGATTGCTACACGCTGCTGCTGACCACCGGAGAGTTCACTCGGGCGGTGATCGACGCGTTCACCCAGCCCGAGCCGCGTGAGTAATTTCCGCGCGGTGGCACGGCGATCTTCTTTATGCATACCGGCATAGATCGCGGGCACTTCCACATTCTCTTCTGCCGTGGCGGTCGCGAGCAGGTTATAGCGCTGGAAGACAAAGCCGAACGTATCCCGGCGCAGCGCCGCCAATTCATCGGAAGTGAGTTTAGACGTTTCCTTTCCGCGCACGCGGTAACTTCCGCCGGTCGGGGTATCGAGGCAGCCCACCACATTCATCAGGGTTGATTTGCCGGAGCCCGATTGCCCCATGATGGCGACGAATTCCCCTGGCCAGATATTCAGTGAGACATCTTGTAGCGCTTTCACGACCGTTTCGCCGGTCTGATAGTGGCGCTCGATATTCCTGCATTCGATAAGCGGAGCGATATCGGTCATAGACGCGGGCCCGGTGCACGTGGTGCACCACCGCCACCCGGACGTTTCTGATCGCCTGCAGGCTTCGCCATGCTGACAACCGTTTCACCCACCACCAGACCGTCCTTGATCTCTGCTGCCGAACGGCTGGTCAAACCCACATGGATCACGCGCTCTTCCACCGCGCTTCCTTTTTTCACCTGCACGATATACGCACGGCCGACGGCGTTATCATCTTTCGGCGAGCGTCTGCCGAGCGCTTCGAGCGGGATGATCGGCACATCTTTGGCACTCCCGAGTACGAAGAACACCTGCGTGCTCATGCCTGTCATCAGTTGGCGATCCTTGTTGTCCGCATCGACGAGTACATTATACAACACCACGTCATTCACGGTATCCGGTGAGGGTAATATCTGGCGCACGACACCTTTCCATTTACGTTCCATCGACCCAAGCGTCGTGAAGTATACTTCCATACCGGCTTTAAGACGCATCACATCCGCTTCTGCCACTTGTGCGCGCACCGTCATGGTATCGAGATTCGCCACTTGCATGATGGTCGGCGCTTGTTGGCTTGCGTTGATCGTTTGACCCTTTTGTACCGGTTGCAGCACTACGGTGCCTGCCATCGGCGCGAAGATTTTCGTATAGCTCAGGTTCGTCTCATCGCCTGAAAGCGTCGATTCCTCCTCTTTGATCTGTGCTTCGAGTGCGGCTTTGCGTGCCTGTGCGACTTTCAGGTTCGTGCTGCTATCCTCGAGCGTTTCCTTGCTGATGGCGTCGGATTTGATCAAACGCTGGTTGCGGGCATATTGCTGTTGCGCGAAATCGATGTTCGCCTGCTGTTCGCTCACCTGGGCCTTCAAGGTCTTAAGGCGCGCTTTGTCAGCCGCGACACGTGATTCATAAATACGGGGGTCGATCTCGGCGAGCAATTGGCCTGGCTTTACGACATCACCGATCGCAACCGGGATATTTTTCAGCTGCCCGGAAACCTGCGCGCCGACATCGACATATTCTTTCGGCTCGAGCTTCCCTTGGGAGGTGACGATGTCTTCTAACGTACCCAGCGCGATGGTGGCGACGCTATGTTTTGCACTGCCGGAGGATTTGGTTTCACCGCCGAACAGGCCGTAAGCGATACTCGCGAGAAGGACGATTGCGACAAAAAACCGTACACGGGGCAACGATAGCAGTCGCTTAGGCCCAGAGCTCTTGATTCCGTAATCCATCGTTTTCATCTTACTCGTGCTGCTTACATTTTAGCGAACACGGATGTTATAGAAGACCAGAGTTTAGATAGTATAGTAGATATATTGTTCAAGGCCGGCAGGCTATACGAATCTTCAAGAAAATTTCACGATGTCCCGCCCGCCGTTTTTTGCCTCGTAAAGCGCCTTATCCGCCTGTTTTATAAGCTCATTCGGATCTGTCGTTTCAGCACCCGTGGCGCCGGTGAGTGCTTGCGATTCATTTACTACCGTATCCATGAATGCAACGAGATCGAATTTTGCACTCCCTAAGAATCCCTGCAGTGCGATGATACGCTTTAAGCTTCTTCGATTTTATTGAGTCGCTTCTCCGGCATACGCTTCCGCTTAATATAGCTGCATTATGACAGTACCCTGTAAATTTGGCTTTTTTTTGGTGCACTGGCGGGTGAGTTGGGGTAGAAAGAGCCGCATGGATATCATCGAGAGAGTCAGATTGTTACAAGTACTCCGCTTCGCACCCCTTCCGGGCGTGAAGCCGCATGAGCGTACCGCGCTCTATGACCGGTTGCTTTCCGACCCGCCGGTGCCCTCTCCGCGTATGCTCTACATCGGATGTGTGGAAGCGCGCCTGGAACCAAACCGCCATATCGGCATCCCGGAAGGTGCTGCCATCATCCACCGCACCATGGGTGCCGTGGTGGCCGGTATCGACGAAAAGGGCAAGGCCCTGCGTCTGGGTGAGGCTGCAAGCGTGCAGCTTGCCGTCAATGTGAAGAACGTGCAGCACATCGTCGTGTCTGCACATACACAATGTGGTGGCCTGAATGCCTGCCTGTATGGATGTGATACGCCAGATATGGGATACATGGATGAATATTTAAAGCCGTTCTATCCGCTACGCGATAAAATCCGCAAGCATCCGAAGAAAGTGCAGATGCAGGAGTTGGAAGAAGGCACGGTGCGTGAGAGCCTCGAGAACCTGCGTACGTATCCTTTCGTGAAGGCGGCGGAGAAAAAAGGACTCATCACACTCCATGGCTGGGTGCTGGATATCGACACCAAACAGATCTCCGAAGTCGATCAAAAAACCGGTACGTTCCAGGAGATGGATGTAAAATACTCTGCCCTTGCATCACGTTATCTCGGCAAACGCCGCAAGCGTTAAATGCCCCCCTACTTGCAAACTGCCTCAAAACGATTACCCTGACCGCACGATAATTATGCGAAGGAAAGATCGTTATGAAGAAAGTCGTTTTATCCGGCATGGTGGGCAATGCCCTTGAGTGGTATGACTATGCACTCTTCGGTCACTTCGCGACCATCATCAGCAAACACTTCTTCCCTTCGACCGATCCCTATGTTTCGTTGATCGCCGCATTCAGCGTTTTTGCGGCCGGATTCTTCATGCGGCCGATTGGTGCCATCATCTTCGGCCATATCGGCGATCGGTTCGGCAGGCGTACCGCGCTTACCTCCTCCATCATCCTGATGGCGATCTGTACGGCGTTTTTCTCGATCCTTCCCACCTATGAGAAGATCGGTATCTTAGCTCCCATACTCTTAACCGCCATCCGCCTGCTGCAAGGGATATCCCTCGGGGGTGAGTTCAGCGGCTCCATCGTCTTCATCTCGGAATATGCACAGAAGAACCGTGCGCTGGTCGCAAGCTCCTGCCTTTTCAGCGCGTGTATCGGTATCCTGGTCGGTTCGTTCGTCGGTACCTTCTTCTCGCAGATGCTGCCTGCCGGTGCCTTCGAGCAATGGGGCTGGCGTGTACCCTTTGTGCTCGGTGTCGCGATCGGGATCGTCGGTCTCTACATCCGCCATAACATCGCCGAGAGCCCGCATTATAGCAAAGCCAAAGCGCGCGGCGAACTCTCTACCACGCCGATCCGCACCGTCTTCACCAAATATTTCGGCACACTCCTCATCGGCACGGGCATCTACCTCACCGTCACGGTGCCGTTCTATACACTCACCGTATTCATCAATAGTTTCATGTCGAAAATCGCAGGGCACGACCTTAGCATGTCGCTCTTCATCAATACGATCAGCATCCTGGCGATGACATTCCTCATCCCGCTTTCGGCATATCTTTCCGATACGCTCGGCAGGAAACCGCTGATGGTGTGGAGCGCGCTCGCGATGCTGCTTGCCGCTTACCCTGCCTTCTGGTTGCTCACGCAGGATCAATTCATCTACCTGCTGCTCGGCCAGTTACTGTTTGCGATCCCGGTGGGCTTCTTCTTGGGTCCCGTACCGATCGTGCTCGTCGATCTGTTCCCGATTGCGGTACGCTATACGGGTCTGTCGCTTTCCTATAACTTTGCCGCCGCATTCTTCGGTGGCACTACCCCGATGGCAGCGACCTGGCTCATCGAAGTCTCCGGCCATAAAACGGCGCCATCCTTTTATGTGATCGCCTGCGCGGCGATCACGCTCTTCACGCTCATCTTCTATAAAGAAAGTCGAAAAGCAAAATAGCGCAATAAAAAAGGGGAGCATGTGCTCCCCTTTTTCTTTCGAGCGCCTTTAGTTACGCCACGTTCTTGGATTTGCCTGCGTTGTTCAGTTCGGCACGCAGGAATTCGGTGAGCTTTGTGATCGCGGAGACGCCCGCTTTCTGTTCGGCTTCCGGATTGTAGTTGGTATTGGTGTTGATATCGTACACATACACCTGGTTATTCTTATCGCGGATGAATTCGATTCCCGCCACTTCAATACCGGTTGCTTTAAGGAACTTCTCGAGCTTGCCGATGATCGGATCGTTGAAATCCTTCATGATACGGAAGAGGCCTTCGCCTGCATCGATCGCGCAGACTTCGTTCGCCTTGCCGGGCGTATCCACGCGGCATGCTTCTGCCGGGCAGAGTTCGAAACCCTGGCTGGTATCCACACGCACGGCATACACGAATTTGCCGCCGATGAATTCCATACGGGTGATGAACGGTTCCGGCGCCTGAATATATTCCTGCACCAGCGTCACGTTATCGACCGACGGTTCGAAATTGCCGCTGTTCAAATATTCTTCGAGCATTTTGTGCGATTGGAATAATTGCACGCCGATACCTTTACCACCGCGGTTTGGTTTCAGGATGAATGGCGCCTGGAAGGTCTTCGCCGCTTCTTTGATCTGGTTTTTGCCGAAGCATGCGACTGCGCGCGGCACTTTGATGCCGGCTTTTTCCAAACGGATATATTGGTCGATCTTGCTCATCTCCAAACGGAGTACGGAAGAACCGTTGATCACACGGCGGCCACTCGCTTCAAGCCACGTAAGCAGGGCTGCGGTGTAATCCGGCGAGAATTTATGGTCACGCGTGTAGGAGGAAGCACTCATTTTCGAGAAGAAGATGCCTTCCGGCGGTGCTTTCGAGGTATCGATACTGCCGTCTTCCATGAAAATCTCGCCATAAGGGAGTTTATGTTCCGTAAACACTTTCGCGAGCGGTGCAAACCATTGGGGATTTTCGTGGATGATATAGATCTTCGACATATGTTCCTTTAACTTTCTGCTGCTGAAAATAACGTGTTCGGTTTTTCGTGAAATCGCCTCTTATTGGCCGCTGTTCTAGCAAATTTCGGGTTTGACTGGAAGAGAATATTACTATACCCTACTTATCCGATAGAGTAAAATGGTATGTTAACCGTATTTTAATAAATACGGGTTATAATCCTACTATTGTAAAACGATAGTACCTTACGCAAGGTCTGTTAAATATCAAAAACCTTAAAAATCAAGGCTGTAGCAGACATGAGCTTATTCGATACATATAAACATCTTTTGAACCCGAAAGGTCTTAACCCCGTCTCCGGCAATGAAGTAAGCCGGACATTCTATACCGCGCAAGGCAAAACACCGGGTATCGATGTATTGGTCGGTCCGACCGTGATCGCAGAGGGTGTCAATATTCCGATTATCAATCCGGATGCGCTCATCGTATATGATGCACTCCGCATCACCGGCATGTCTAGCATCGGTGACGGCGCACAGGTGCGTCGCGGGGCCACGGTACAGAACTCTGTCCTGGGTCCGCATACATTATTTATGGATTTCACCAGCTCGCTCGGCGAAGTCGGCGAACGCATTGAACGCGTCGAATTCGAGACGGGCGCTTCAATCGCCCATGGCACCACGGTCGGAAAAGGCACCGTTTTCAAAGAAAATTCCTTTGCCAATATCGGTGTCAGTGTCGGCAGTTATTCCGAAGTCCCCGCCTATACGGCGCTCGGTCCTGGGGTGCAAGTGCCATCCGATACGGATAAGCTGCCGCATAACGTCATCATCTTTGGCCGTGGCAATTTCCTCAAAGCGCTCTCCGCCGCACCGCTGGATCCGGCGACTTTTGAATTACTCCCGAACAAACGGGCCGATGTCGATTATCAGTACGCGAGGCCGATCCTTCTCGGGATCGATACGAACGGTAGAAAACTCGATGACCCCACCGATGATCCGCGCTTCCAGTACCTGATGGGTGTCGGTGCGCGCTATGCGATGGATAACCAGCAGCTGACACCGGGCCACACCTTCTTGAGCGCCATCGGTTATACACCCGAAGAATGGCAAAAGGCCGTCGTCGCGGCGAGTATCAAGGAAGCCGAAGGCAAAGAAAAACTTTCCGATCGCGAACAAGCGATACTTGCGTTCCGCAAAGGCCGTCTCGAGTCCGGTGGTAATGGTCAATGGCAGAACACTACTTACGGTAACTGGATCCGCATCTATGCACTCATCATGCAGACGGTGAAAACCGAGGATTTCATCAACGAGCAGGCAAAACTGAACGGACCGATCGTCTGGCAGGCTGCCGTCATGCAGTCGGAGCTGCTCTCGCTCCATATGGCGCGTGAGATCATCACGAACAATCCCGAGCACGACAGGAAACTTGCGGAGGATCTCCGCCTGCTAATCACAGGTCATCAAGGCCTGCTTGGCCTACCTATCGCAGATGACGATAAAGATAAGGTGTCTGAAATCTACCAGGATCCGAAACGCCTGACAGAAATCATCCGCGCCACGCGCGACGAAGTGAAACTTGCCGAGCACGCAAAGATATTCCTGCATCCGAAATGGACCATCGAAGCGATCGGCAGCGACCGTTTCGCCGGCGAGGAGAAGGTGCCGTTCCACCCGAACCCGCGCCAGCGTATCGACTGCAATACTATTTTGAAATCGCTTGGATATCGACTGGAGAAAGACCTGAGTATCGTTCGTGATGTACACACGACGTCACCTGCGGCTGCAGAAAGCACACGCGACATTGTATTGAGTGATGTGGCGGAAGCGGTACGTATCCGTGCGATCCTTAACCCCAAAGGGATCGATATCGTCAATGGCATTAGCGACGGCGTACGCGTACAGCGCTCCCATGGTGCCGTACCCATCATCGGCGACGATGTGATCATCGTCGGCGATCGGGAGAACGTGTACCTAGGCGGTGCGGTGATCGTAGAGGATGGCGTAACGCTCGTCGATTCCACGGTCAGTTCGGAACTGCGCTGCATGCCGGTGCATCTGGAGGGCAATGGCTTCTCAAAAGAAAAATCCCTCACCGACATAGCGGAAGGACTGTCGGTCGAACGCTATCAGGGCGGCTATTTCGAACAGGCCGGTTTCCATATCGCCAACCGCGAACAGGTGATGGCACGGGCGGCGAAAGATTCGGTCATCTTAGGCGGTTTGCCGGAAGAAGGTGGCAAGAAGGGTCGCCAGAAAGTCTGGGTGCACGGCTTTATCCTGGATGGTATCGCGTACGGCGATGCCACACTCGGCGACGAAGGTTGCGCGGTAAAGAAAAGTATCATCGCACCGGGTTCGGTAGTCGGTACGGACAACAAAAATGGCGGGCTTTATGCTGGCAACCTCGCTAGATTTAGCCCGGACGGCAAGGGATGGAACGGCAACACGGAACAAAAGGCCGAATTCGATGCGTTCCTGGAGCAAGAGCCGCGCTTCAAGGCGATAGATCTGGGCAGTGAAGAAGCGCGCGGTGCGGAAATCGCAGCGATCGCAAAAGAGAAACGCGCGGAAGCAAAAGCAAAGCTCGAGGAGCGTATTGCGACGTACGGGCCGATTTATGGAATATCGGCTCAATTCCAGAGCGCGTATCATAATTTAGTACTCGCGAAAGAAGTGCATGAGGCCGCGGGTGTACCGATCATGCGTCAGGAACGCGGGCTTCCGGTGGAGAAATCCCCCGAGATCATCGATGCGACGATCGCGGCGTTTGAATATGCGCTGGGTATTCGTCAGGAGATCGCTTCTTATCCTTTGGCGGCACGTGAATTCATCAATCTGACCAACGGCCGCAGTACCGTGCTTGCCGATGTAGAGAATTCACTACGGCTGCTCGCCGTAGGCCTGGGCAAGACCGATATCATCCCGGTGAAAGACTGGCCGAACCGTCCGCTCGACACCACGTTTGCTGAAGCACGCACGCAAGCGGAGAAGGTTTTGCCGCTGTTCGAGGATAAGTACTATCAGGCGACCTTGGTGGGCCCTGCGACCAATGACCGCAGCCAACCGGAGCTACACACCATGATTCCGAAACAAGAGCTTCAGGAACGTCAGTACGAACATTCCAAGTTCTCGGACGATTATATCTTGCTTCTTGCAGAGCAAGTGGGGAGAATACGCGGACAGTTCCAGGGTCTCTGCCGCTCGGCGGGTCTTGGTATAACCGATCGACCATAAGGTTTTCCCTATGCCTAAGGAAAAGAAATCCTACCGTAAGAAAAAGCTCGGCAACCATACATTGCATCCGGAAACCCTGGTGCTCAATTATGGCTATGCGCCGGAATTCTCTGAAGGCGCAGTGAAGCCACCGGTCTATCTTACCTCCACCTTCGTTTTCGAATCCGCTGAGCATGGCAAGAACTTCTTCGACATCGTCTCGGGTAGGAAAAAACCCGCGGAAGGGGAAACCGGCGGACTTGTCTATTCGCGCTTCAACCATCCGAACAGCGAGATTGTCGAAGACCGTTTGGCCGTGATCGAAGATGCCGAATCCGCCGCGCTTTTCTCCAGTGGCATGGCCGCGATCGCAACGGCAGTTCTAACCTTTGCTAAGCCCGGCGATGTCATCGTGCACAACCAGCCGCTCTACGGTGGCACGGAAGTATTGTTTGCAAAAACACTGGCCCTTTTTGGTATCCACTCGGTCGGGTTCGCGAACGGTGTGGATGCACGATCGATCAAGGCAGCGATCGAGGAAGGCAGCAAGAAAGGCCGCATCGCGATTTTTTATATCGAGTCACCGTCAAACCCGCTGAATAGCATGGTCGATATTGCGCTGGTGCGTAAACTCGCGGATGAATATAACCCTGCATCGCTCGTTATGTGCGATAACACATTGCTCGGACCGGTGTACCAGAAACCGCTCGAACACGGCGCGGATCTTTCCATTTATTCCCTGACGAAATATGTCGGTGGGCATTCGGATCTGGTCGCGGGTGCCGTGGTGGGCAGCACAGCCG
>RGZB01000230.1 GCA_010031735.1 Pseudomonadota bacterium | reverse complement strand
ACTCAAGGAGATTCGATATGACCAACCCAACCACAATCCGCACCTGGCACACCCGTGGATCATTGTCCTACTGTGATCCTGCTTTAAAGAAAAGCACCCACCGGTCGACCATGGCGATTCTCCGGAAGTTCGCCACCAAGCACCTGGGATTGACCACAGACCAGTTTGAGGTTCGATCGAATCTCGGTGGCATTGCCGTCTCTGGAGAGGTGACTCTACACACCGACCCTCTGCCCGGAACTCACCACGGCATCTATATCCAAGTCTCCCAATGGTGTGCCAGCGCCTCCAATAGTACGGTCCTGTTCCGTACTTGCAAGTCTCGCCGAGACTACACCGGAGGTGCCAATAACCTCTGCAATATCCTGGTGTTTGCCACAGATGTTGATATGGAAGCCTTCGCCCACACCGTGTTCCGTGTCACCGGATCGAAGGAATCGGCCGATGAAAATTGCCTTGCGTAATGTGTTCTGGACGTCATTTGGACCCAATGTCGATACCATCGTTCTGGTGCCATCGTCTGGTGGGCCCGACCGCGGTATGGTTTGTGGCCTGGTCACACGGTCCCAGCAGACAAAGCGGTCCACCGTGTTCTTTTGGCAATATATGCTGAAAGGTGATGCCGAGCCAATATCTGGTTCTTCATTGCGTCTAGAAGATGCAAAGGAAGCGGTGGAAGCAGGTATCGCCGAGAAGCTTTTCCGAAAAAGTTTGCGGATTTCCCATGTTCTCGACTTGACTTGAACCTGGATCGGGGCTATACTT
This sequence comes from Pseudomonadota bacterium, assembly GCA_010031735.1. GTDB lineage: Bacteria > Pseudomonadota > Alphaproteobacteria > Rickettsiales > RGZB01 > RGZB01. The sequence continues at coordinate 315 of RGZB01000230.1, read as the reverse complement.
ATGTGGCTTCAAAGCTTGACCAGGGCCATCGGTTGCAAACGATCCTGGGAGGGTTATGCGGAACCAGCGCGACTTTCGATATGGTGGCATGTCACCAGAAGGCCCGCCTGGACCGGGTTCGATTCCCGGTGAAGCCTTTGACGGAAAACTCGACTCAAGGAGGCAGCCAATGGGTTTCGCGACCAAAATCAATGTCAAGACGATCGACCGGATCTCATGCAACGGATACCGTACGGATATCGATACCGCGGTTCCTGGAGTCCGTGCCGTACTCATCGAGAATTCGCCCTCCTGGGCCCAGCCGTTTAGTTGGAC
>RGZB01000229.1 GCA_010031735.1 Pseudomonadota bacterium | reverse complement strand
CGCCGGCGTTGCGCGGCGTCTCGTTCGATGTGAAGAAGGGTGAATTTGTCGCGATTATGGGTCCGTCGGGTTCAGGAAAGTCGACCCTGCTGCACATTCTCGGATTTTTGGACGAACACACCGGTGGGGACTACCTTTTTGAAGGGAAAAATGTGAAGTCGTACAAGCCGGAGGAGATTTCGAAAATTCGCAATGGTCGAATGGGGTTTATTTTTCAGGCGTTCAACTTGTTGCCTCGCACCACCGTGCTCGAAAATGTGAAGTTGCCACTGTTGTATTCGGATGTGCCGCCGGAAAGCTGGGATGCCATGGCGAAGAAGGCTATCGAATCGGTGGGTATGTCGCATCGTCTTGATCACGAACCGGCCCAGCTTTCCGGCGGCGAGAAACAACGTGTCGCGATCGCTCGGGCCCTCGTATTGGAGCCATCGGTGATTTTTGCTGACGAGCCGACGGGTAACCTCGACTCAAAATCCGGCAAGATGGTCATCCAGACCATCCAAAATCTTAATGAAAAGCACGGCCACACTATTGTCCTCATTACCCACGAGACGAGCACCGCCGAACACGCTCAGCGCATTATTCGCGTGATGGACGGCTCAATCGAGAGTGATGCCAAGGTGTTGAATCAGCGTCGTGCGGATGAGGGGTATGTGAAGTAGCGAAGTGTACGAAGGATATAAAGACGGAATACAAAATAAAATGATATTTTCATACAGCCTCAAAACAGCAGTCACCGGTCTCAAGACGAATCGCTCTCGTTCGCTTTTGACCATTCTCGGTATCGTCATTGGTATTGCGGCTATCATTCTCATCATGTCTTTGGGGCAGGGGGCGCAACAGCTGATTTTGAATCAGGTGCAGGGCATGGGCTCGAAGACTATTATCGTGATCCCAGGTCGCGAGCCGAAGGGGCCATCTGACGCGGCGCAAGTGTTTAGTGACTCGCTCAAGCTCCGCGATTATGAATCGCTCCAGAACAAAGAGAATGTGCCGACATTGGGTAGTATCATGCCACTGCTTTTCACTGGCGTAAGTGCGTCGTATGGCAGCGAGACATACCGTCCGACCATCTTTGGC
>RGZB01000228.1 GCA_010031735.1 Pseudomonadota bacterium | reverse complement strand
GGTAGCCCCCAATGCCTGATGTGAAATCGCCCGTTTCGTTTAATGACAAAATCGTGGGTTCTGGCGCCAAGAAAGCTGCGGCCGTTCTGTTGGGACTGGGGCCCGATGTCGCTGCCGAACTCTTTCGACAGCTGAGTGAAAACGAACTTCGCCAGATCGCGTTGGGAGCCAAAGAATTGCGCAAAGGGAACAATATGGCTGTGCCGGAAGCATTGTCTTCGTTTGTCGAAGCGATGGAACAAGTGGGCGGCGAAGTGGTTGCGGGAGATGACTTTCTTCGGGAAATTGCGGCTGCGGCCCTGGGTGAAGAAATCGCGAGCAGGGTTTTTGATGGCGTCATGCCCCCTCCTCCGCCCGATGAAGCGTTGGGGCCTGTGGCAACGGCAGATCCCGAAGCTTTGGCAATGGTTCTTGCTCGAGAACAACCGCAAACCGTGGCCTTGGTGCTTTCATCTTTGACTCCGGAACGAGCTGCTGCGGTGATGGATAATCTCCCACCCGACAACTTGCCGCAGATTGTGCGACGAATGGCGGTGGTCGAGTCAGTAGCGCCAGAAGTCCTCCGCGAAGTCCGCACTGCGCTGACATCTGAATTGCAAGCGCTGATTGCAGAGGGAATGAGGAAGGTGGATGGGCGGTCCGCAGCTCTGGCCATTCTGCGACGGACCCCCGCCGCACAACAGGGTGAAGTGCTGTCTTCCATCGAAGGCGATGATCCCGAATTGGCAGCGCAATTGAGAACCAAACTCTTCACGTTTGATGACCTCACCCGCCTCGGCGATCGTGACATTCAAGCGTTGCTCAAGGAAGTGGAAAGCAACCAACTCATTCTTGCGCTCAAAGGTGCATCTCCGGAAATCAAAGACAAATTCCTTCGAAACATGTCGTCACGCGCCGCACAGCTTCTGGCGGACGACATGGCGGCCATGGGACCTGTTCGACTTTCTGTCGTAGAGGAAGCGATGGCGGCAATTGCGAAGTCTGCGGTGGACCTCGCAGAAAAAGGCCGGATCACCATCGTCATGCCAACAGATAAGATGCTCTAATACGTCCTGGATAAATTGACATGTCTCTTCCGAC
>RGZB01000227.1 GCA_010031735.1 Pseudomonadota bacterium | reverse complement strand
ATTGCTTGATTTGGTTGTCTTGGCTGCCTATCGATATGAGCGAGTTGTGCCTTTAGCGATGCCTTGATCGCAGATCTCGCCTCTTTAACTCGAGTGTCGGATGAATTGGCCACACGACTTCTGCATGAGCTCTATCAGGAACGCAGCCTGATCGGCTCGGGCCAAAGCACGCCGAGACATCAGATTTTGGCCCAAACGCTTGGAGTGTCTGTCGAAAAGATCGCTCCAGTCATCGCAGCCCGTCTCGATGTTGCCTTGAAGTCTGGTTCGAAGTCGGGCGAAATCGTCTCCGCTCGAACCATTTTGTCTGGGCCTGATCCGAATTTGTAGACACTTTGATAAGAGAGTGAACCTATGGAAACGGAAGACAAAAAAGGAAGCGCAAGGCGTCAATACGACGATCAGTTCAAGGCGGACGCAGTGGAGCAAGTCTTAGACAAAGGACGGCGAATTGTTGACGTTGCACGAGGTCTTGGCGTTGGAGAAGGCAACCTGGGCAAATGGGTACAACAAGCACGAATCGACCGGGGAATGGGCCCTGAAGGAAAACTGACTACGGAAGAGCGGGAAGAATTGACTCGGCTTCGACGTGAAAATCGAATGCTTAAAGAAGAGCGAGACATCCTAAAAAAAGCTACGGCTTTCTTCGCCAAGGCGGCCACATGAGCGTCGAGTGGCTGCATGCGGAGAAAGCCAGCGTAGGCATCAATGTCGCGATGGCCACTCGACTTTTGGGCATGTCACGAAGCAATTATTACGCGAAGCCCAAGCGACAGCCCTCCAAGCGACAACAGGAAGACGAAAAACTGATGGAAAAGGTGTCCAACATTTTTGAGGCCCACAAACAACGGTATGGAAGTCCGCGAATCCACCATGAACTGAAACGAGCGGGCACCCACGTCAGCCGGAAACGCGTCATAAAGTGCATGAAAAACAAAGACTTACGGGCTCGAATCTTCAGGCGATGGGCACACACAACGAACAGCCAACATGCGCTTCCGAAAGCGCAAAACCTCCTCGTCCGGGATTTTTCAGCGACCGCACCGAACCAAACCTGGTTGGGAGATGTGACGTACTTGCG
>RGZB01000226.1 GCA_010031735.1 Pseudomonadota bacterium | reverse complement strand
GTGGGTGGGGCGGAAGATCCGATGTACGAATTGATGCGTGCAGTTGGCGTGACCGAGGAATGGTTGAGGAGAGCATAACGCTACCCATCACCCAGCGGCGGGGTGATGGTTTCAACGATAGAGCACCCGATCGCCGCTTGGGTGCATGGGTTTGTTATGCGGAGGGATGATGATGGTAGTTGTGAATCTAGTTGGTGGCGGTCCTGGAGACGGTCAAGAGTTTGAGGTCCATAGCATTGAGCAAGAACGGAAGCTACAGGAAAAGAAATATGGAGAAGTTTTTTTCTGGGTTTATCTCCACAGTTGCAATCCAGATGGTTCGGATCCGCACATTTACATCGAAGGTCATCCACATGACGAGCCGGACTTTGCGCCACCACGAAAGTTGGAACTGTGGTACACACAGCAAGTCGCAATCTCGGATTTCGAGTAGATCCGCATAACGCACAGGATAACACAGTGCGAGAAAGGAAATCAACAATGGCAGAAGACAGTACCGAGCACTTGGGTTCATCCGATTGTTCGTCGGGATTACCGGATGCAAGAGCGGACGGAGTTTGCGTGGATTGTCTCGGCAAGCAGTCGGTTACTAGAGATGGGAGGTTTTGCTTGGCGTGTTTGCGAAAGCGAATCAACCATGACAATCCAGTCGAGCACAGGAAGCCGCGAATGGCTGGTATGAGAGGATATAAGGCGAGAAGTACGCAAACGCTTGGTGGTTCGGCAGAAATGCTGAATGACGGAGACGACGAGTAAGACGAACGCTTGGGATTACCGAGCGACGACCAGCAGATTAACCATGATGAACCGACGTTGCCGTCGCTTCGGTACATCCCATTGTTCGACGGCGATTTTGGAGAATGATATGACGATCAAAACAGGTAGCGGTCGAAGCATGTTGGCATACGGCGGATGGATAGAGGACTGCGAGCGAGCAAAGCGTGAAGCTGCGGCACGCATTTACGAACAGTTGCAGGAACAACGAAACCAACAGTCAGGAGAAGTTAGTAACGTCGTTGGCGGATCGCTTGACGGTGCGACAATTCCAGAAGGGACGCGAGATGGTCAGCAGTACCAGTGG
>RGZB01000225.1 GCA_010031735.1 Pseudomonadota bacterium | reverse complement strand
ATTCCACCCGTGCCATGACCATGGCGATATTGGGCTTGCTGGTATCTGGCGATGCGATAATCGATTTTATTTCCCCGCATTCATGCGATTCGCCATTGGCGGCGGTAAATGTCACAATCCCGCCCGTTTGTATTGGCGCGGCATTATCGGTGACTGCAAATGGAATCAATCTTTTGCGTACCAAGCCGCGATACCGCGTGCGCGCCGTAAGCTCTTGGCCCAAATAGCATCCCTTGTCCCAATCGATGGCATGCAATTCATCGAATCCGTTTTCCAATAAAATCGTCCGGTCTTTTTCAAGGGAGGATTGGGTTGGTATGCCATGTGTAGCCAAAAAATAGTCATAGGATGCAATATCAACAACTGTGCCCATTTGTGGAATCATGGTTGTCGATGTCGCAATTGCGCGCCAACCCAAATCCGCCAATCGCGGATCGGGATAAATAAAGGCGCCATCCGCAAATTCTGGCGGGGTGTTGCCGCGCGGAAAAATGGCATGAATGCGATATTGATCGCTGATATCCGATAATTGCACATTGGCGCGCAATTTATACAAATTCATCCGTTTCAATAAATCGGGCAAATTATTTTTATCGATATCGATCCAAATATAATCGCCATTTTGTCCAACAAAAAAATCATGCTGATATTTTCCTTGCGCCGACAGGAACGCGGCATAAATCGCCCCGCCATCGGAAATTTTATGGATGTCGCCTGTGATCAACCCCTGTAAAAAACTGTGACGGTCGAGTCCGGAAACGGCGATCATTCCGCGATCCGGCAAATGGCAATGAAATAATGTCATGATTTTAAAATAGGGGCAGCAACAGAACAGTCAATGGTTATTTGGTCTTTTGACCTAGCCCTTGGTTAAACTTTGCCCATAACTGATCTAGCCCTTCTTGATCAACCCTTGGTAAGGCACCATTTTCTTTACCACGCTCTCTAAGCGGACGGCGATTTTGCCGATCCCATGGCGTAACGGTAAATCGAAATTCCGCCCATGGCATGAATGAAATTGTACCATCGTCATATTTCATAACGACGGTATTGGCTGGCTTGTGCTCGCGGCGACCGTCGC
>RGZB01000224.1 GCA_010031735.1 Pseudomonadota bacterium | reverse complement strand
CCAGCCCTAAATACTGGTACGCGTCCGGCTTTTCTTTCCAATCGGCGCGCACTTTTACGAACAGGTTCAGGCGGCAAGGAGCACCCGAAACACGGCGGATTTCAACTCGGGCACGGCTGCCAACCGTTTTCAGCATGCTGCCGCCCTTGCCGATCACGATCATCTTCTGGCGCTCGTTCTGCACGATGATGTTCTGGTGGATTTCGGCCACCCCGTCCTCGGCAATGCTGTAGGTCTCGGTTTCCACGGTCAGCGTGTAGGGCAATTCTTCCTGAAGCTGCAGGAAAAGCTGCTCGCGGGTCAGTTCCGAGGCAATCATGCGCATCGGCATGTCGGTGAGCGCATCCTCGGGGAAATGCCACGGGCCCTTCGGCAGTGCGGCGGAGAGCTCGTCTTTCATTTCCTTGACGCCATCGCCGGTCAGCGCCGAGAGCATGAACACCTGCGCCCATGGCGCACGGTCGGTGAACCAACCGGTTGAGCAACGTCGATTTTCCGGCATTCGGCGCGCCGATCAGCGCGATGGTGCCGCATGTGGTTTCTGCTGGTTTATCATTCATAGCGGGCGTCTATAGCATCCCCGTCATTCCCGCGAAAGCGGGAATCTCAGGCGTCTTGCGCAAGAGTCATGAGATTCCCGCTTTCGCGGGAATGACAATTTCATGGGTAAAACTTGACAAACCACCCCTTTTGCCGCATATATTCGTCTTGAGTTAAATTGGTAACTCTTCGACGTACTTACGACCGCCTGCATTCACCCCAAGTGAAATCGCGACTGTGGTTCGGGTGAATCGCTCCCATGCTTTCTCCCTCTAAGTAATGGCCAAGAGTTTCGGTGCGACTCGCTCCCGAATCCCATCATGGTGATGGGCTCGTGTTCAACGCCATACATGGAGTTCTCACACATGGCTACTGGTACCGTAAAATGGTTCAACCCCACCAAGGGCTTCGGCTTCATCCAACCGGATGCTGGCGGGGCGGACGTTTTTGTCCACATCACTGCGCTGGAAGCAGCGGGCCTGCGCTCGCTCAACGAAGGCCAGAAAGTGGAATACGAGCTCGTGACCAATAAAGGCCGCACCTCGGCCGGCAACCTGAAACTGGCTGCC
>RGZB01000223.1 GCA_010031735.1 Pseudomonadota bacterium | reverse complement strand
AGAACTAAGAAACCCGCTTGACACCCGCTCCATCCTCCTGTATAGTCTCTCCCACGCTGCATGGAGCAGCGCGAGGTCGCCAATGGCTTACGATCTGGAAAACGATATGTTCCGTCTGCTCTTGAACGAGTCCTTTTTCGCCGCCGTGTCGCGTCATATTTCCAAGCGTGCGAGCACTAGCGTCCCGACCGCTGGCGTGCGTGTCACGGAGGACGGTCATTTCGAGATGGTCTATAACGAGAAGTTTTTTGAGGGGCTGGAGGACAAGTACCGTCGCGGCGTGTTGAAGCATGAACTGTACCACCTTATGCTCGATCATTGTCTCGGTCGTTCGCCCGATGGTCGCAAGATCAGCAAGCGGTGGAACTTTGCTACCGATATGTCGATCAACTGCCACCTTCGCGGCGAGATTCCCGAATGGGGCGTGTTCCCCGATAAGTTTGGCTATCCCGATAACCTGTCGGCAGAGGATTATTACAAGCGGCTGGAACAGGATGGGAAGGCTGGCGAGGGCAAGTGTGACGGTAATCATGCGGGGGAGGGGGAGTCTGGTGGGCCTCCCTGCGACGGCTCTTGCGGCAATATGGATTCCCATGATGGTTGGGGCGAGGGTAACGTACCGGAAGAAGTCCGCGCCGTCGCTAAGGAACGGCTCCGCGAAATGATGAAGAAGGCAGCGGAGGATGCTAATAAGTCGTCTAACGGTTGGGGCAATATCCCTGCCGATGTTCGCCGCGATATTATGCGGTTCATTAATGGCACTATCGACTGGAAGGCTGTTCTCCGTATGTTTATCGGATCGGCTCAGAAGTCGCACCGTAGCGCGACCGTTAAGCGTATCAATAAGCGGTTTCCGTACATTCACCCCGGCAAGAAGTCGAACCGTTCCGCCCATATCGCTATCTCTATTGACCAAAGCGGCAGCGTTTCGGATGAACTTCTGGAAGCCTTTTTCGGAGAGCTTAACGGTCTTTCCAAGCTGGCAACCTTCACGGTTATTCCGTTCGATACTCGCGTTGAGGATAAGCTGGTGTATGAATGGAAGAAGGGTCAGCGTCATAAGGCGGAACGTGTTATGTGCGGCGGTACTGATTTCGACGCCCCCACCGA
>RGZB01000222.1 GCA_010031735.1 Pseudomonadota bacterium | reverse complement strand
TTGCTCATAATTATTTATAACGCTGTATATTAAGTAATTGCTATCTACTAAGCGTTATAAATTATTGTGGAAAAGCCTTTCACCCTGACCGCTGAAGCGGCAGAGATTGTCCCGTCCCTCGGTGATTGCCTGGGGATCGCGGGCGCCCTCATACTGGCTGGGTTCGTGGTCTTGGCGACCACGCGCCTGGTACTCCGATAAGGAGAAGACTGAACCGCCGGGAGGCTATCCCGGTGGTTCGTTTACTTAGAGCTCTCTTTTTTAGGCTTGCCGACTGCCATTCCTGCCAGCATGTTCCCCAAGCATGGAAACCGGCTCGCTCCGCTTGGATCAAGGTCAGATCACCGCTGTGTACGCAGCATCGCGCACTTACGAAGTCGAGCTGGGATTCAATAACTCCACCAAGACAATCTTGACCGGTTGCGTCTGGGGAGCTGAAGCGTTCGGAGGATTGCTAGGCTTCAAAGTCGACGGTGTTCTGACTATCGGAACGCCAGTTTTGTTAATGCAAAGCAGTCCTCCCTTGATTTTGAAAGCGCTGCCCTACGCTCCCGCGGACACACGCGCACACAGCATCAGAAAAGCCGCAGACGGAACGCCGGCTGGTGAAGTCTACGGAGACAAACACAATCCTGGGCACTCTTCGGGCGTAGCCAACCATCCGAAAATCGATTTGCTGGAAGGAGAATTCGACATTGCAAACCACATGGGCGTGTTCATCACGTTCTTGACAAACATGGCCAAGCTGGGCGCGTCTGAAGCTGCCAAGATCGAATTCAGCCTTTTTGATGATCTGGTCCGAATCGTATCCGGAACTTTCCGGCATCACTCGTGCATGGGGGACACTGAGATCTTTGAGCACGGCGCGCCTTCCTGCATCGTGGAAGCTACCTCTCGTTCTCACGAAGCTCTCGGTCTCGAAAACCCAGGGGACGCTCTGGGTGATGTCACAGAGGGTCGCATCTCTAGCTGGCATCCAGAAACGCTGCGCTCCCGCTACTCCCGCTATGAAGGATGGCTGGGCGGGTTCATCCACGAGATTGTCACTGACCCTGCGGCCGCACTCGGCACGCTGGCCCAAGCTCGCGCTGGCAAAAGCCGCTTCTGGCG
>RGZB01000221.1 GCA_010031735.1 Pseudomonadota bacterium | reverse complement strand
TTAATGCCGGGGCTGCAATCGCTATGTCCTGTAAGGCTTGCGTCAGGGTAACACCCCCACTCGCCGATAATGTAACCGCACCATAAAGCGCTGAAGAGCCGCTTTTTGCAACGCTCGCAACCCCTCGGTGCGTGTGATCTGCACGCGCTGCCGCTGAAGCGGTGCCGACTGCCGCACTGCTTCCGACATCGTTTGGGGCACTCGAGGTGAGCGCGGGAGCATCCACCGTGATCGTTTGAGAGGCTTGGGTAACGCTTGCCCCACCGCTACCAGCAATTACGATGTCGCCAAAAAGCTGCGAGCCACCCGAGGATGCCACTGATCGAGCTCCTCGGTGCGTATGATCAGCCCGCGCAGAGGTTGAGCCGACTCCAATCTGATTTGAGGCTGCGATATCATTTGGAGCCGTGACAGCAAGCGCAGGGGCATCGATTGCAATATCCTGCGCCGCTTGCGTGAGAGTAACCCCACCGCTCGAGGATAGCGTGACAGACCCGTAAAGCGCGGAGGAACCTGATTTTGCAACGCTTGCAACCCCTCGGTGCGTATGGTCCGCCCGAGCCGCCGCTGTAGCGATGCCGACCGAGCCAGCGCTTCCTACATCATTCGGTGCGCTTGAAGTTAGGGCCGGAGCTGAAATATCGATTGCGCCTGTTCCGGGAGTGAGAACAACCCCGCCGGAGGCCGTCAAAGTTAGATCATTATAGAATGTCGACGCTCCCGCAATAACTGAGTGGATACCCTGATGCGTGTGGTCTGCATTTGCAACCGTTCCATTTGCAGTACCGGCCGAGGTACTTGCTCCAACATTCGTTGCGCTCGTCCCGAGTAGAACTTTTCCACTCACCGTTGTGGTTGCGTCTAAAACGTCCGCTGTGACGTTATCGCTTGGAATGACCGCAAATTCTGAGTAGGTCGGAACTCCAGACTGTAGGGGGTTAAAGATTTGCTGATAATAGAAACGAATGTCTACGGGGCTCGAAAAAGTGTACGGCGTTTCCGTTCCTGAAAGATCGACGTAAAAAAAGATCCGCCACACAAGCGGGCTTGAATTCCATGTCAACCGGCCATAGACGACGTTCCCACTTGCGTCCGTGAAAACATCATTGGCTTCAATGCCAGTCGCCTGCCTTAGAATGA
>RGZB01000023.1 GCA_010031735.1 Pseudomonadota bacterium | reverse complement strand
TAAAGTGACGCTCAATAAAGTGACGCTCAATAAAGTGAAGATCGACCTCGAGAACTTCGAGGGTGGCAGCCCAAGCTGGAACTTCAGCGAAGGCCGTCCGGCCGCTGATGTCGAACAAGGCAAACAGGTCGTTGCCGATTATTTCGGCATCAAAGGCGTGGTCATCAAGGAAGGTACACTGATCTTCCGTTCGGGTGATAAAGCGAATCCGAAAGTCAAACAGTTGGATCTGAGTGAAGTCTCGATCGATGCATCGAGCTTGAGCGGTCCGTTCAAAATCAAAGGCGGTCTGAAATCGGACGAACTAAACTTCTCGTTTGAATCAGAAGTCGGCAACCTTGCCCGCGCTGAACCTGCGGATGTTACGTTCTCGCTGATTTCCGGTAGTTCGCGTATGGATGTCAAAGGCGAGGTGAGCAACTGGCTGACGACTCCGACCGTCAAAGGTGAGGTGACGGCGAATATCGACCGTTCGATCGATTCACTGCTCGATTATTTCGGTATCAACCGTGCACTGTTGCCGAAGGCGGTTTCGACCGTGCTTTCCAACAAAACCACGGAGGTGAAGGGTAATCTGTTCTTATCGAGCGCGGGCTTCAATTTGAGTGATGTGACGATCAACTCGGTCAGCACCAAAGGTTCGGGCTCGGTTGGCGTAACGTTCGGCAACCTCGTGGAAGTGAATGTCAAACTGGCGTTCGACAACCTGGATATCGATAAACTGATGGAAGAACCGGCACCGGAGCCGGCTGCACCGAATGCTGCACCGAAAGAGGTGAAGAAACCGACGGTGGATTTAAAAGAGTTCGGTAAAGAGGCGGCGACTCCAGCTGAACCGCAGTTCGACTTGGCACAGAACCTGAAATTCATGTTGGGTCTCGATATCAAGAAAGCCAAATTCCGCGGTCAGGAAGTGACCGACGTACAACTCGAGATGGATATGGGACAGGGTGCTACCATGATCCGTAAACTTTCTGCCAAGAACCTGCCGGGTGAAAGCGTGATCGATGTCTCGGGCAAGGTATTTGAAGCAAACGAAGCGATGGGCCAGTCCCAACGGTTCGATAGCGTGATCTCCGCGACAGGTAAAGACCTGATCCCGATGATCCGCTGGTTGCAAGTGGATTTCCCGGAAATCAAACCGGGCAAGATGAAAGACTATGATTTCAACGCGAAGATCACGTTTACCAAAGAGCGTACGACGGTTTCGGAAGTGAAGCTGGCGATCGACGATACGTACGTGATCGGCCAGGCGGTCGTGGTCAAAGGCGAAGTGCCGGTGGCCAACAGTGCTTTCAAAGTGGGCCGTATCAATCTCGATGACTATCTCGTCTCTTCCGATCCGACGGCGGCGATCGAAGGTTTCTGGGATCGTCTGCTCACCGATCAGGAACTGGCGCAGCAGCAACGCAAATTCGACGTACTCCGCCATATCGATTTCTCCTTCTTCAAGAATCTTGGTATCTCGATTGCAGCGGACGAACTCATCTACAAAGGTGGGAATTATAAGAATTTCGTGGTGGTCGGTGTGCTGAAGCCCAATGCGCTTGACGTGCGCTCGCTCGAGTTCGAATCCTCCTTCACGGGTAAGGTGAAAGGTTCCGGCTTCCTGAATACGAGTGGGCTTGTGCCGCAGATCGAGGCCAATCTGGCATTCGATAAATTCGATATCCGCAACCTGCGCGACTTCAAACCGGCTGAGGCCTATGACCCGAAAACAAAACCGGTGTGGTCCGAGAAGAACTTCTTCCTGGGTAAACTCGGTATCGCGAACACCAAAATTGCATTGAAATTCGGTGAGCTTGATGTTGGCCGCCTCAAATTCACGGAAGTGGAGACCGGTGGCACCATCGATTCCGAAATGATCCAGGTGCCTTCGTTCCGCGGTAAACTCTATGGTGGTTTACTCGATATGAAAGGCAATATGAGCATCGGCAGGCAGGTATTGAACGTCTCGTTCTCGGTGGCGAACGCAAGCCTCCCGCAATCGCTGCATGATATCATGGGTATCGATGCGATTACCGAAGGTCGTTATAGCGCATCCGGCAGCATCCAGACGGCTGGTACGAACGTGAAGGCGCTCCTTGCAGGTGTATCGGGCACGGGTACGATGGCGGCACGTGGCCTGGTGCTGAAAGGGGCGGATTTCTCGAAGATCTCCACGATGCGTTTCGACAAGCCGCTCGAAGAAGTGAACCGTATTGTGTACGAGGCGCTCGCGGGTGGCCAAACGTCTATCGATTACGTAGCAAGCAGTATGACGGCGAAAGACGGTCTGGTCGATCTGCAGAACCTGACGATCACCACCTCCGCGGTCGACCGCTCTGCGGTATCGGCACAAATCAGTCTGCCGGCATGGCAAGCGGATGTGAACGGTTCGGTGATTTATGGCCTCAAATACCCGATCGGTGGTACGAACATCGGTATGTACACTACGGTCGATATCCCGCTTGGTCTGAAGATATCCGGCCCTCTGAACGATCTGCGTCCGGAATGGGATAAGAGCGCGGTCGCCGTCAAATGGCGTGAGCGCCGCTTCGGCCAATAGAAAAAAGCGGGCCGTGTAAGGGCCCGCCTTCTCTTTAAAAAATCGTTATGCGGATTAATCGCGGAAATTGATGTATTGCAGTGGCACTTGCACATTCATGCCACGCACGAGTGCGATGGCAGCCTGCAGATCGTCGCGCTTATTGCCGGTGACACGCAGCTCATCGCCTTTGATAGAGGCCTGGACCTTCATTTTACTGTCTTTGATATGCTTCACGATGCTTTTCGCCACTTCTTGCTCGATGCCTTGTTTTACTTTCACCAGTTGGCGGAGCGTATTGCCGGAGGCTTTTTCCGGCGTTTTGAATTCAAGCGCGGTGGGTTCGATCTGGCGTTTGGCGAGATGGCCTTTCAGCATGCCCTGGATGGCTTCTAACTTGTAATCATCGTCGCCGTTGATGGTGATCTCTTCGCCTTTAAGCTCGATGGAAGCACTGCTGCCTTTGAAATCGTAACGCGCTGCGATCTCGCGTTTGACGGAATTGACGGCATTATCCACTTCCTGGATGTCGGTGCGGGAAACAATATCGAAACTTGGCATAACAGCTCCTTCGTTGGATGATTGGGTTTAATTTTTCTTCAGGTCAAAGATACGGGGATTCTTGATCACGAACAAATCCTTATTCACGTCCATCCCGTACATATGGTTCGAGAGCTCGACGTTCGTCACCTTGCCATTCACGTCCAGGACCGACATACGGCGGAGCGTGAAGGTCGGTGCATAGGTGAAGGTGAGGGTGAGTTCTTCGGTCGGCTCATCGGTTTTCTTGCGGTCGCGCACCGTGATGACGAGCGCTACTTTATCCCGGCGGATGCTCACCACCTCGATATCATCGGAGTGCAGCGTGATATGGTCTTGGGTCAGGAGCGTGGTGATCTTCGAATCGACATTGCCGTGAGTTACTTGGTCGAGTTCCTTGTCATAGTAAGTGAGTTGGTCTTTATCGACCACGATCACGACCGGATCCGGTAGCGTGTATTCCCAGCGTATCTTGCCGGGGCGGGAGAGCAGGAATTTACCGTAGCTGTAATGCGTGGTCGGGATATCCGGCGTGCTGCCCTGGCTCTGGGTGAAATTCACCGACATGGTGGTAATGCCGTTTAAATATTCTTCCATCTTCGCGATATCTTTCAAGTCACGTTCGCTTAACGTCGCTTCCGCGTGAACGGCAGTGGACAGTCCGAAGGTGGCGAGCAGTATGAACAGCGATAGCGTACGTTTTATGATGTACATTTCAGTTCCTTGATCTGACGTTCGGCGTCGATGAGTTCTTTTCGTGCATCGAGACCATATTGTTTGGCCACGGCCACCGCCTCGGGTTTCGTAAGCTCCGTTCGCGCTGAGAGCAGCAGTTTACAGCCGGTTACTTTATCTCCTTGCAAGGTATAAAGCGCTGCGAGCGGAACGTAAACCGTAAAATTCAGGCTCGTCTGGCCGAGCGCGGTATTGAGCGGAATCTGCGCGACCAGATAATCACGGAACTTCACTTCGTTGCCCAAGCTTGCATAGGTAAGCGCCAGTTTGGAATAATCCTGGATCATCTGGTTCTTGTCGTCGATCTTCGCATCGATGCCGAGCGCTTTCTGGAACATGCTCTCGGCACGGATCAGGTCGAGCTTCGCTTTCTCTTTCTTGCCCTTCTCGAGATACATGCTGCCCATCTTACGCAGGATCAAAGCACTCGCACTGTTTTCTTTATCACGTTGCAATTCGAGCGCTTTGGTATAGGTATCCTGCGCTTTCTGAAAATCCTTCTTGTCGGCAAGATCGTCGGCGGTCTTGAGCAGTTCCTGCGTTTGCTGGAAAATCTGGTCCGGCGTATCTTTGAGGTCTTTATAATCCGTTACTACCGCGAAGCGTACAGCGATCAGTGCCGCAGCCACGATAAGGATTTTATACTGGACTTTCATGATGCCTGACTAACCTGCGTTCTCGACCAGTACATCACGTTTACCGACATGGTTGGCGGCAGAGACCACGCCTTCTTTCTCCATGCGGTCCATGATGCTGGCGGCGCGGTTATAGCCGATCTTGAGCATACGTTGGATATAGCTCGTCGATGCCTTGCGATCGCGGAGCACGATAGCGACCGCCTGATCGTAAAGCTCGTCGGCCGGCCCGCTAGAGCCGCCCTCAGCTCCGAAGGCGCCTTCCTCATCTTCCTGCGTGACTTCCTGCACGTAGCTCGGCATGCCTTGCTTCTTCAGATACACTACAACCTTTTCGACCTCTTGGTCATCGACGAATGGGCCATGCACGCGCTGGATCTTGCTGCCGCCGGACATATAGAGCATATCGCCCTGGCCGAGCAGTTGTTCCGCCCCTTGATCACCCAGGATCGTGCGGCTGTCGATGCGCGAGGTGACCTGGAAACTGATGCGCGTCGGGAAGTTCGCTTTGATGACACCGGTGATCACGTCGACCGACGGGCGCTGTGTCGCCATGATGATATGGATGCCGGCTGCACGGGCCATCTGCGCCAAGCGCTGGATGGAACCTTCGATGTCCTTACCGGCGACGATCATGAGATCGGCCATCTCATCGACGATCACGACGATGAACGGCAGCGGTGTCATGTCGAGCGGCACACGTTCCATGATCGGCGACCCGGTATCAGGGTCGAAGCCGGTCTGGACGGTGCGGTACACGGTTTCGCCGCGAGTCTTCGCCTCTAGGATACGTTGGTTGTAGTTCGCGATGTTACGGACGCCCATGGTGGACATCAGGCGGTAACGGTTCTCCATCTCTTTCACCGTCCATTTGAGCGCAACGATCGCTTTCTTCGGCTCGGTCACGACCGGTGTTAAGAGGTGAGGGATGCCGTCATACACCGAAAGCTCGAGCATCTTCGGGTCGATCATGATGAAGCGGCATTCGTTCGGCGTGTAGCGGTAGAGGAGCGACAGGATCATCGTGTTGATCGCCACCGATTTACCAGAACCGGTCGTACCAGCGACCAGCAAGTGCGGCATTTTCGCTAAGTCCGCGATCACCGGCTCACCGCCGATATCTTTACCGAGCGTCAGTGGCAGGCTGGAAGCATTTGTTTTATATTCTTCGGTCTCGAGTAATTCACGCATATAGACCGTCTGGCGCGTCGCGTTCGGCAGCTCGATGCCGATCACGTTCTGGCCAGGGATGGTCGCGATACGGGCCGATACCGCGCTCATCGAGCGGGCGATATCGTCGGCAAGGCCGATCACGCGGGAGGATTTGATGCCCGGCGCGGGTTCAAGTTCATACAGAGTAACCACAGGGCCCGGGCGCACGCGCACGATCTTACCGGTGATGCCGAAATCATCGAGCACCTTCTCCAGGATAGTTGCGTTCTGAAAGAGGGAGCTGTCCGAGACGTTCTCTTTCTTTGCCTTGTTCGGCGGCGATTTCAGGAAGTTCAGGTTCGGCAGGTCGAAACTATTTGGCTGTTTGAGGTCGAGCGAGGTCTGCTTCTCCTCCTTCGCGACTTTCGGGGCCTTGCGTTTCACTTCGAGCGACTTCTTCGGTTTCTCGACCTTGAGCGCTGTGCTGCCGACCGGGGCTTGTTTCACATCGAGCGTCTTGATGACACCCATCTCATCCGGGAAGGCTTTCTTCACCAGCAGTGTGAAACCGGCCGTGAAAGGCTTGAACAGGAAGCCCAGGAACTTCTTGAGTCCTGCGCCGGTAAGCAGCAGCATCGCGAACCAGAGTTTCACCGATAAGCCCATCGCGAAGAAGGCGGTGGTGATACCGATCGCGAGCATGGTGGGGGTGTAGATCGCAAGCGGCACACGGGAGGCGATCTTGGTGTAGACGAAATTGCCGATATAACCGCCAAAGCTTTTCGATGGCCAGGTTTCCGGCGGGATGATGACGGTGTCGACCACCGTGAAAAGCCCTGCGACCACTGGCAGGCACACGGCGAGCATGGTGATGCGGAGCCAGAGCTTCATTTCATCTTTACGGAGCATCTTAAGGCCCCAGGCGAAAGGCGCGATCACCAAAATGGCAACCGCAAGGCCAAAGAATTGGATGGTGGGACCTGCGAGGAATGCACCGGCAGCGCCTGCGAGATTCATCACTTTTTCATCGGTAACGAGATTGAAGGAAGGGTCGTCGTGATCGTACGAAAGGAAGGAAAGTGTCAGGAACACACTGAATGCAATCAGACATGCACCCAGAACCTCTTTGAACCTAGACTTTATGAACTGTGAAAAACCGGCCGATTTCATGATACCTTCATTTGGGTGGAATACTAGCCATTCTGCGGGTTTTAATAAAGTAAAAAATGACCATGTAAAGCGGTATTTTAAAGCACCATTTTAGCGCTTGCCTCAGAGGCGGTTTTTGTCCAATATGCCGCTGGGAGATTGGACGCAGGCAGCATGCCCGCCAACCCGGTCAGGTACGAAAGTAAGCAGCCGTAACGAGTTTTGTTGGGTTGCGCTCCGGTCTCCTATTTTAATACCTTAGAAATGGGAGCTGCTACTCCCCCCTATGTTAGGACAATAGATGACCGCCACCACGAAATACCGCGTACTCGCCCGTAAATACCGTCCCGCCAGCTTCAAAGACCTGATTGGCCAGGAAGTGCTGGTGCAAACCCTAACGAATGCCATCCAAACCAACCGTATCGCCCATGGCTTCATGCTGACCGGCATCCGCGGTATCGGCAAAACCTCGACCGCGCGCATCATCGCGAAATCCTTGAACTGCATCGGTGCAGACGGCAAAGGCGGTATCACGGCAGACCCTTGCGGCGTATGCGAGAACTGCAAAGAGATCACCGAAAGCCGCCATGTCGATGTGCTCGAGATGGATGCGGCAAGCCGCACCGGTGTGGGCGATATCCGCGAGATCATCGATAACGTCCATTATGCGCCGGCCAAAGCCCGCTATAAAATCTATATCATCGACGAAGTACACATGCTCTCCAAGAACGCGTTCAACGCGTTACTGAAGACATTGGAAGAGCCGCCGGAACAAGTGATCTTCATCTTCGCGACCACCGAGATCCGTAAGGTGCCGGTGACGATCCTTTCCCGCTGCCAACGTTTCGATCTGCCGCGTGTGGATATCGATCTCTTAGAGAAGCATCTCGAGAAAGTCGCAGAGAGCGAACAGGTGAAGGTGCAGAAAGAAGCGTTGTATCAGATCGCATCTGCCGCGCAAGGCTCCGTGCGGGATTCGCTCTCGCTTTTAGACCAAGCGATCGCGCATGCTTCCGGCAAAGAGCAGGTCGATCTCGCGCAGGTGCGCTTCATGCTGGGCTTGGTGGGTAAAGACCGTATCATCGCGCTCATCCAAGCGGTGGTTTCGGGTGAGACACAAGCTGCGATCAAAACACTCCGCGAGATGTACCAAGCCGGTGCGGACCCGATCGCCGTCTTGGAAGATATGCTCGAATTCACCCATTTCATCACGCAGATGAAAGTCGTGCCGGATTTGGCGGAAGCCGCCTATATCCCGGAGAGTGAACGCGCGGCGGGTCTTGAATTCTCCTCGCGCCTTTCGGTGCCGTATTTAAGCCGTATGTGGCAGATGCTGGTCAAAGGTATCGCCGAAGTGCAACTCGCACCGAACACGCTGATGGCCGCAGAAATGCTGCTCATCCGCCTGACCTACATCACCGATCTCCCGCCGCCGGGCGATCTCATCAAAGACATACGCAACCAGAATGCGAATCCGCAAGCTGCCGCAGCACCATCGATGTTCGATAAAGCCCCGGCAGCCAAACCGGAACCGGTGGCCGAACGTACCGCTGCACCCGCAGTACTTGCCGATCCAAAAAATTTCGCGGAAGTGGCAGAACTTTTCAAACAGCGCGGCGAACTGCGTATCTACGCCGATCTTATCAACGAAGTGTTCCTGGTCGATTTCAAACCGGGTGCGCTCGAGATCCGTTTAGGGGAACGTGCGGATAAAGCATTGCCGAATAAGGTCTCCGATTTCCTTCGCCAATGGACAGGCAAGCAGTGGATGATCACGGTCTCTGCATCGGCGGGCACCAAAACGCTCCGTGAGCAGCAGCAGGATGCATTCGCGAATACGAAAGCGACGGCGATGGCAGACCCGCTTGTGAAAGCGGTGATGGAACAATTTCCCGGCACGCGCGTGATGAATCTGGAAGTACTACCGAAAAATACAGAGACCAAACAGTTAAGCGAAACGGTAACGCCATTCCGCGTACAACAAGAGCAATAGGAGAAGCTTATGAATTTACAGAAATTGATGCAGCAGGCGCAAAGCATGCAGAAGAAAGTCAACGAGATGCAAGAGAAGGTCGGCCAGATGGAAATCACCGGCACCGCAGGTGGCGGCATGGTGAACGTGACCATCACCGGCAAAGGCGAGGCGAAGAAAGTCGCGATCGACCCGAAGATCATCGACCCGAACGATAAAGAAATGCTCGAAGACCTCGTGGTCGCGGCATTCAACGACGCAAAGCGCAAAGCCGACGAAACCATGCAGAAAGAGATGAGTGGTATCACGAGCGGCATGGGTCTGCCGCCAGGCTTCAAGATGCCGTTCTAATGATGCGCGCGCTCATCTTTGCTTTTCTCGGTCTATTCGTTGCACATCCCGTACAGGCGTGCATGCTGACCCCGGCACAGATGGAAATCGATTTCAAGGCACTCGATACGAACAGCGATGGCAAGATCGATATGGTGGAGCATGAGAAGGCCGTCGAGGATTTCAAGCAGGCGATCCGGAATTCCCCCTACAGCATGATGGAAGACACGAACAAAGACGGTGTGGTGACATTAGAAGAATATAAAGGCATCGGCCGGAAGTCGCTTTCGCCGAAGCTGGTGTATCTGACGCCGGAACGCATCGAGCGGTATTTCGCGGCCGCCGATGCAAATAAAGATGGCAAGCTGACACCCGAAGAATATTTCCACGATGTAAGACCGATCGAAGTGATGCACAAGAATCTGCGCGATAGTATTTTCGGAAAAGCGGATGCGGATAAAGATGGATTCGTTTCCAAAGCGGAATTCGAGGACTATCAGAAACACAACGCGCATACGATCCTGACGATGGAGCAATACGAAGCGTATTTCAAAGAACTGGATGCGGACGCGGACGGCACACTCACGAAGGATGAATATTTCAAACCTTCCGAAGAACTCATGGATGTGAAAGGCTGGTTTTACGGCGGCGATACCGATAACAACGGTTCGCTGAACCTGGAAGAATACGAGTCCGATAATTATCGCAAGCCGTCTCTCCTGCAGAAATGTGGTGGCCGCTGATGGCGATCAACGATCTCGAACAACTCATCAAATTATTTTCCAAGCTTCCGGGGCTCGGTCCCAGGAGCGCGCAGCGCGTGGTGCTCCATATGCTGAAGGATAAAGACAAAACACTCACCCCGCTCATGTTAGCGCTCCAGAAAGCGGAGCAGTCGATCCAGACCTGCGAGACCTGCGGGAATCTGGATGTGATCTCGCCGTGCCATATCTGCGCAAGCGAGAAGCGCGATCCCAGCAGTATCTGTGTGGTACAGGAAGTAGCGGATCTCTGGGCGTTCGAACGCGGCAAGATTTTCAACGGCACCTATCACGTGCTGGGTGGCGTGCTCTCTGCCATCAACGGTGTCGGTCCCGAACAGTTGAAGATCAGTACACTGGTGAAAAGGGCAGGAAACGGCGTAGTGAAAGAAGTGATCATCGCCACGAGTGCGACCGTGGAAGGGCAAACCACTGCGCATTATATCAGTGAACGCTTAAAACCGTTCGAACTGAAGGTTACACGTCTTGCGCAGGGCATCCCGATGGGTGGCGAGTTGGATTATATGGACGAGGGCACGCTTTTAGCAGCGCTACGTTCACGTCAGGCGGTATAATTAGCGGGTCGTCGCGAGAGAATTGCTGTGCGTCGTGAAAACGATGCCAGCCTGCTGAGAAGGCACTTGTTCCTGGTAGGTCTGCGGACGCTGTGCCCTGGCCAGTTGATTGAACGTCACATCATCGATGAATGCAGCACCGATTTCATCCGGCACCGTAGGGCGGAATCCGCTTTTGCTTAAGTGAATGAATAAATCGGCCGGTTGGATGTTTTTCACCGCGACATAGATTTTGCCATTATCCGTGTAGGTCACGAAATTCTTGCCGGGAATGAGATTATTGAATGCGCGCAGCGCACTTTCCAAGCGTGGCAATGCGGTATCAAGGGAATGCGGTGATGCGAGCGGTGCATCATGCAGACAGATACGAACCCTGTCGCCACCGAACGCTAAGATAGATAGCGGAGTGCGAGCGTTCTTCGAACCAGTCGGTTCGTTATGATTAGTCGGTGTATAACCCATACCTATTCCCGTTACAGCCTCTTTAACTTAAAGTATTTCGGTTAACGAAAGGTTAACGTTTTTGACGCGGGTCTTTATGCCCCCCATATAGCCTAAGTGAGCGGCGTTAGAAAAAACACTTGTCATTCGATTGGTTTTAACTATATTACGCACCTCTCTTGGCGCCCAAATGGGCGTTTCTTAAGCACCCGTAGCTCAGCTGGATAGAGTACTTGACTACGAATCAAGTGGTCGGAGGTTCGAATCCTTCCGGGTGCGCCATTTTCCGCAGAAAACCTAGAAATATCCATTAAATTGGACTTGTGCGTCTAGTGGGTTTTTAACCCCCTAAAACGCGAAAAGGACCCCCATGGGTCCTTCTCACGCATCCTTTTCTTGCACCTGTGGATGTCAGGTTTGTCATCAGAACTTCACGCCGCTGAAGCCCTTCTCGATTACCCGGAAGTCTCGATCCCCGGTGTGAACAAGCTCTACATCATGATTTACGGCAAGCGTCATGAAGGCGATATCCCGGTGAAAAAATACATCCTGCTCGTGCGTGCCGCGGCGGACGGTATGTTCTTCATCGATAGCAAAGAGAACAACAAAACCAAGAAAACGGACGTGCGGAAAACGCCGGAAGCGATGGGTGCGGTCGACGGCGACAAACAATTGCCGACAATGGGCCCGGGCTCCGCTCCGCCGGTGCCGGAACCGAAGAAAGGTTACTTCACCGCGATGGTGGAACTGCG
This sequence comes from Pseudomonadota bacterium, assembly GCA_010031735.1. Classification (GTDB taxonomy): domain Bacteria; phylum Pseudomonadota; class Alphaproteobacteria; order Rickettsiales; family RGZB01; genus RGZB01. Next base: position 16,252 of record RGZB01000023.1, on the reverse strand, counting down.
CAAAAGCAACAAACGCAAGCCAAGCGGTCGTCCGAAGACGGATAAGCCCGAAGGTGGCGCTTAGTCTATTTGTTGAATTCTATATGGACGTTTTTTATACACGAAGTTGTAGTGTATACGTCTTTAGACATATTTTTAGATAGGCGTTCTTTTCGCGCGAAAACCAGATACTTTTCGTTTTCTTTAAAATTGTAGCCGCACCCGGCATCATTCTGACCCGTGTAAATAGTGAAGGGAATGAGATTCGTCTCTGTCCCTTTAAGAACCGTTGAAGGGCTTACTTTGACTGCATTGTTGAACTGATCAAATCCCTTTACTTCCCTAACAGTAACAATTGCGACCAGTTCAGAAGAATTAAAACTATTTTCGTAAGTATTCTCCCCACAATCACATGCCAATCCAGTGTTAGGAAATGAGAGCGATAAGAACGTAATTATAAGGATAAAAATGAAATGAGATTTTTTCATTATTCTGTTTTCTCGAGGAGCGGCGCCCCGCTGATCGTTTCTTCTTCTGCCTCTGCTTTGACAGACTCAGGCAGCGACTTTGAAGCTTTCGCACCCAGTTTTTTCATATCTTCCGCACGCTTCACCAGATTGCCCGAACCTTGGGAAAGCTGGTTCATCGCTTTATCATACGAATTCCCGGCCTTGCGCAGATTGTCGCCAATCGTTTGCAGTGTTTCGACGAACGAGACGAATTTATCGTAGAGCGCGCCGCCTTGGCGTGCGATCTCCAGAGTGTTTTTGTTCTGGCTGTCCACTTTCCATTTCGATGCCACTAATTTCAGTACCGGCATGAGCGTGGTGGGAGAAACCAGCGCGATCTTCTGATTGTAGGCGAAGGAGAAGAGAGCATCATCGGTGCTGTGTGCGAGCGCGCTCGCACCTTCGATCGGGATGAACATCAGCACGAAATCCGGTGCATTCAAACCGTCGGCATGTGTGTAATCTTTCTGTGAAAGCTCTTTGATGTGGTTGCGCACCGATAGCAAGAAGCGTTCGGTCGCGATTTTTCGTGCGGCCTCATCGGCGGCGTTCACCACTTGCTCGTAATGCGTGAGGGATACTTTCGCGTCGATCACGATATGTTGGTTGTCAGGAAGGTTGATGATGACATCGGGCTGTAAATGCTGGCCATCTGCGCCTTTCAGGCCCATATCTCGTCCTTGTGTGGTGTATTCCGCACCTTCACGCAACCCTGAATCCTTGAGCAGTTTCTCGAGCACATGCTCGCCCCAGTTGCCCTGGATTTTGTTATTACCGCGGAGTGCATTGGTGAGATTCGTCGTCTCCGTCATCATGCGCTGGTTGGTGGTGACGATGTTCTCGATCTCTTTCTTAAGCGCAAAGCGCTCCTGCGCTTCCTTGCCAAACGAATCGTCCACCTTTTTCTGGAATTCACCGAGTTTTTCTTTAAGCGGGTTCAGGAGATGACCGAGTTGTTCGCTCGATTCTTTATTCAGTTTAGCGCTGCTCTGCTCGAGCACGCGGCTTGCCAACTGTTCGAACTGTGCCGGGATATTTTGTTCGAGCATCGCTTTTTGCGCTTCCAGCGCCGCAAGTTTGTTTTGGATCGTATCCATTTCCGATTGCTTGGCGAGGAGTTCCTGAAGCTGTTTCTGTATCGGCTCTACTTCCGCTTTCAGCACGCGCCATTTCAGGAAATAGAAGATCGCACCGGATAGCGCAATTACCGCAACAGTCGCTAAAATAATCATGCCTTGCATAGAAATATCATTTGCCATTTTTGTGGATATGAACAACATAGGCTTTATGGGCAAAAACCACAACCATAAAAAGAAATCCAAAGACGCGTCAAAGGGAAGCTCCCCGCAGGTCACAGCCATTATCTTAGCAGCCGGAAAAGGCACGCGGATGAAGTCCGAGATCGATAAGGTGATGCACAAGGTGGCGGGCAAGACGCTCGTGCGTTATGTGGTGGATGCCGTGAATGCGATCGTGGCCGATGAAGTGGTGGCGGTGATAGCACCCACTATGGAAGCGGTGAGGGACGAGGTGCTGGAAGCGTTCCCGAAAGCCGCCTTTGCACGCCAGAAAGAACGTTTAGGCACGGGACATGCCGTGATCTGCGCAGAAACGGAAGTCGAGAGCCGCAAGGGCGTGACGCTGATCCTCTATGGTGATACGCCGTTCATCTCGCCGGATACACTCAAAGAGATGCTCCGCACCGTGCGTGCGAATGCGAAGATGGCGGTGTGCGTGCTCGGCTTCTCGCCGAAGCATCCGTCGGATTACGGCAGGCTCATCATCGACCAGCAGGGGAATCTGGCGGAGATCGTGGAATATAAGGATGCAAGCGATGCCGAGCGCAAAGTGCGGCTGTGCAACTCCGGTGTGATGGCGGTCCGGACCGAACTCCTGTTCGACCTGCTCTCGAAAGTGAACAATAAAAATGCGAAGGGTGAATACTACCTCACCGATATCGTGAAGATCGCGCGCGAGAATGGGTATATCTGCGGGGTGGTCGAGGCGCACGAGGCCGAGGTGATGGGCATCAACAACCGCGCGAACCTGGCGGAAGCAGAAAAGGTCGTGCAGCGGCACTTGCGTGAACGCGCGATGGAGAATGGTGCCACACTCATCGACCCGGAAACGGTGTTCTTCCATCACGATACCAAACTCGGCCGGGATGTGACGGTGCATCCGTTCGTGGTGTTCGGTGCGGGGGTCGAGGTGGCGGACGGGGTGAATATCCGTTCCTTTACGCATATCGAGAAAGCGTTCATCGACGACGGTGCGGTGCTCGGGCCGTATGCCCGCATCCGCCCGGGTTCCGATATCGGCAAGAACGCGCATATCGGTAATTTCGTCGAGATCAAGAAGGCGCGCGTGGAAGAGGGTGCGAAGATCAACCATCTGAGCTATGTCGGTGATGCATTCGTGGGTGCGGGGGCGAATATCGGTGCGGGTACCATTACCTGCAATTACGATGGTTACAGCAAGTATAACACCTATATCGGCAAGGGCGCGTTCATCGGTTCGGATACGGCGCTCATCGCTCCGGTGAAAGTAGGCGAGGGTGCGATCGTGGGTGCAGGCACGACCGTGTTCAACGATGTGCCACCGCATGCGCTCGCGATCAACGAAAAGAAACAGAAGATCGTCAAAGAATACGCGAAGAAATACCGCAAGGACCGCGCCAAGAAAAAAGCCGACCTCAAAAAAGCCGCGAAGAAAGCCGGTGTGAAAGCGAAACCCAAGAAGGCGAAAAGGTAGTAGCGATGGAATTCCCCGTGGAGATAGACCGCCTATTCCAGATCCATAGCTATAAAGATGTGGTGCAGTGGCTGCACTCGGTTTCGCTCGGTTGGCAGATCGGGTTCTGGTTTTGTGTTGTAGGTGTGCTCGCTTTTGTTATAATCGCAATTAAGGGCATGGTTCCAAAGCATTAGGAGAATATATGATGCATCTTTTGACCAATATGATCGTTTTTACGGCACTTGACCTGCCGTTTGCAGAAGCCCTTTCGGGCCCGCTCGACTGGTTCTCGAACCAGAATATCGTCGTGCAGGTATTCGTGATGATCTTCGGTATCCTGGGCTTTTACCTGTTCCTGCGCCTGGTGTTCAAGATCGTGGAGAAAATCGCGGGTCTTTTCGGCTAAAAACCGGGTTTTCTGCCTCCTATCCGTGCGATTCCGCACAAGACCGCCTTTTCCTGCATATTTTCGTTCGAAAGTGCTTTACATTTCTGGTTATATCGGCTAAATAGCCGCTCCCGCCCTAATTGGGTGTGGATAGAACATATACATATACAAGCAACAAGGTATCACATGGCTGTTAAACTTCGTCTGACCCGCGGTGGCGCTAAAAAACGCCCGTATTACAATCTGGTAGCTGCAGATTCTCGCATGCCGCGCGATGGTCGTTTCATTGAACGTCTTGGCAACTATGATCCGCTTCTGCCGAAAGATAATCCGGCGCGCGTGACCCTGAAAAAAGACCGTATCGAATACTGGCTCTCTGTCGGCGCACAGCCGTCTGAGCGCGTGACGAAATTCCTGAACGACAATGGCATCGGCCAAAAAACCCGTCAGGTGAAAGAAGTCAACGAACGCCACAAACAAGTGGTTGCCGTCGTGACGAAGAAGCGCCAAGAAGCCGAAGCGAAAGCGAAGGCGGAAGAAGCTGCAAAAGCAAAAGCAGAGGCTGAAGCCGCTGCCGCTGCTGCACAACCGGCTGCTGAAGGCGCGGCTCCGACCGCATAACTTCCTGCACTGGCCTTTTGGAGTAACGTTATGCCAAAGGGTTCCACGCAACATCCCTCCCAGAATCTGGTGCATATCGCGACCATCGTCGGTTCGCATGGCGTGCATGGCCGTGTGAAGGTCAAAGCCCATACGGAGCTCGATCAGGACATCACCTCGTACGGCGATGTCTATGATAAAGACGGCAACGTGCTCGCGATCGAGATTACCGGCATGGCGACTTCCGGCCATTTATTGATTTCCATCGAAGGTTTCACCCGTAAAGAACATGCGGATGCCGCATTAGGCAAAGAGTTATTCGTCGCCCGCGAAGCGCTGCCGAAACTGCAAGATACGCAATATTACTACCATGACCTGATCGGTATGGTGGTGCGGAACGGCAAGGGTAAGGATGTCGGTGTTATCAAAGACATCCATAATTACGGTGCGAGCGATATCATCGAGGTGCATTATACCGGTTCGGGCAAAGACGAGATGTATATCTTCAATAAGGCGAACGTACCGGAGATCAATGTGAAGGAACGCTACCTCACCGTGATCCCACCGGAAGTGATCACCGCGTATCCGGATGAAGAATCCAAGCGCAAGCGCCGAGAGGCGAAATACAAATCGCGCGACAAAGCCTATTCAGAAGAGGAATAGGCTGTTTAGCTAAGTATGGTGGACGCCCCCTTACCCTTGGCAGGTGGTTGATACAGATTGAAGCCTTTACCCTCGAGTTTCTGCATTAGCTCGTTGGCTTTATATTCATCTAAGCCTGCCTTTTTATCCAGTACATCGAATGTATGTGTACGGAAGTTGCTGCCATCCTGGCGATATCTGCCCGGATCTTTAAAGGCGTTATTGTCTGCCCTGGATGTCATGACGTTCTGTGCGACATCGTAACCACGTCGACCTAAGGCGCCAATGACTTCATTGATAATATTTTGTGGCACATTTTCTTCTCGCAGTAATTGCGTAAGCGTTGAGCCGAGTGTGGTGCCATTATTCGCCTTACCTTTAGCTGGAGCCGAGGGTGCAGGTGGATTCACAGTTTTAGGATAGGCTTTGGCAACCATCTCCGGTACAGCATCCCGTATAGCTTCCAGAAGGAATGCTGTATCCGCAGTGGCGATATCCTTATCATTGATGCCTATGATGAGTTGACTACCCTTGTAAAGGGTTTCTGTCCCATCGCCCAGGCCGATGGCTTCAATCACGCCATCTTTACCGTGATGTTTGCTCAACAAAGCGCTCTGTAACGCTTTCGCGGCATTCTCCATGCGTTCAGGTCGTGGAGTGAAGGCGTTGCCCGGCAAGGTCTCCAGGCACACAACTTCAAATGTTCCTGGCGTATTTTTAGCATATTCAACGCCTACATAAAATAACGTGCCTATTCGTTCGTCCTTTACATGAACACCATTCAGCTTCATGCCGTTCGTCGGTTTTTTGTCCGTGTAGATTTGTACGTCTAATGCCATAATCTTCCCCTGTTATTTAGATTCTAATTGATAAATCTTAATTAAAGGTTAATATCCGATCAGGTAAATCTCATGAAATTCATAGTGTTAACTCTATTCCCGGAGATGTTCCCGGGCCCCCTCAAGGATTCGGTGCTTGGCAAGGCGCTCGAGGATGGGTTGTGGGAAATCGAAACCCTCCAGATCCGGGATTTCGCGACCGATAAGCACGCGACCGTCGATGACCGGGTGTTCGGGGGTGGTTCCGGCATGCTGATGAAGCCGAACGTGATGGAAAAAGCCATCGAGGCGGCGAAGGCCAGATCCCAATCGGAAAATCCGCGGATTATCTATTTTTCCCCGCGAGGTCAGGTGTTTAACCAGAAAAAGGCCGATGAATTATCGAAAGAGAAGGATATCATCCTGCTTTGCGGCCGTTATGAAGGCATTGATGAGCGCGTGATCGAGCATTATGGCATCGAGGAAATCAGCCTCGGGGACTTCGTTTTATCCGGTGGAGAAATTCCTGCTTTAGCCGTGATTGATGCTTGTGTTCGCCATATTTATGGTGTATTAGGAAACCACGAAGCGCTCAAAGAAGAGAGTTTCGGCAGCGGCAACTATGCCGGATTACTCGAATACCCTCACTACACAAGGCCAGCCGAGTGGAAGGGACTCACCGTCCCCGAGGTGCTTTTATCTGGGAATCATGCACAAATCGACGCATGGCGACTGGAACAGGCAGAGAGAGTAACCCGCGAACGTCGCAAAGATTTATGGGATCGTTATTCGGAACAAAAGGCGAAACAGCCACCCAAAAAACGCCCCAAGAAATAACTAATTGAAAGAGGATGCCATGGTGAACGTATTAGAAAAATTTGAACTCCAGCAGATCGAAAAAGTCGCTGCGAACAAACAAATTCCGGATTTCGCTCCGGGTGATACGGTGCGCGTGAGCATCAAAATCGTCGACGGTGACGCTGAACGTCTCCAGGCGTATGAAGGTATCGTGGTCGCTCGTAAAAACCGCGGTCTCAACTCTTCTTTCACCGTACGCAAAGTGAGCCATGGCGAAGGCGTTGAACGCGTATTCCCGCTCTACTCTCCGCGTATCGCGAGCATCGAACTCGTCCGTAAAGGTGAAGTCCGCCGCGCGAAACTCTACTACATCCGCGAACTCGAAGGTAAAGCAGCACGCATTACCGAGAAGCGTGACGAAGATTCACTCGCAGAAGTGAAGGCATCAGCGGAAAACGCTGCTGCTGTGAAAGCTGCAGCTGCCAAAGTAGCGGCAGCGGCTCCGAAAGCTGAGAAGAAAAAAGCCGGCAAATAGCATTAGGGTCTCACCGCCCTGATCTTACGACTCTGACTTCCGCTTTCAACAAGGCAGCGGACTCGAGTTTGATTCGTCTGCCGCATTTTTAACTCTAGCTATCAAAAGACCGATGACAAAACCACGCACACTGTTCGATAAAATCTGGGAAAGCCACGTAGTCCACGAGCGCGATGATGGCACGTGCATTCTCTATATCGACCGCCATCTCGTCCATGAAGTGACGAGCCCGCAGGCCTTCGAAGGTATCCGCATGGCCGGCCGCAAAGTGCGCCGTCCGGATGCAACGCTCGCGGTTGCCGACCACAACGTGCCGACGACACCGGACCGTGCTAAAGGCATCAAAGACGAAACCTCGCGCATCCAAGTGCAGACACTTGAAGACAACTGTAAGGAATTCGGCGTCACCTATTTCAAGATGGATGATAAACGCCAGGGCGTGGTGCACATCGTAGGGCCGGAACAAGGCTTCACCCAGCCGGGCATGACGATCGTGTGCGGCGATTCGCACACCTCGACGCACGGCGCGTTCGGCTCTCTCGCGTTCGGTATCGGTACGAGCGAAGTGGAACACGTGCTCGCGACGCAGACGCTCGTGCAGAAACGCGCGAAGAACATGCGCATCAACGTGGAAGGCGACCTGCAACCGGGCACCACCGCGAAAGATCTGGTGCTTGCGATCATCGGTAAGATCGGCACTGCAGGCGGCACCGGTTTCGTGATCGAATACGCCGGCAAAGCGATCCGCGATCTCTCCATGGAAGGCCGTATGACGGTCTGCAACATGTCGATCGAGGCAGGCGCACGCGCAGGCCTCATCGCTCCGGATCAGAAAACATTCGACTACATCAAGGGCCGCCCGCTCGCACCGCAAGGCGCTGACTTCGATAAAGCCGTGGCTTACTGGAGCACGCTGCCATCGGATGCAGGCGCGAAATACGATGTGGAAGTGACGCTCCACACCAAAGACATCATCCCGCAGATCACGTGGGGCACGAGCCCGGAAGACGTGCTGCCGATCACGGCGAGTGTACCGAACCCGGCTGATGTGAAAGACGAGAACAAGAAGAACGCGATGATCCGCGCGCTCGATTACATGGGCCTGAAGCCGGGCACGAAACTGAAAGACGTGGCGATCGATAAAGTGTTCATCGGTTCGTGCACCAACGGCCGTATCGAAGACTTACGCGAAGTGGCGAAAGTCGTGAAAGGCAAACATGTCGCGAAATCCGTGAAGCTGGCGATGGTCGTTCCGGGTTCTGGACTGGTGAAAGAGCAGGCGGAAAAAGAAGGCCTCAACAAGATATTCACCGAAGCGGGTTTCGAATGGCGTGAAGCGGGTTGCTCGATGTGCTTGGCGATGAACGCAGACAAACTCGAGCCGGGCGAACGCTGCGCTTCGACCTCGAACCGCAACTTCGAAGGCCGCCAAGGCCGCGGCGGACGCACGCATCTGATGAGCCCTGCGATGGCCGCTGCTGCTGCCATCACCGGCCATCTGGCAGATGTGCGGGAACTGAAGTAGGCTGATGGCTTACTTTCGAAGACTACAATGTCTCTTGGCAAGTGCTTTAAAATATAAAACTATATTCTCTGACCCAGAAATGGACTGCACTACCATAAGCATGATTGCACAACAATCTCAACCTCACGCACTTATTACAAACGCAAAAGCGGCATATGCAGAAAAATGCAGATAGTGAATGATAAGTTTCGTTAATCGCTACCGCCAACTCCGAAAACCTGTGAACCGCGTTGTGTTCGCGCTGGTTTTGTTCGGCATGTTCGGCTCGGTACTGCACTGGCTAGGATGGAAGTTCCTGGATGAAGACGCACACCATTATGCCAATCGCCATTCGTTCTATATCGTAGCGCCGCTCAAATTCGGCGACCCCAACTACAAACAAAAATATGCGGAGTATCAGCGGGAGCATGATATACAGGCCACGCGTAAGCTGAAGCTCGATCCGAAAGTCTACAAGGCGATCAACGCTTGGGTCGAGATATCTCTAGGGATGTATGCACTGCTGTTCGTAGTGTCCTTATTGTTCTTCCATTACAAAAATCCCTTATCCTGGGTGAATACGTTTTACAGCATCAGTTACGTATTATTTTTAGTGGCCGCGGCGCTTGCTTCTATGTCCTGATACCAATTCGTGGTATGGATAAATATGCGCCGAAAGTTATTGATCAGTGCCGCTTTATGCATGAACCGCTTCCAGCGGCAGTGGCAACTCGACGATATCGATCTCATCAGCCTGGATGTGTTCGAGACACTCATCATCCGACCGGTTGTCACACCGAACGATCTCTACGAAGTGATCGCGTGGCAGATGAAAGAGATACTCCCGCACGATATCACGCCCGCGAAGTGGCGTGAGATACGTTATGGTGCCGAGCGTGAGGCGCGCGTGAAGCATGCAGGCAGGGAAATCACCCTGCAGGAAATCTATGAGATGATGGATGGTCGTTTCGATACGTCCTTTAAAACGAAAGCGATGGCGATCGAATGCAAGACTGAAGAGTCCATTTGGCAGCTGGTGGATTACATGCGTGTGCCGATCGATGCTGCACGCCGCGCGGGCAAAAAAATCGCATTCCTCTCCGATATGTATCTGCCGGAAGAGATCATCAAGCGCGCCATCATCGCGCATGGTTTCTATAAAGAAGGTGACTTACTGCTCGTCTCCTCCACACAGGGTGCGCAGAAGAGTACGTCTAAGTTATTCCAAGTGCTCATGGATAAAACCGGTGTGCCCGCGCGCCGCATCCTGCATCAAGGCGATAATCCCTGGAGCGATCTTGCGATGCCGATGACCAAGCGCGTACGCGCGAAGCTCTTTGAGAAGCATGAACTCAACCGTTATGAGCAAGCGATCACCGAGCTGGAACAAGTATCGCATGTCGTGCGCAGTATCGCGGCAGGCACCTCGCGTGCGGTCAGGCTTTCGGTGCCGGAAGAGAGTCCCGCACAATCGACGATCGTGGAAGTCTCAGCAAGTGTCGCGGGACCTTTCGTGGTGAGTTATGTGTTGTGGGTGCTCATTGAAGCGCAGAGGTTGGGTATCAAACATCTCTACTTCATGGCACGTGACGGGCAGATCATGACGCGTGTGGCAGACATACTTGCAAAGCAACTGAACATCCCGGTGAGCGCCCATTATTTCTATGGTTCACGGCAATCCTTATTCCTACCGGCACTGGATGTCGATGATCCCCATTATGAGGATATCTTCGTGCGCGGGATCCGGAAAAAAACCTTGAAAGGGGCCGCTGCACTTTTAAACCTGCCGGTCGATGCTTTCGAAGCATTGGTGGAGAGTGTGGGCATTACCAACACCCCGGGTTATCAATATACATGGAAGGATGCCAGGTCTCTTGCGGCGGCGCTTAAAAAAAGCCCGCTTCTTACCATTATGCAGGAAAAATCGCGTGCGCAACGTGCCGCCATGGCAGCCTATTTTGAGACGGTGGGTATCTTCGATCAGGCGCATCTAGGCGTGGTCGATACGGGATGGGTAGGTAATGTGCAGGTATTCCTGACCGATGCGATACGCAAGGCAAAGCCAGGGCATGTATTTACCTGTACGGGTTTTTATGTGTATCTGCGGAGGCAGCCGGATGCACGTGCAGGCGGGACGCGTTGCTACAGTCGGAATGCGCGTGCGATGATCACCGGACTGGTTGAATTATTCACCGCTGCGGATCATGGGTCAGTAAAAGCCTACGACAAGGATGCGCCGAATTTCGTGCGGCTTTCCAGTGAAAAGAACAAAGAAGGACTGGAGTGGGGTTTACCTGTCCAGCAATCAGTCATTGAATCGTATGCACGTATATTCGCCAATATGACGAAAGGCTATCCATTGCCGCTCGATACGCTGGCAGCAGAGATAAAGATCGTTTCTTCGCTTACATTCTCGCGCTTTTTCTTGGAGCCTACTACGCAAGAAGCCGTGGTTTATGGCAGCTATCCCCATGCGGATGACCCTGCACATCTGATCTATCATGAACTTGCCCCGGTGTTTAACCTACAACAGATGTTCCGCCGTTTCATACTGAAGGACTTCTTGACAGTGAGTCATTGGCCCGCGGCAACCATCCTGCGTTCTTGCCGCCATTACCTGCTATACTTGCCAGCAGGGTATGTGCTTTATTGCATCAGGCGCAGGAAAGAGAAAAACAGGAAATGGATGCTCTGACATTCCGGTTGCACCGCAGTACAAGACGTGTGAGGATGTGCAGGCATGATAAAAGAACTCGATTATAATCGGCATTACCGCTGGTGGCATGATGAGAGTGATGAACACTTCCACGCTACTTCCGCTGAATCTGCAAAATGGCTCTCGCGTTACTGGCCACAGGATAAAAGTGCCAAGATCCTGGATATCGGCTGCGGTATGGGTTTTATGTTGGGTGCATTCCGTTCCGCGGGTTTCGTTGCAGCCGTTGGCATTGATGCCAATCAGGGACAGCTGGCATCTACATTGAAACGTGGTTTTACGGCCGAATACGTGCCGACAGAACACACGCTCGCATGGCTTGCTGCCAGAAAAGGGCAGTTTGATTTCATCACGGCTGTGGATGTGATCGAGCATATCCCTAAACAACAGCAGATAGCCACGTTATCTGCCATACGCGAGGCACTGAAAAGTGGCGGAACGTTCCTTTGCCGTGTACCGAATGCGAATTCGATCGTTGCGGCACCGCACTTTTTTGCGGACTGGACGCATGAAACCGCTTTTACCGAACATAGTTTGGATTTCGTGCTGCATAATGCAGGATTTGGCGACATCCGTGTTGAGGATGCGGATCCCTTTAAGTGGAGAATATCCTATATTACAAAGCCTTATTGGTGGCTATGTGGATTCTTCCGTTTCTGGCGCCGGTTGGAATTGGCGGCCGAATTCGGCCGCGTACGCGCCAAAAACGCACCCTTATCCACGAATATCATTGGTATCGGCCGAAACGCCTAGCGTTTTTGAGTAGAAAATCCGCCGTAAATTCGTTATAACTCGGCTCTCACACCCATAGGATATATATGCAGAAATTCACGAAGCTCACCGCTATTGCGGCACCCCTTCCGATTCAGAACGTCGATACGGATATGATCATCCCGAAGCAGTTCCTGAAAACGATTAAACGTACGGGACTCGGCGAAGGGCTTTTCTATGAGATGCGCTACGATGTGAAGGGTAAACGCATCGACGATTTCGTGCTGCATCAAGAGCCTTATACCAAAGCACAGATCCTCGTTTCCGGCGATAACTTCGGTTGTGGTTCCTCGCGTGAGCATGCACCGTGGGCGCTTCTCGATTTCGGTATCCGTTCCGTGATCGCGACGAGCTTTGCCGACATCTTCTACAACAACTGTTTCAAGAATGGCATACTGCCGGTGAAACTGCCGCAAGCGGCTGTCGATGAGTTGATGGAAGCCGCGAAAGAGAAAGCGGAGATCACGGTCGATCTCGAGCAACAGCAAGTGCGTGCGAAGAACAAATCCTATAAATTCGATGTGGATAGTTTCCGCAAGAACTGCCTGATCAATGGTCTCGATGACATCGGCCTCACGCTTGAATTCCAAGGCAAGATCGATCAGTTCGAGCAGAAGAACAGCGCGGTCACACCGTGGCTGTTCAAAAAGAAATCCGCTTAGGCATTATCCGGATTCACCGCGGATTTCTTCGGCAGGCGATCGAACAGCGGTTCGGTTAGCCAGAACGGCAATATCTCCATCAGACGCACGACGGCATACATCGGCCACGGAAACGCCAGGCGTGCCGGGTTCTTTTCTAACCTGCGCTTGATGATGCGCGCGGCCTTATCGGCACCCATCAGAAACGGCATGAAGTAATCATTCACATCGGTCATCGGGGTTTTGATATAACCCGGGCAGATGACGGAAACCTCCACACCCACAGGTTTAAGCGCACCGCGGAGCGCTTCGCCATAATACCGCACCGCGGCTTTGGTGGCGGAGTAGGAGGGGGCGCCGGGCAGGGAGCGGAAGCCCGCGAGGGAACTGACGATCGCGATCTGGCCGCGCTTACGCTTTTCCATCAGCGGGATCAGCGGGTGCACGGTGTTCAGCACCCCGCCCACATTCACCGCGAATAAAAGTTTGGACTGTGATTCATTTTCACCACTCATCATGTCCTTACCGCCGGTTCCCGCAGAAATCCCGGCATTTGCAATGACGAGGTCGATCGGGTTCCTTACATCTTCCGCGGCGATCCATGCGGCCATACCGCCGGCATCGGTCACATCGAGCATCTTTGGTATCACGCGTGCACCCTTTGCTTTGCACCGCTCCTCGATCTCGCGCAATTTGGCGGTATTCCTGCCTGAGAGCAGTAGCGTGATTCCTTCGGCAGCATACGCCGCCGCAAGAGCGTAGCCGATTCCGCTGGTCGCGCCGGTAATGAGAATGGTCTTGGGTGATTTCACGTTTGTAACTCCTTGATGTTTCGTTTATAAATGATGGAACAATATTTGGCCACACCGATTAAAAAGACTATGGCGCAGGCAAAAAAGAATCAGGTTCCGATCCACCGCAAAGGCTTCATGGTGGTACTTTCTTCGCCTTCCGGTGCTGGTAAGACTACGCTTTCGCGTATGTTACTTGAGCAGGATAAGAAACTCCGTATGTCGATTTCCGCGACCACGCGTGCCAAGCGCCCGGGGGAGAAGGATGCCGTGGATTATTATTTCGTCAGCAAACAGAAATTCGCCGAGATGGTGACGAACGGCGAATTCCTAGAATGCGCCGAAGTGTTCGGTAATTCGTACGGCACACCGGAAAAGCCGGTGTTCGAATCGCTCGAGAAAGGCACGGATGTGCTGTTCGATATCGACTGGCAGGGTACGCAACAATTGCTTGCGCGTGCGCGTCTTGATGTGGTGACGATCTTCATCCTGCCGCCGACGATGCAAGAACTCGAGCGCAGGCTTCGTGGCCGTGCGCAGGATTCGGAAGAGGTGGTCAAAGGCCGTATGGCCAAAGCGAGCCACGAGATCAGCCACTGGTATATCTACGACTATGTGATCGTGAACCACGATCTTGATGAAAGTTTGAAACACCTGCTCAGCATCATCGATGCCGAGCGGCAGAAGCGCGATCGCCAGCAAGGCCTGGCCGAGTTCGTGGGAAGCCTGATAGGGTGATAGGGAGCAGGCTATGATATCGATGCACTCATGGATATTTAAGAACCTGCTGCTGGTTTATTTCATCGCGCTTCCGGTTTCGGTTTTCTCCGGCCTTGCCCTCACACCGATCATGATCCTGCTGACGTTCCCGATCGCCCTTATGGAAGTGCCCCACAAACGCCAAGGCTATTTCTGGGATGGCGTCAGCCAACTCTTCGCGCTCTTGTTCTTCTGGTCCGCGATCACGCTCCTCTGGACACCGGATACGCTCAATGCATCAAGCCTGTGGCTCAAGGATGCGGCGATCATCACGCTCGGTATCATCGCGGCGAAATGCTGCACGAAGTTCAACCATGAGCAGCGGATCGCCATGAGTTGGGTCATCGTGTGGAGTTATGTGCTGGCGTTGATATTGTTCACCTCTGAACTCATCACGGATGGCTTCATCGGCCACCATCTCAGACTTTCGTTGATGGCAGGCAGCAAAGGCCAGGTCTATCATTTCGATTATATGAACCGTGGTGTGACGTTCCTGGTGCTGTGCTACTGGGCGTTCGTACTTTCCATCCGCAACCTGGAGCGTGAATCGCGCATCATGCGCTGGCTTTCCGGTATCGACGGGATGCTCGTGCAGTGGGTGATCGTGCTTTTAGTCATCGCGCATCTCTCCAGTATGGCGGGGGGTCTTGCATTTGTGGTGAGCACGTTCGTATGCCTGTTCTGCCAACTGACACGCGGGCACTTCAACCGCTTGCTCATGTGGATGACGGTCGCGGTCATCCTGGCTACACCGTATATCGTCTACCATATCGATCCCTTCAATATCTCGGATATGCATGTACTACCGCCAAGCGCGGAACACCGCATCTATATCTGGAACTTCGTGGCCGGCAAGATCGCGGAAGCGCCGGGCATCGGTTGGGGCTTCCATAGTGCGCCGAATATTCCGGGTGCGCATGATACGATCTATTTCGGCCCGGGCGACATGCGGGAGATGCTGCCCTCACATCCGCACAACTTCTCGATGCAGATATTATTGGAAACAGGGCTTCCGGGCACGTTGATGGTGGTAGCACTGGTGATCGCTGCCTTCAGCAAGATCAGGAACAGCAAACTCGAACTGCCGTATCAATCCGTTGCCGTGGCGACGCTCCTCAGCTACCTGGTGATCGACTCGCTCGCGTATAGCATGTGGCAGGAATGGTGGGTGAGTGCAGGCTTTATGGCCTGGATCATGCTGCGTAGCGTGATGGATGAAGGACACGGACAAGTCGCTCGAAAGCGTCCACCGGTATTATCTCCGGACGTGAATCTGGATTAATCCCTGCCGCTTCCAAGATGCGTGCGCCATCCGAAGTGATCTGCTTCAGGCTTGTGCTGATTTTCTTGCGACGTTGATTGAAGAGTGTGCGGCACACGATCTCTAAGTCTTTGTATAGTTTCATGTCTTTGTTCGGTAGAGGATAGAGGGTCACGACGCTCGAGTTCACTTTCGGCGGGGGCACGAAGGCTTGCGGCGGGATATCGAAATTATGCGCGACCTTACAGCGCCACTGCGCCATCACGGCAAGACGACCATACGCCTTACTACCGGGTTCGGCAATCATGCGGTCGACCACCTCCTTCTGGAACATGAGCGTCATGCTTTCGATCGGCGCGGCGCTTTCCAGCCATTTGAACAAGAGCACCGTGCCGACGTTATAGGGCAGGTTTGCGACGATCTTCAGTTTTTTACCGGCACCCACGATGGTGGATTCATCGAAATTGAGCGCGTCGCCGTGGATCAGTTTGAAGCTACCACCTGCGGCATCCACCAGTGAATAGAGTGCGCCGACGCAACGGGCATCGTATTCCACCGCGACCAGATCTTTCGTACCGGAAAGTAAGAGTGCGCGGGTGAGGGCGCCGGGGCCAGGGCCGACTTCCATCACGGTGCAGGTGGAAAGATCGCCCGCCGCGCGTGCAACCCTGCCGGTCAGATTCAGATCGTGGATAAAATGTTGGCCGAGGCGCTTATCGGCACTTAGGTTATGCGCTTCGATGATGGCACGCAGCGCCGGTAAGGCGCGGACCTTTTCCTCTACGCTCATATCCGCTTTTCGATATA
>RGZB01000220.1 GCA_010031735.1 Pseudomonadota bacterium | reverse complement strand
TGTTTGGAAATGCACTTCCCGGCTGCGAAAATCGAATGGGCGTGCCCGGTGCTGGCGACCCGATCATGAAATAAAATTTTGTTTGATGTGCCCTTGACAGATTTTCACGGTGTTCATATTATTGCAACACTGTTTGATTATCTGTCTGCGATTCGTGGATCAACACAAGGGGCATTTCATGGTGGCGACAGGGATTCAGACTTTTGGGTTTGACGACAGGGAAAGGTGGCTGGAGCGACGGAAGCATGACGTGACATCGACGGAGATTGCGGCACTGTTTGGTAAGCATCCGCGAATTACGGAGTACGAATTGTTTCACGCGAAGTCTGGTTCGCTGGATGATTCATTCACTCCGAACGAGCGGATGCTGTGGGGGACGCGGCTGCAAGACTCGATCGCTGCTGGCGTGGCTGAGGATCAGGGCTGGGTGGTGCGGAAGAAAGACGAGTACATGCGTGACCCTCGGCTGCGGCTGGGCGCGTCGTTCGACTTCGAGATCGTGTCGGGTAAGGGCGTAAGCGAGCCGGGAATTCTTGAGATCAAGAACGTTGATGGTTTGATTTTCAGGAATGAGTGGGCTTACGACGAAGAATCCGACTCGTTCGAGGCACCGATGCACATCGAGTTCCAGTTGCAGCAGCAGATGCTCTTGAGTGCGTATTCGTGGGGCTGCATCGCCGTGCTGGTCGGGGGCAACAAGACACACATCCTGCGGCGTGACTATATCCCTGAGATTGGGCGTGCGATCACTTCCCGCGTGATGGATTTTTGGACGCGCGTGGACAGCAAGAATCCGCCTGAGCCGTCGTTTGAGCGTGACGCGGAAGTGATTCGCCAACTGCACCAGCACGTTCGACCGGGGACGATGATGGATGCGCTGGGTGACGCGAAGATGGCGAGTCTGGCGATGGAGTATCGCAGGCTGGGCGCTGAGGCGAACGCGATGGAAGCCAAGCGTCAGGCGATCAAGGCTGAACTGCTGACACTCATCGGCGACCACGAAAAGGTCGCGGGCGATGGGTTTGTCATCAGTGCCGGTGTGGTCGGGCCTGCGTCCGTTTCGTATGAGCGGAAGGGGTACAGGGATTTTCGGATCAGTGCGAGGAAAGCGAAATGAAAACTGTGACCATCGACATGAAC
>RGZB01000219.1 GCA_010031735.1 Pseudomonadota bacterium | reverse complement strand
TAATGCTCTTATGCTTCTCCGACCCCCCACGATACGCGCGCGCTTCCGACTGCATATCATGCTCAAGCGAATATCCCCGACTATAATAGATCATATAAGATGCTTCCGTCAAATTTACGCCGGTTCCACCCGCCGCTTGAGATGCAATCATCACCCGGCACTTTTCTTCTGTCTGAAACCGCTCAATCTGCTGCTGTTTGTCCTTGATCTCTCCCGTCAGTTCTGCGTAATCAATCTTCATCTTCTTACAGATCGTCCGCACGACTTCGTGATCTTCGTGAAAGATCGACCAGACAATGACCTTGTGCTTAGGCGTAATGTCCTCAAGCAAATCCTCCAGAGCCGCCGCTCTCGGGTTCTCGTCGAATCGGTGGATTGTCCCATCTTCGAGTTTCAAAAATCCCGATAGAATCTGCTGCATCCGAAGAGCCTTCGTAATCGCAAGAGTCGCCACCGCAACGCCTTCCTTGCATACTGCCAAGAAGTCGCTCTTCATGTCCTGGTACGCTTTCTTCTGCGCCGCTCCCATGTCCACGGGAACCGTAACGCGCACGAGCGGCGGAAGATCCAAGCACTCATCCTTAGAAGCATGAATGCTAATCTGCGAAATAAGCCCTTTTAGAATGTCCTTCGCGGTCTGCCTCGGAATCCACTTGGGAAAGTGTGTGTGCTTCGGCATGAACCTGTTCTTATCCTCGAAATACTTCGCCCGAAACTCGAAGAAGTTCTTTCCAAGCCGCTTGCCCCCGTCCAAAATGCGGTACTGTGCAAAAAGGTCCATTTCATTATTCAGCACCGGAGTTCCCGTCAGAATCATCCGGTACTTAACAGGATAGTTATTCATCTGATCGGAAATCTTAAAGAGCGCCTTCGTCCTAAGCGCCGAATGCCCTTTGACCCGGTGGCTTTCATCAAGGATCATAAATTCAGGAGGGCAAAACATAAACGCCTCGACAAACTTGCCGTTTGCGAATGCCTCATAATTCGTAATGAAAATGCTATCTTTAGGGAGTACCTTGATCATCTGAATTCGATTCGCTACCGACCCCTGAAGCACGAATACCTTCTCTAAGGGAATCTTCGTGTACTTCTTGATCTCGTCCCTCCAGTTATAAACAACCGCCGAAGGGCCGACGATAAGCGTCCGGAGTATCCTGCGGTTCTCGTTT
>RGZB01000218.1 GCA_010031735.1 Pseudomonadota bacterium | reverse complement strand
ACACGAGAAATGCCATTTCGGTAGGGTTGGGGCCTTTGGTGCTGGCGATGTGTTTAGACAAAAACTCGGCGATCTTACCAAGATTGGTAGAGCCGTCGGCCTTGCCATCCGCTTTATCAATATTGCTAGCTTACCAGCTGATACCGAGCTTCGCTAACCCGACTTGGTCAGCGAGCTTCATGTTAGTCAAAATATTTTGCGCAATAGCTTCTTTCGTGAGCTTGGGCACGGCGTCCTCATCCTGCATTAAGGTGTCAGCATAGCCCGAATTTATTAAGTTTTTATTAATGGGCCAAGGGCAAAAGCAACAATGTTGCAACACGGCGTTCTTCGCTTAATAGCACGTTGAAGGTCCGGGCGGCGGCACCGGTAGCCATGGCATCAACACCCACACCATGGGCTTTGAGGGCGGTGCGCAGGGATGGGTCGAGCACATCATGTGTAGCGCCGGTGCCGACCAGCAGCACTTCCAGCGGCGGGTCGAGTGTCCATAGACGGTTAAAATCGTCGATACTGAGTGCATTTAGCTCGGTCACAGTGACATTCGTGGTGCTCAGGGCGGTGATAAGGACGCTGCCTGCGTAATCCACCCCCGCGATACGGAATCCGGCCGGGCCGTAGGACTGGATCATCTGCACCGAGGCTGGGGTGGCTGGCGTGATATCCTGCATCTAGATCGGCACCGTTTTCGGGCGGGTTTTCTTGATCCAGAACCTGAGCACTGATCGTCCATATTGGATAAATCCTGACTCGAAGTTCTCAGGGTGCAGTACATACCACGGATCCCCGTGAGGAACGTGATCCAGCTGCAATCGTGGGTGGCTCATCCAGAGGGTGACGCTGACACCGATTACCCCTACGATGACAAGGATGATGTAAATCATACTTAGATAGTATACCGTACAAAGCGCCCGATTTCAACGCGTTCACCGGTCTTTTGAACCAGTCCGTCGATGACCTGCTTGACGGTCAGCTCTGGGTTCATGATGAATGGCTGTTCCATAAGCGCTTCGATATCGGCTGGTTCCATGGCACCGATGTGCATGGCAACCTGGTTTGCGGCGGATACGAATTCCTCGTTCTGGGCTACGAAGTCTGTTTCGCAGGACAGTTCCAGCAGCACGCCCATCTTCTTGTTTCCGTGGATATACGCGGCGACGATGCCTGCGC
>RGZB01000217.1 GCA_010031735.1 Pseudomonadota bacterium | reverse complement strand
CTCGGTCCTGAGGCCTTCGTCTTCCCCCTCATACCTATCGAGACTGATCACCACCCCCTCGGCAGCACCTCCTCCATCAGCACCACCCGGTGCTCGCTCGCACTCACCTCCGCCGCGACGCCCATGGCCACGGCACGCACCCCGTCCAGCGCGGTGACCTCAACCGGCCCCTCGCCGCGCACCGCGGCCGCAAAGCGCTGGTGCTGGTACCAGGTGGCGCCGTGGTGCGTTCCCGCCGCCAGTGCCTCGGGGTCCACCGGCACGTGGGTACGTTCAGGGTGCTTGGGGTTGCCGTACCCCGTGCGCGGGCTGAACACCAGGTCGCCGGGGGGGACCAGGCACTCCAGCCGCGCCGCGTCCCCCACCGCGGTGAACACCTCCTGGTGCTCAGCCCCATCGGCAAACATGCACAGCTCCAGCATGGCACGCACGCCGTTGGCGAACTCCACCGTGGTGTAGCTGTTGTCCAGGATGTCGGGGCGCCGGCCGTCGTAGCGCTCGTCCCGGTGGTTCACGTCCATGGCGCCGCTGCAGAACACGCGCACCGGCTCGCTCTGCACGATCAGGCGCATGAGGTCGAAGAAGTGGCAGCACTTCTCCACCATGGTGCCGCCGGTGTTGGCGGCGAAGCGGTTCCAGTCGCCCACCTTCTGCAGGAAGGGGAAGCGGTGCTCGCGCAGCGTGAGCATGCGCAGCGTCCCCACGCGCCCGTCGTGCACCTGCCGAATGAACTCGGCGGCCGGGGGCATGTAGCGGTACTCCATCGCCGTCCACACCACGGCCGGGTGCCGCGACGACCGATCGGCAATCCACTGTGCGTCCTCCACCGTGGTGGCCAGCGGCTTCTCGCACAGGATGTGCACCCCCGCGTCGAACAGCGGCGGCAGCACCGCGCGGTGCGTGTGGTTGGGGGAGGCCACCACCACGGCGTCCACCAGTCCGCTGGCGGCCAGCGACGCCGCGTCGGGGAAGGCCGCCACCTCGGCGGCGCGCGCCCCCAGCACCTCGCGCGCCCACCCCAGCGACGCGGCCACCGGGTCGGCGATGGCGGTGACCACCGCCCCCGGCGTGATGGCCAGGTTGCGCAGGTGCTCCACCCCCATCATGCCGGTGCCCACCAGCCCATAGCGGATGGTGGGGGAGATGGTGCGCGACGTGGTTTGCGTGTTG
>RGZB01000216.1 GCA_010031735.1 Pseudomonadota bacterium | reverse complement strand
ATCGAACAAGCCCGCGAAGACATTAAGTCTGGCCGCAAGACGGTGCGTGATTTGGCCGTTCGGCGGCTCGGGTTTTTAAAGTCTGCCGAGACGACGGGCGTGCACCCCAAAGACTGGATGCTCAATGCGATGCCGGTCATTCCGCCGTCGTTCCGCCCAGTGTCTACGATGGGGCCGAAAAAACTACCGCTCGTTGATAACCCGAATTACCTCTACAAAGAACTGTTTGACGCGAACCAGACGCTAAAAGAGGCTGCCGGGGCTTTGTCTGACTACGGCGACGAGCGCGTGAGCGTGTACAACGCCATGAAAGCCGTGACCGGCCTCGGGGCACCCAGCAACCCCAAAAACGTTGAACGCAACGTCCAGGGTTTTCTTGCCAAGATCTTCGGCGACAGCCCCAAGTTTGGCACGATGCAGCGAAAATTGCTCTCCAGCACAGTCGATTTAGTCGGCCGTGCTGTCATTACGCCGAATTCGGACCTGGATATGGACGAAGTGGCGTTGCCCGAAGAAAAAGCGTTCGAAATTTACAAGCCGTTTATTGTTCGGGGCCTGGTTCGTCGCGGCATGGCCCGGATGCAAGCCCTTGAGGCCGTCGAGCAAAAGAACAAAGTGGCGTTTGACGAGTTAAACACGCAAATGAACTCGCGCCCGATTGTGATTAACCGTGCTCCGGTCTTACACCGTTACGGCGTCATGGCGTTTAAGCCCAGACTCACTAAAAATAAGGTGATGGAGGTCAATCCGGTCATCACCAAGGGCTTCGGTGCCGACTTTGACGGCGACGCCATGCAGTATCACGTGCCGAGCACCCCAGAGGCGGCAAAAGAAGCACTTGATAAAATGTTGCCAAGTAAAAACCTGTTCAGTACGGCCAGTTTTAAGGCTCATTACGTCCCCAATAAGGATTATCAGACGGGTTTGTACCTCGCATCGAGTAGAATTAACAACAAATCAAAGCCACGAGTGTTCCGCAGCAAACGGGACGCTGTCGCCGCGTACCGCCGTGGCGAAATTGGCGTAGACACCCCGGTACACATTGTGGAAGATAAATAAATACAGGAGAAGTCTCATGGCCGTTAATGCGTATCTTATGTCGTTGGCTCGGCAGCAGTTTGAAAAGGCTGCACTGGTACCCCCCGGCGGTGATCCGTCGATGGGCGGCGC
>RGZB01000215.1 GCA_010031735.1 Pseudomonadota bacterium | reverse complement strand
CCAATTGGCGTTCGATGTTATCGAGAACGTCCGGCAGTGGGCGATCGCCTCGGAGCACCGGAAGGCGTTCAGAGTGGGGGGCTGGCAGCGACTGAAGAAACACAGGGAGATCCGCTTCTTGGATTTCGTCGCTCTCGGCGAACACAATCGTCTGTTCGATGACATTTTCCAACTCACGCACGTTTCCAGGCCATGCGTAGCGTTCGAGAGCATACACGGCATTTTTGGAAATGCCTTTGACGCGTGGGTTCATTTTAGGCGCGTGTTTCTGAATAAAGTGAACTGCAAGCTCCTGGAGATCCTCCGGACGTTCTCGAAGCGCAGGCACATGAAGAGGAACGATGTGGAGACGGTAGAATAAGTCTTCACGAAACCGTCCGCTTTCCACTTCTTTTTTCAAATCGCGATGAGTGGCGGACAAAACGCGTACATCCACCTTCAGCGTCTCTTCACCTCCGACACGTTGAATTTCTCGTTCCTGAAGAACGCGCAAAAGTTTCGTTTGTGTCGAAGGAGAAATGTCTCCAATTTCGTCCAGAAAAATCGTGCCACCGTCCGCCAATTCAAAGCGCCCCAATTTGCGTTTGGAGGCTCCCGTAAAGGAGCCCTTCTCATGTCCGAACAGTTCGCTTTCGAGAAGCGATTCGGCCAGCGCCGCACAGTGCACCACGACAAAAGGGCCATGACTGCGAGGGGACAAGTTGTGCACCATGCGTGCGATTAATTCTTTTCCAGTGCCGCTTTCTCCATGAATGTGCACGGTTGCGGAGGTCGCAGCCGCTTTCTGCACGGTGTCCAGCAATTGCGCGATGGGTTCGCTGGTTCCCACCAATTGTGTGCCTTTTTGACGTTTCACATCCGTTTGGAGCGCTTCATTTTCCGCCGACAAACGCAGGACCGTTTTTCGAGTCGACGCCACTTCGAGACCTTTTTCCACCTTGGCGCGTAGCACCTCGGGAGAAAAAGGTTTCTCGATAAAGTCGAACGCGCCTTCACGCATCGCCGCAACAGCCGTTTCAATGGTGCCGAATCCGCTGACAACCATCACGACGGCATCTGGTTGATGGCTTCGAATGCGTTTCACGACCTCGATGCCGTCCATGGCCTCCATTTTCAAATCTGTTACCACCATGTCGAATGGCGATTTTTGAAACGTGGCGATGCCGTCGCT
>RGZB01000214.1 GCA_010031735.1 Pseudomonadota bacterium | reverse complement strand
TGCGACTCGTGGCACTCCCAGATTGGGTTTGAGTTCGTCTCCTCGTTCTGCATCGTGTAGTTGGTGGCCGTCATCTCATTCATGCCGAGTTCCACGGCGTAACGAGTGGAAAGCGACCCCGTGTGAAGGACAAGCTTGTTGGGTACCGTGCAGAGCAGGGCGAAGGTGCTGTTCCGGTCGTCGTGCGTGTACCAGACTGGGACGAGGTTCTCGTTGAACGCCGCGAAGTAACTCCCGCCCGTGGCTTCGTGAAGAGAACACAAGTAATAGCCCGGCACGTACCCTGAGGTCTTCGTGACGAGTGTGGGAATCAGCAGGTCGGTCGGCAAGACCCTTATGAAATACTCCTGTGCACCATACATGACGTGCAATGCCTTGTTCACGTCAATCGTGCCTGTCGTTGTGTTTCCGTTTATGGTGAGTGTGTAGGAATCGGTGCCGTTGGCGAACGAATGGATGCAGTAATCCTGAATATCTGTGTCAAAGGCAGGAAACAACGATTCGGACGAACCGTCTATGGACACTTCAAGCGAGGTTATCTGGGCATCTGCCGTCACATCCACGAACATGTCGGACGTAAGCGGAGGCTTCGGCTTCAGCTCCGTAGTGGTCACGGTAGCTGTCCAGTAGATGTTCTTTCCTTCTACGCCAGTTGCGACGAGGCACAGGCCCGATGGTTGTGATTCTGACCCTGCCTCCAAGGTCAAGTCGGCAGAACTGTCCCATTCGCTATCCTTCCAAGATTCTGACGAGGGCGTACCGACGAAGGCGAACTCGGAGTCGTTCTTTATGCCGCCCCGGAACTTCCAGGTGGCCGCCGCGACAGAGGTGACGTCGTAGGCACTCGCGGAGACCTCAAAAAACCATACAGTACCAGGAGGAACCTCTAGGTAATTGGACGAATCGGCCACGCCGTCAAGGCCCATAAGGATGTCCGAAGAAGATGTGGTCTGCACCCTGAGCTGGTATATGCATGTCTGGGAGTCGCCGGGAGATTTGAACTTGCCCGAAGAGATGGCGACTTGGGATGGCAACGAGGCGACCGAGTCTTTGCCGATGGCCACGGAGTTGGTTCCGGAGGCCGTGTTCGCCTTGCCCGCGCACAAGGACGATTCGCCCTCGGCCACGTTGTTCATGCCGCCGACTACGGAGGACCTGTCGCCCGAAGCAGTGTTGTTCTCGCCGCCACCGATGAATGC
>RGZB01000213.1 GCA_010031735.1 Pseudomonadota bacterium | reverse complement strand
GCGTTGAGGGCGCTGCAGGAAGTAACGATGCCATTTGGGGCTCGAATGCTCCTGCCTCCCGCTTCAAAAAAGCGGGATGGGCTACAGACTCGTCGGGAGTGTATGGAAGCAGCACCGTTTTTCATATGGACTACGGCAATGTTTTTAAATTTGGCAATTACTTCGCAAACTTAGCGGCCTACGAACTTGCGCTGACACCAGAAGAAGCATGGAACCTTGATACAAAAAGTGATGACGGTATGCCAGGACGCGGCAAAGTGATCGCTCGGCGTTATGGTTGGTGTACCAATGCGGTGGACAGGTATGATTTGGATACCACTTACCTTCTTAGCAGCCCGACCGTACGATGCGCGCTATTCTTTCGGTTTGCCTATTGAGGCTTGCCGGTTTTAAAATCCCACGAACAACGTACCATGAACTACCGCAAAGGAACAACCATGCCCACTATCACCGTTTACTCCACCAGTTACTGCCCCTACTGCGTCCGCGCCAAAGGCCTGCTGAAGCGCAAGGGCGTCGCCTATACCGAGATCAATGTCGAGGACGATGCCGAGCGCGAGAAGATGATCGCCAAGGCAGGCGGTCGCCGCACCGTGCCGCAGATTTTCATCGGCGATGCTCGCCGCTTAACGGATTGTGGCAACTCTGCCGCAACCCGTGGCGGAATAGTTATCCACAGCGCTTTCTATTTAAAATCACTGGTTTGCCAACGTTATGCACGTATTACTTCAAGGAATGCTGAAGTAACCCCGTACGTAATGGTGTGACATGTTCTGGCTAGAATTTACGCGTGAGTTTTACCGGTTAGCGGAAGAGAAGAAACAGGCTGCTACTGTACCTGTTGCGCCACCTGCAGCGGTTGGCCGGGAAACTGCCGTACCCCGCACCGCCACCGCCTTCGTTGCCTTCCTCGATACCCTTCCCCGCCTCGACACGCTGCAGAACCGTGTTAAAGAACTCGAAGCCGCACTCGCCGTCAGCGATCGCTCGCGCGAAGCATTCCTCTCCTCCATGAGTCACGAGCTGCGCACGCCGCTCAACGCCATCATGGGTTTCTCGGAGATGATGAAAGAAGGCGTGTTCGGCGAACTCGAAAACCCGACTTACAACGCCTATGCGGGCCATATTCACGAATCCGGCAGCTCGCTGCTCGGCAAGATCAACGATTTGCTCGACATCGCTTCGCTCGATGCTGGTGG
>RGZB01000212.1 GCA_010031735.1 Pseudomonadota bacterium | reverse complement strand
CATACAGCGTTTTGCTGTTGCCGTAGTCATTGCATTTCCATCTGGTCTTTTTTCTCCACCAATATAAGACTCTAAATTCTTATACCAATCAGGAATTATTTTTGAAGCGGGTACTGGTTTATATTCTTCTGGTACCCCAATAGTATCTGTAAATTTAATTATTTGCATTTTTAACTACCCCCGTTTGTTTTAATTATACATTAAATATTTTAAACAGTCAACTGCCAAGATACTGTTTCTTCATCCCATGTATAAGAAACTGGATCCTCTTCGTCAAATGCATCTAATGGTTTAGGTACAGGAGGTTCCCAAATACATTTTTCTTCATTTAAAATCCATGATGGAAAATCTTCTGGTTTTGGTGCTATAAAAGCGTCTCTTGTCTGATCATATGAATATCCTATTCCTGGATAGTTTTTTCTAAATGCAATTCCATCAAGCAAATGAACTCCGCCAATTGTATTATAGGATGCTCTTTTACATGTACAACTATGAAAGTTTCCATACCAAGTTTCTGGATCAAGACCTTCAATTAATTGATCTTCATCAATTCCTGTTATTACATTAAAAACTATATTATTTTCATCCAATAAAGCATAATGCGCCATTATGACCAACTCACATTTCCAGAACCTGCATTAAATCTATAAATTCTATGATTGCCACTGCTTATATCTTGATATGTTAGACCTGCTCCAATAACTGGAGCATCAAAGTTTATAGAATATTTAATTGCAACAATACCTGATCCACCACCAGATGCTCCTCCGCCAAATCCAAGACTGCTTGCTCCACCACCACCACCACTACCAGTATTTGCAGCGCCAGCAGTACTGTTTCCACCTCTTATGTTTCCACATGCCTGCCATCCATATGCTCCAATTCCACCACCGCTGTTACCAGATCCACCTCCACCACTAAAACATCCAGTGCTGTTTCCTCCTTGAGCATTCCCACCGCCAGCACCTGGACAACATGTATCTGAATCTCCGCCTCCGCCACCGCCACCAGCCAAATTATTACCTAAAATTGTAGATGCTGTTCCACCTCCACCATTTCCACCATATCCAACATTTGTAGTTCCAGCATTGCCACCATTATTAGCAGAACCACCACCGCCGCCTGCTGCTCTACTGCTATTTCCTCCAGCAGTTTTGAATTACCAGACGTACTGCCACTTCCACCAGCAGCATTTATATT
>RGZB01000211.1 GCA_010031735.1 Pseudomonadota bacterium | reverse complement strand
GGATGAGGTGCATATATAGCGGCTCCCGCTATTTTATTTCATTACCATCCACCCAAGATGATCTTCACTCTCTCGGCACATTCGCTCGGCATGTGATACAGCATGTGGTGATCTCCTCCCGCTATCCTGTGGAGTTTGACAGATACGCCGGCATCACACAAGGCATGCGCCACATGCCGATATGGGTCTGTTTCACCGACGAGAACGTCGACGCGGCACCTGCCGCTTTTGACCACGTCGATCATCGGTTTCACTCCCGGCTCCAACAGACACGTCTGCAACGTTGTCAGCAGATCCGTAATAGACCTGGCGAAGACGATTCGCGCCAACTCGTCGGGCCTGGGCTCGTTTACTAGCGCGCCGTGGAGTCTGCAGCCTGTAGGCAGGTCGCACGAGCACGCGACGATGCAGCCAGTAGAAAAGGCGATGATGGCAGTGGGCGAGTCGCGCTCGATGATGGCGTTGATGCGGCTGCATTCTTGGGCGAGGCTGACGCCGTGAAGCAGGCTGACTATCATCACCGGCTTCAAAGGCGTGGCAAAGTCGCGCATGTATTCGGTGCTTCCGCCGAACCCATTGATGATGAGTATCATGTTGTAGTAATGGTTTATTTTTTTGCGCCTGCCAAATAGAGTGTGGGTGTGGATACGCGCCCATAGTCTTTGGAAAATGTCATATGGATTGGTCTATTTAGCCGAGGAAGCAGCACATTTTTCCTTGCCGTCGATTGCCGTCGTTTTTCGTCGATTGCCGTCGTTTTTCGTCGTTTTTCGTTATCACATTTAGAGCGGTCATGACGCAGTTTTATTACCATACATGGTCTCATTTTTATAGTCACTTGATTTTTTATCGTAATAGCAATCTTCGTTCGTCGCCACCCCCCCAAAAAAAAATTTCGGGCGCGGACTCAATCTCCGATCCATCAATCTCCGTTCCATTAAAAAACCGAACGTATACTACAATGAAGTCCCTGTCCAAGCGCGTGCAAGAATGCATCGAACTCCGATCCAAGCTCCAGCAACTGGGGATTGACGGCTTCGAAGAACTCCAGCCGTTTGTTCAGGCTATGAACAACTATGTTCGCGATGGAAAGCGCCGTGGCGGTCTCATCACCATGCCATCTCTCGATAACCGAAAGTTCAGGTACATGTTGGAAGACAAGGAAGGCGTTGACTCCATTGTGCGAATTACTGCCAAGTA
>RGZB01000022.1 GCA_010031735.1 Pseudomonadota bacterium | reverse complement strand
AATATGTATAAGTTCACGCGCGGCTCGATCCCGATCGTAGGCTTGGGCGGTGTTTCGAGTGCGGCGGATGCCTACGCGAAGATCCGCGCCGGGGCAAGCTTGGTGCAAATCTACACTTCCCTTATTTATCAAGGATTTGGATTGGTAACACAGATCAACCGCCAGCTACCGGAACTACTCAAGCGCGACGGGTTTGCCCACCTCAAGGATGCAATCGGCGTAGACGCGAAGAAATAGCTTGACCCTTCAGCCGTTTTTGGCTAGAAATGCGCCTCCTAAAGCGCCGGATCCCAAGAGGGCGGCAAGATATACAAGGTAGGTTCCTATGTCACGCGTATGCGATATTCTGATTGATAAATCCCTGCAAGTGGGTCACCAAGTCTCCCACTCTAACCGCAAAAGCCTGAAGCGCTTCCTGCCGAACCTGCAGAACGTGACGTTCATCAGCGACATCCTGAACCAGAGCTTCCGTCTCCGTGTTGCAGTGAACACGCTCCGTTCCGTGGATAAAAACGGTGGCCTCGACAATTTCCTGATGAAGACCGCGAACAGCAAACTCTCTCCGAAAGCGCGCGACATCAAAAAGAAACTGGAAAAAGCAGGTGCCAAACCGGTACTCGCTCCGAAAAAAGAAAAAAAGACCGCTAAAAAAGCTGCATAGTTTTTTTAAGCCGTACACAAATAAAAAAGGGCGCTCACACGAGCGCCCTTTTTTGTTTGTCTTGGAACCACCACTTACACATTAAAGCGGAAGTGGAAGCAATCGCCATCTTGTGTGATGTAGTCTTTACCCTCCAGGCGTAGCTTGCCCGCATCGCGCGCACCGGCTTCGCCGTTGAACTGCACGTAATCGTCATAGGCGATCGTTTCCGCACGGATGAAGCCTTTTTCGAAATCGGTGTGGATGGCCCCTGCCGCTTCCGGAGCGGCGGCACCCTTACGCACCGTCCATGCATGCGCCTCTTTCGGGCCCACGGTGAAGAAGGTGGTGAGATTCAGCAGGTTATAACCCGCGCGTATGATCTGCGATAAGCCGGATTCAGAAAGCCCCAGACTCTCGAGGAACTCCTTCTTTTCATCGTCGCTGCCGAGATTGGCGATCTCTTCTTCGATCTTCGCACAAATAATGACTTTTTGTGCACCTTCCGTGGTCGCTTTCTGCTGCACTTTATCCGAGTGCGCGTTGCCTTTCGGGATTTCGTGATCTTTCACGTTACAGACATACATCATCGGTTTCGTCGTGATGAGTTGCAGCGCTTTTGCCTGCTTCTCCTGACCTTTCGGCACCGCCGTGCGCGCCGGCTTGCCCGCTTTGAGCGGCACTAAGAGTGCTTCGAGCAATGCGAGCTGTTCGATGGATTCTTTATCACCGCCTTTCGCTTTTTTGGCCAGGTTCTGGATACGTTTCTCGACGGATTCCAAATCGGCGAGCACGAGTTCGAGCTCGATGATCTCCGCATCGCGGAGTGGATCGACGCCCCCCTCGACGTGCGTGATATCGCCGTCTTCGAAACAGCGAACGACATGCACGATCGCATCCACTTCGCGGATATGTGATAAAAATTTATTACCAAGCCCTTCGCCCTTGCTTGCACCTTTCACGATGCCGGCGATATCAATGAACTCGATCTGGGTCGGGATGATCTTTGCAGAACCCGCGATGGCCGCGAGTTTATGCAGGCGCGGATCCGGCACTTCGACACGACCGATGTTCGGCTCGATGGTGCAGAACGGATAGTTCGCCGCCTGTGCTGCCTGCGTGCTCGTGAGTGCGTTGAAGAGAGTGGATTTGCCGACGTTCGGCAGACCCACGATACCGCATTTAAAACCCATGTCAGACTCCTGAAGATTCTTCGGTTATTTTTCGCGGCGGCTTTGGCGCCGGAGGATTCAAAGTGAGAGACACCTTCGACATGAAGGACGCATCCTCACCATTCAGCAAAATCGGGAATGCCTCCGCGATCGCCTCATTCATCTTTTCCATCAATACCGATTCGTCCTTGGTGAAATCGCCGAGCACATAGTTATGTACCAGATGTTTCTCGCCCGGATGACCGATGCCGATCCGCACGCGCTTATACTCGGAACCCACATGCGCATCAATGCTTTTTATGCCGTTATGGCCGCCCGAACCACCACCGATCTTCACCCGCACCTTACCGGGTAGAAGATCAAGCTCGTCATACATCACCACCACATCCGCAGGTGCGACTTTATAGAACTGCATCGCAAGCTGAACGGAGGTACCGGAGTTGTTCATGTATGTCTGCGGTTTCAGGATATGGATCTTCTCGCCTGCGATTTCACCAGACGTGATCAAGCCCTTGAACTTCTCTTTCGGGGAGGCAAAAGAACCCACCAGCAGCATGAAAACCTCCCGCCGTTCGTATTCGTTATTTCTTCGCGTCCGCTTTCGGAGCAGCAGCCGGAGCTTTCGCACCTGCAGCCGCAGCCGGAGCTTTCGCGCCTGCAGCAGCCGGAGCACCTGCAGCAGCAGCTTCTGGAGCTTTCTGCGCGGTTGCTTGTACGTCTGCAATCGATGCCGTCGGAGCCGCGGTTTCCACTTCTTCCGCCATACGGCCAGCAACGGTCGCGATGGTGAAGTCACGTGTAGAGATCGCGTATTTCACGTCTTTCGGCAGCTTTACAGAAGATGCGTGGACAGAACGACCGATCTCGAGACCCGTGAGGTCCACCGTGATCGAAGTCGGGATAGCTTCCGGAAGGCAGATGAGTTCCACATCGTGACGTACGATGTTTAAGACACCCCCGCGGCGGATACCAGGCGCTTTATCCGCATTGATGAAGTTCACTTTCACGAATACGTGAACCGCTTCGCCTTTTTTCAGGCGGAGGAAATCCACGTGTTCCGGAGCGTCCGTTACCGGGTGGTATTGCACTTCGCGTGGCAGTGCCAGGAAGGTTTCTTTACCTGCTTTCAGTTCGATCGCGCGCGCGCGGAAGCCCGGTTTCGCGAGTTCTTTGCCGAGTTCACGTGCATTGAGCGTCAGCATCACTTGCTTTTCGCCTGCACCGTAAATGATCGCCGGTACTTTGCCTTCACGGCGAGCCGCGCGTGCTGCGCCTTTGCCGGCATCGTTACGGATTTCCACTTGTAATACATTCGCTGACATAGTCTGTCTCCTTACTTATGCAACATCTTCAAATAGGCTTGATACCGAGGTCTCTTCCGAAATGCGTTTGACAGCTTCAGCCATCAGCGGTGCAATCGGAAGCACCCGTATATTCTTTATTTTCTTAATTTCGTCGCGCGCATTAATACTATCGGTCACCACAAGCTCCTTAAGAACAGAGCCACTGACACGCTCGAGCGCCTTGCCGGAAAGTACCCCGTGGGTAACGTATGCACTGACCGATTTCGCACCTTGTTTCACGATGGCTTCCGCCGCGTTGCACAAAGTGCCCGCGCTATCTACTATATCATCGACAATAATGCAATCTTTGTTTTCAACTTCACCGATGATATTCATCACCTCGGAATGGCCCGCTCTTTCGCGGCGTTTATCGACGATCGCAAGGTCGGCACCCAAGCGCTTCGCCATCGCACGGGCACGCACCACGCCGCCCACGTCTGGGGAGACAATCGTCAGATTTTCAAGGGAATAATTGGCTTTTATGTCTTTTGCCAGCACCGGTGCACCATAGAGGTTATCGAGCGGGATATCGAAAAAGCCCTGGATCTGGCCCGCGTGTAAATCAAGGGTCAGGACGCGGTTTGCACCCGCTACCGTGATCAAATTCGCCACTAATTTCGCTGAAATCGGCGTACGAGGGCCCGGTTTACGGTCTTGGCGAGCATAGCCAAAGTACGGGATTACTGCGGTAATCCGGCGCGCCGACGCACGGCGGAGTGCATCCGTGCACACCAGCAGTTCCATGATATGGTCGTTTGCCGGATGCGAGGTGGATTGGATGACAAATACATCTTCACCGCGCACGTTATCTTTGATTTCGACGAAGACTTCATTATCGGCGAAACGTTTGACTACCGCTTCGGTCATCTTGATGCCAAGGTAGTTGGAGATGGCCTCTGCCAGAGGGAGGTTACTGTTGCATGAAAGAATTTTCATATTTTTCAACCAGATAGCTTTTGTCGTGAACCCCATTACTAGGCAGGGACGTGGCTTATAGCAGACTAAAACCGGAATGTAAACGGCTTACAGGCTGTTTTACCGCAAAAAACTCCGGCAATCCTACTTGCTAAAAAACAGGTTCTACGCTAGGCCTACCCCATGCGCAAAACCAAATACTTATCCGTCTATATCACCGCAAATGACCTCAAAGAGGCACGGAAGATCGCCTATCATCTCGTAGAGCATAAACTTGCCGCGTGCGTGAATGTTATTCCGGAGATGACCGGTATATATCATTGGGAAGGCAAGGTGCGCGAAGGCAAGGAAGTGGTGATGGTCATAAAAACCCGCCGGAAGCTCTTTGCAAAACTCGAGAAGGCCGTAAAGAAACTGCATTCATACGAAGTGCCGTGCATCGTAGGGTTCCCAATCGAGAAGGGGCACGCGCCTTTCCTCAACTGGATCAAAGATGGCACGAAATAGTCTTAGGGATTTGTTAACATCCCTTTGCTAACATGAATCCATGGATGGTATTCTCGAAATTCTGGCTCAACGCCCACATCTGACCCCTGGTGAAAGCAACCCGGGCAACCTGACGGAATATGCAGGTGCCATCGAAAAATGGCTTCAGATCGGCAAAAGCGGTCCCGCAGGTTACATCAAAACCGTGATGGAGCGTTTCGGACTCAGCAGCCATTTTGCAGCAGATCCTGGTGCTGAAACAGACCGCGGTCAATTCTTCACCGTGAATTATGGTGAAGATGGTTCCGTGAATCTCTCACCTTCCATCGCTTCAGAACTCGAGCATGCGCGTACCGTGATTTCATTCGGCATCGATACCAATGGGCAAAAATACCTGAAAAGCTATTTAAAGGACGTAAAACCCCTTGTAGATAGACCTGCTGGAGATGAAGGCACCGTGGTAGTGTATCATTATCATACCTCGCCGAAAATGCGTGCGGCCTTCTTCGGCAACCTCATGCGTGACCACTATTATTTCCCGGATGAGGCACTTCGCTTCGCCGAAGTCTTCGCCATGACACCTGATCAGCCTAAAACCTATATCGGCCATAGTTATGCGGGCTTATTCGACCGCATGAAAAAGAATGCACTTTCGCATATGTCCCTGGATCGGGGAGTGGATTTGCAGCAGAATACCCATTCACTGGTGTTCGGCACCTTTCCCGTGTGGGGACACGGTGACCGTTCGAAGGAACGTAAACGCACACATTATAGCGAAGTGCAAAGTGCAGCGAGCATGTTCGTGATCGCCACCGAAGACCTGATGCCTTATACACCGGATTATGCCAAAAAAGCGATTCTCGATGCCGCAAAACAGGGTATCGACGACCCGACGAAACTTTATACGGCCTATCATCACCCGGCGAACAGGAACAAAGTGCTGATCATCCTTTCACCCGGTGTAGTACCTGCAAAAGCCAACGGTAAAGCGAATTTTGCAGGCCACGGTCTTGCACATTATGTAGAGGCGCTTGGCATCGATCTTTCACAAAGGCTGCAAACAGACAATCTTACACTCAATCCACGGATGCTCGGCTTAAGAAGTGCGGTGACAGCCATTTTGAACCATGATATCGCCAAAAGCGGCGTAACGCTTTCCGAGATGGTGGGAGCAACACCGCTCGACCGCGCGCAACTCATGGGCCTTAAAGTCGGTAATGAGCACTATATTGCCGCTGGCCTTGCGGCACTCCTGCGTGAGAGCGATGCATGGAAAGATGCCGGCTTCTCCGGCCACCCCTTCACCGGCGGCAAGAAAACCCGCTGATAACTATCTCGCAAAATCACGATTGCACATTTCATCGAACTGGATATAATCCGCCACCACTTCGCATAATAATGCGAGTTTTCCCAAGGTTATATTGGGGCGTAGCCAAGCGGTAAGGCAGCGGTTTTTGGTACCGCCATTCCTAGGTTCGATCCCTAGCGCCCCAGCCACCCCACTGATTCCCCAATGAATACATTTTATGTGTATGCTATAACTTCATATCTTCCGTGAAGTGGACGCGCGATGTTTTTCAAAAGGAATAATTTTGCCAAAGTCGATGGTGTTATTGTGCCGCCTGCTGCTATGCGTTGGGGCGGGCCAGAATTAAAAAACGACGCGTACTACCTGAAGTCTGCGGAATCAGAGGCACTACGCATCCGGGACAATCTGGGATACGATTCGACGAAACATATTCTTGATATCGGCTGTGGCCAGGGCCGTTTACCCATAGGCATACTACGTACCCTGGGCGAAGCACACTACACGGGAATCGATGTTCATAAACCCTCGATAAAATGGTGTAAGCAATATATAGAAAAGGCACATCCCTCCTTTCAGTTCCGGCATCTCAATGCCTTCAATGAACGTTATAGCAAAAGCGGGCTTACCATTGATGATGCATTCCGTTTTGATATCCGCGCCGACAGTGTGGACATCGTCTATCTCTATTCCGTCTTTACGCATATGCGGCAGGAAGAAATGGAAATCTACCTCCATGACTTCAAACGCATACTGCGCAAAAACGGCAAAATATTCTTTTCTGCCTTTTTTGAAGAAGATGTGGAAGATTACGTCATAAACCCGGATGATTTTCATTTTAAAATGAATGGGCCGCTTCATGTCGTCCGATACAACACGAAATACCTATACTCTATCCTTGAGAAGCACGGCTACCATCGTCTGGACATTACGGAGAAAAATCCGCGCGATAACGATGGGCAACAGTTCATCTATCTTTCACGCTAAGGTACGCTGTTAGATACATCGTTCTGGCGTTTGCCGCAAAAGATGTGTTAATTTCATGAAGTTTAAAGATAATGGGATGCCATGAAACATCTGCACGCAAAAGAATACGCCGAACTGCCCTTCACCCCCGTGTTCATCGGCGGCGCACCGAGGAGCGGCACCACGGTATTGAACGCCTATGTCTGCAGTGCGCCCGAGGCAAGTGACCTTGCAGGTGAAGCCGCGTATATCTACCATATCATGCCGAGCTATGCCCGCATGAAGGCCGAGCCGGAACTCAATACCTACTTCAAGGATGTGGCGGAATTCGAGGAATACCACGCCGGCCTGCTTAAGATCATCCTCACCGATATGTGGGTGCATTTCGGCAAACCCAAGGTGCTGGTGCTGAAATCACCGTTCCTGACCATGTATTTCCCGGAGCTCCTGCACTTACTGCCGATGGCGAAGTTCCTCGTATCGCTCCGCGACATTCGGGATGTGATCGCTTCACGCTGCAAGGTAGAGATCAAAGTCAACCGCATGACAGATACAAAACCCGATCAGTTCAGCCCACAACAACTGAACCCCCTCTGTGAAGAATACCGTCAGGTCTATCTACCCGTGATGCTGGCTCCCGCCCATCCGAATCTCAAGATCATCCGCTATGAGGATTTTGTTACAGGCAAACACGATGCCGAAATTGCGAAATTCTTCGGTATCACTCCGAAACCAGACCACCTTTGGCAAAGCAAACATGTGGATGTATCGACCTGGCATGGCAATGAGTGGAACTCCGATAGCTATGGCAAAGAGCGTACTGGCGATAACGTGGGAAGCTACAAGAAATATTTTAACCACAAGCAGATCGAATTCATCGAGCGCACCGTGAAGGGCACCCCGCTTGCCGTACAATCATAATTCAAGCGCGTAGAAGCGGTACACCGCACCACCCGCACTGAATTTCTTTTTGAACATATCGAGCGTTTCGTTCAGCACCTTGCCTTCCTGCTCGGTACTGATACCAAAACTGAAGTAATCCTTGCCCTGCTCTTTTGCCCATTCGATCGCACGATAATAAACTGTTTCCAGCGCGCCGGTTTCATATCCCTTCTCGCTTGAGCTACCATACTGCACATGCACGACTGAGGGCGTGATGAACAGCATCGCACCTGCCACCACCTTCCCCTCGAGCAGTGCCACGATATAGTCGATCTCGCTTGGGAATGTATCCACCAGCACATGGATATCATCCAGTGAATGGACGGGCACCACCGCGTGTTTGCGAGCAAGGTTATCCTGCGTGACCGCCCACAGGCTATCTGCGAACTTCTGCCCTTGCGCAAGCTCGATTCCAGCTTTCTTTGACTTGGTAACCCCTCTTCTGCGCGGATCACCCCAGATGAAATCCTGTTTCAGATTAATCACGCGCGAAAGATCGGTGCGCACGATTCTTGCACCGAGCGCCGTAAGCACCCACTCATCGGTTTCGGAGGGCGCGCGGTGGTAAAAGGAGGGGATCGCCTTATAGACGAACTGCTTTTTACCGGCAGATTGGTAATATCCGAATATCGCTGTGAAAAGTTCTCTGATCTCATTCCCACCTTTGATGCCTTGGGTAAGTAGGCCGCCGTAGGTGATGCCCGGATGGCTGACGACACGTTTAGCATCCTTTGGATCGAGTGCCGCGGGAAGTACGGCCTCGAGCCCCTCGTCGCCATACATCATCAGCGAACAGTCCTGGAATTTATCTTTATGGTACGAAAGGAATTTACGGCTGTGCAGGAACGTTGCCATCGGGCACGCGGCGATAAAATCATCCCACTCCTTACTGTGCTTCTCGATATCGAACGGTACGATCTTCAACTTACGTTCTCCGTGCTACGACACCGATATTCGCGAGCAACTTAGGCGGCACCAGATCGGTATTGCAAAGCGCTTTCAGCAACTCATCTGAATAGTCGAGCATCATGCTGTTCGGTAGGGTCTTCAAGAAATTACCGAACTCGGCCTCTACTTTCATCCCCGCCTGTTCGAAATCGCGCTTGAACTCTTCGAGCGTGTAGACACGCAGATGCCCCACGATCGCATCACGTGCAGAGAGATCGTCGATCTTTTTCTGCAGTCCCATCGCAACCGCCAGCTGGCGGTGGATCGATTCCGCATTCGGCACAATGCCGATGATAAGGCCATCTTTTTTCAGCCAATTCTTCACGATGTTGAGCAAAGGAGGCACATCCTGCACATGCTCGAGCACATGGAAGCAAAGCACCGCATCGTACGGCTGTGCGGGTCTAAACTCCTCGAACATCGAATGGAAGATGCGGTGTTTAGGGTGTTTCGCCTTCGCGCGCTCCACCAGTACGCTGGAACCCTCAACGATATCGGTAACGACCCCCACCTCTTCAAGCGCCGGCGTAATCACCCCATCGCCGAACCCCATCTCAAGCACGCGCATGTTCTTATGGATATATTTCATCACCTTGGGGATGACCTGGATCTGCACCAGATTCTCGAGATGGCGATCAGGCACATCGTCGTTGTTATAGTAATCCTTGGCGAAGTTATCGAGGTACTCGGCCGTGACTTTGGTATCTTTCCTCTTTTTATTGCTCATTTTGTCCTCTTCGAGAATACAAAATAGCTCATGCCGCTATTTTCTATAAATTCAGAAGCGAGTTTATCAAACGCCTCGAGCACCTTGGGGGCGAGTTTCTGCATTGAATCGTTTGGTAGGGGTTTAAGTAAAACGCCGTCTCTTTTTGTACATTTAAGGCCCGTCGCCTTCTGTACTAGCTTCACCACCTCATCGTTATACAATAGTTTTACGGCATGGTACTTCTCGCCGCGAGGGCCAAGATCGGCCAGGCTATCAATCATACCCGCATAAAGCGCCGCCTTGCGGTGGATGGATTCCGGATTCGGCATCGTGATATGAATTTTGCCGCTTTTCTTAAGCCACTTGGATGCTTTTTTTAATACCGCTTCACGTTCATACAATTCATGAATCACGTTTGTGAATATAATATGATCGTATTTTTTTTCCGCTTCGAAATCTTCCATATCCGACTGATAGAAGTTCACCCCCGGCAGCTTTTTTTTCTTTGCGATCTTGATGTAGCGCTCCCAGCGCTCTACACAATCGACCTTCGCACCCGCTTTCACCAAGAACTCTGTCATGTGTGAGGTGGCACTACCCATCTCAAGCACCTGTTGACCCGGCTTTATCGCCTTGCAGATGCGCTTTGCCGTAAAGCGCGTATAGACCACGTCGAAATCTTCTTCCGGCGAATAAAGAGTCGAGTAATCTTCAGCGGCATTCTTCTTCATACGGGCTCTTTAGCGTGGGTCTTACAATAGTGCTGCCATATCCGGCGGCACGACTTCTCGAATTCCGGCGCGAAAAGATCGGCATTGTAATGCGTCGTCTTCTTGAGTTTTTCTCGGATCGTCCGGCGCACTTCTTTCAGTTTATCCGGCTTGTTCGCAAAATACACTGCTTTTTCGATATAGTCTTGGTCGTCTCTTGCAACGAAATACGGTAAGCCTACCGATTCCATCAAGATTGCGGTATAGCGCGACTGTGGGACCGTCAATGTCGGAATGCCCATCCAGAGCGCGTTTCCTGAGGTCGTACCCGCACCGTAGCTGAAGGTATTCAAGCAAAGATCCACCTTGGCATATTTGGCCATCATATCATCGAACGGCGTGCCCTCCTCAAAATCCACCCGGGAAAGATCAACACCATGTTTGGTAAGGATGCCCGCCAGCCGGCGTAGGAAACGCTGCCAACTCGCATGCGGGGCTTTCAGGAAGAGGCGCGTATGCGGGGCCTTCTTCATGATCTTCGCCCACTGCTCGAGCACATCATCGTTATGCTTAAAGAGTGCCGTAAAAGAGCCGAAGGTGAAGTGTGGATTCGTGGCACACGGCATGGGGGTAATAGGATATTCCGGAAGATGATAGTTCGTATCGGTGACCCCATCCACCTCTACGATCTCTTCTGAATAATAATGGAAATCTTCCGGCGGTATAAAGTTTTTGCCAAACAGAAAATATTGGATTTCCTCGACCCCTGAGGTAATGCAGGTATTGAACCAACTCACCTGCACCGGTGCGGCACGACGTGCGAATACCGTGAGCGGATAGTCGGAGCGGAGGACGCCGGTGAGATCGAATAACATATCGACCTTTTGGCGGATTGCCTCGTCATAAATGGCATTCTCATCGCGCGTATTAAAATGGATATACTCTTCCCCAAATGTCTTCAGCCATTCCACTGGCATACCAAAGCTGAAGAAACGCACGGAGAACTTTGAGCGATCCAGGCGCTCAAGAAGCGGTTTTAACGTGATCAGCGCAGGCGGTGTGTAAGCATAGGTGCAGAGAAACCCGATGCGTATCTTCCGCTCGGGGTTCAAATCCCACCCTTCAAAATCGGTGCGCTTCAGAGAAGCATCCTGCGCCAGATATTCGCAAGCAAGTGTACGCGCAGCGCCATACATCGCATCCTTATCTTCCTTCGGAAGTGCCATCATGCAACGGATACGCTGTGTCTGCAGGATGACATCGGGCTCTTTATACTTGGAGAGGATGTCCAGAGCAGCGTATATCTCACCGACATCGAAGTGGAAGCAGCTCATCGCATGGATCACACTTTGAACGGGAATTTTGCTCGCTTCGGCAATCTGTTCAACCGTTGCCGCACCTTGAGCGAGTGCATTCACCCACTGTTCGATCGCGCCTACGATTTGCTTATTATCGTCGTTATAGATGATCGGCCAGCTACTCATACTTCCTCCCAAATTGCTTGATGGCCGCAATCACCTGTGAAACTTCTTGGTCACTCAGCATGGGGTCTATCGGCAGACTGAGAACCTCATTACACAACGTTTCATAATCTTTCAGCACCTTCTGATCAAAATTACCTTTGTAGGCGGGCTGCAGGTGGTTCGGCACAGGATAGTGTACATGCGAGCCGATACCGGTTTTAGTTAGGTGTTTCTGTAACTTATCACGATGTTTGGTGCGGATGACATACTGATGCCAGACCGGCCTGGAATGACTACTTATCGCTGGAAGCCTTATGGCTTTGAAGCCTGCTATTTCTTTCTGGTAACGGCTTGCGATGGCTACTCGGCGTTTGTTTGCAGCATCCAGATGCTTCAGTTTTACCCTTAGCATCGCCGCCTGAAACTCATCGAGGCGTGAATTGATGCCCTGCAACTCATGGTGATATTTCTTCTCCGAACCATAGTTCCGAAGCAATCGGATTTTCGCTGCGAGCCCTCTATCGTTCGTGGTGACTGCACCGCCGTCGCCCCATGCACCCAGATTCTTTGCAGGATAAAAACTGAAAGCAGCAGCTATTCCAAGATTCCCTGCACGTTTCTTTTTATATGTTGCCCCATGCGCTTGCGCAGCATCTTCAATGACCGGAAGAGCATGCTTCTTCGCCACGGCCTGTACTGCATCCATATCCACGACCTGACCGTAGAGATGCACGACCATAATCGCTTTGGTCTTACGCGTGATGGCTTTATTGATAAGCTTTGAGTCGATCAGATAATCTTTTCCTGGAAGCACTGGCACCGGCTTCGCACCCACCATCGTGATCGCCAGCCACGAAGCGATAAACGTGTGTGCCGAAACCACGACCTCATCCCCCGCGCCGATATCCATTGCACGCAAAATAAGCATCAACGCATCAAGGCCATTTCCTACACCCACGCAGTGTTTGACACCCGTGTAGGCAGCAAATTCTTTTTCGAAACATTCGAGTTCAGGACCCAAGATGAACCGGCCCGATTGCATCACGCGCTGGTATGCGTCGTCGAACTCTTGCTTGTGTGCTTGATAGGTTCGCGCTAAATCGAAAAAAGGAACCATTATTTTTTTGCAGCCGCATAGGCACTGTAGTCACGGTAATAATCCGACTCGTTATAATGGTCGGATGCAAGTACCGTACATACCGCACCGGAAGAGAAGTTATCGATATCGCGCCAGATCATCGGCGGGACATAAAGACCAAAGTACGAACGGTTCAGATGGAAACGCTGCTCACTTGTGCCGTCGCGCAGCGTGATATCGAAACTACCGCTCATCGCGATGAAGAGTTGGTGCAGGTTCTTGTGTGCATGGCCAGCGCGAGAAGAACCGCCCGGAACATCGTAGAGATAATAGACACGCTTGATTTCAAAAGGTATATCCTGGCCACCCTCGATAGAGGTGAGGTTGCCGCGAGGGTCTTCAATCTTCCTCAGTTGGATATATCTGCAATCAGCAAGCGCCATACTTCCTCTACAGTCCTTGGATAAGGTGTATGGTATGGTTATTGTTAAATAAAGCAAAAAATATTCTGTATGTGCATTTTGTCCGCAGGCGGTGCAAGGATGATTCAGTGCTTCTCCAGATAGCGCAAGACACCCTCTGCTGCGGCAACCGCGGTGCTAAAACACCCTTGCAGCAGATAGCCGCCCGTTGGCGCTTCCCAATCGAGCATTTCACCGGCTACAAAAACGCCAGGTTTTTTAAGAAGCATGAAGTGCGCATCGCACGATTCTCGCGTGATGCCTCCCGCACTCGAGATCGCGCGCTCGATGCCGGTCGTAGCCGTGAGCGTCAGTGGAAGTGCCTTTAGCCAGCCCGCCAGTTCGCTCGCCTTTGCTTGCATAAGGCGTTCGTTCGATACCCTCTCGCGGAGCAGGCTGATCGCGACCGGAGCAAAACCCGCCGACTTCAGGAAGGTACTGAGCGATTTTCTGCCGCGCGGCTTATCCAGTTTTGCAGATAAGGCATCCCCTGTTTGGTTTGGGCGCAGATCGAGCGTGACTGCCGCCTTACCCTCCTGCACGATAGCCTCACGTATACTGGACGAAAGCGCATAAACCACACCGCCTTCGATGCCTTGCGCCGTGATCATTGCTTCACCCTGACGTGAAACTCCCTTGTGTGTGATCGTCACCGGTTTGAGAGGTTCACCTGCAAAACGGCTACTGAAATACTCTGACCATGGTGCAACAAAACCGGAATTCGAAGGACGAAGGGGTGCCACCTCTGCCACAGAAGATAGCCAGTTCACCCATACACCGTTCGAACCGAGCCGTGGCCAGGAAGCCCCGCCAAGCGCGAGTATGGTCGCATCTGCTTTTACCAACACCTTACCTTGTGGCGTCTCGAAAGAGAGGGAATCGTTCTCCCATCCCTGCCACGCATGCCGGGGTTTATATTTTATACCGAGTGACTCAAGACGCCTCAGCCATAGCCGCAACAACTGCACCGCTTTCATACTGCGGGGAAAGATACGACCACTGGTTCCCACGAATGTTTCGACACCCAATCCCTCGCACCACGCCCGGAGAGCGGAGGGAGGAAAGGCATGAATCGAGGGAGAAAGCCAGGACGAGGCTTCGCCGTAACGCGTGAGGAATGTATCCATATCTTCACTGTGTGTGAGGTTTAAGCCGCCACGGCCGGCAATCAGGAATTTACGCGCAGGGCTTGCCATACGGTCGTAGAGGGTAACCGTATGGCCGGCTTTACCAAGGACTTCTGCCGCCATGAGGCCTGCGGGTCCGGCACCGAGGATTGCAATATGCTTAGTCTCATTCATATGCAGCAAAAAAACCTATGTGAATTTCTTATGGGTTTTTTATACCATGGACGATACTTTTTTTGAATGGCTTATGAAACGATCCCAGAGGATATCAGCGAGTTCATCCTACAGCATATCGACTCTATCGCAGAGCTCGAAGGGCTTCTGATATTCCATCTTGACCCACAGAAGAATTGGACAGCGGAAGCGCTCGCAGGCGAGCTTTATATCGATAAGTCACAGGCAGAGACGCTTTTGCGACGGCTGGTCGAACGAGGTTTCATTACCGAACGTACCACCACGGTAACGACGTACCAATACCAACACGTATCTGAGAATTTAACGAGCACCGTCACGCGGGTAGCCGATATCTACCGTCAGTTTCTGGTGCCCATCACCCACCTCATCCATTCCAAACCTAAAAGCAAGGTACAGCAATTCGCTGACGCCTTCAAAATTCGAAAGGACTGATCATGGCCGCGACGATTTATGGACTGTGTGCACTCACCGCTTTCTTCTGCGCATGGCTACTTCTGAAGGCGTACCAATCCAGCCGCTACAGCCTGCTGATGTGGAGCGGACTCTGCTTTGCCGGCCTTACCATCAGCAATGCCCTGCTCGTCGTCGATAAAATATTCTTCCCCACAGAGATCGATCTATCTCCCTGGCGATATGCCGTTACGCTGGTGTCGATGATCGTACTGCTCTATGGACTCATTTGGGAAACGGAATAGGTATTATATGAACCAGATATTAATCGGTGCCATCGCAATGGCGTGTCTAATCGTAAGTCTGTTTTTCCTACGTTTCTGGAAAACGACACATGACCGCTTCTTCCTGTTCTTCGCCATATCGTTCATTGTAGAAGGATTCAGCCGCATCCTGCTTGGGATAACCGTGAATCCGAGCGAAGAGCGCCCAGAATTTTATTTTATCCGCCTGTGTTCCTTTGTGCTCATCTTGCTTGCAATCTTAGATAAGAATATGCGCAAAAATAAGCCCGGTAGGAAAAGAAAATAGATTATTCATCCGCATGGAAGCGATGCAACACACGGTGGAACACCGGAACCAGTAATAAACCACCGCAGACCACCAGCAGGATGCCGCAGTAGATCGCGTAAGCACCCGCGAAGATTTTCCCTGCTTCCGTGTGAAGTGTGTCCACCTGTCCCATACCGCCCAAGATCATGGCCGCATTAAGGAAGGCATCCACCCATGGCAGACCTTCATAGGCGTGATATCCCTCCATACCCAGCGCGAGCGATACGATCAGTATCGCACTAGTAAAAGCCATCCAACAAAGCATGCGTCCGGCAAATTCAGCCTTTGTGAGCGGCCGTTTTGATTTTTTCTCAAACATATCCATCCCCTAATATAAGCTTTGCCTTTAGGCCTGGATGATTATCCTCGAGCACCAAATGCCCTTGATGCAGGATAGCGACCGCGTTCACCAAGCTGAGACCAAGACCATGCCCATTCGTATTACGGCTAGCATCCGCACGGAAGAAGCGTTCCTTTACCTTCTCCAATAGTTCTTCTGGTACACCGACACCGTTATCCGCAACGGTCAGCGTAATCGGCTTTTCTGCACTCAGCGATACTTTGATAGTTCCCTCAGCGGGCGCGAATTTGCACGCATTATCGATAAGGTTCATCACCGCTTGTACAAGTAGCTGCTTATCTCCTTTGAATGTCACATCCGCCTCCGGCAGATCCACATGCAATGCCAGATGCTTCTCCTCAATGATCGGAGCATAGAAATCAAGTACGTCCTGTATGAGCAATTTCAGATTGAGTGGTTCGAACAGCTCAGTGCTCGAACGGG
This sequence comes from Pseudomonadota bacterium, assembly GCA_010031735.1. Taxonomy (GTDB): domain Bacteria; phylum Pseudomonadota; class Alphaproteobacteria; order Rickettsiales; family RGZB01; genus RGZB01. The sequence goes on along the minus strand of RGZB01000022.1, from coordinate 12,973 downwards.
ATTCGGCGCGTGCAATCTTGAGTAAGTTCTCGAACATCTCGATAATGCCATCCACTCGCTCGACATGCCCCAGCACCTGTAGCTGTGTTTCACGGTCAAGCTTCGGTCGCTCGGAAAGCGCGCGCATATCAAGCCGCAGGCGAGAAAGGGGTGTGCGCATATCGTGTGCGATGGCGTTGGTGGAATCCTGTACGGTAGAGATGAGCGTCTTGTTCCACTCAAGCATCCGGTTGATGTTGGTCGCGAGCATATCAAACTCATCCCGTGATTGTTCGGTCTGTATGCGATAATCCAAATTGCCGGTCATTACCTGTTCACAGGCGATGTTAAACTGGCGGAAGTGCCGTGAAAGCAGCCAGACGATGAACATACTGGTCGCCAATGACACAAGAAATGCAACCGCCATATTTTCAAGCAACACCGCGAAGAATCCGTCACGAAGCTCATCCACCCTATCCATATCGTAGCCGATGAGAAGGTTCGCATGGTTACGGTAATGCGATACGCTCACCAGTAGATGCCGCGGGTCTTCGCTTCCTGCTTCCGGCAGAATAACCTCGGCATAATCCTTGCCGTGGTAATCCACCTGCGGCCATTCTTTGAGGTTACCGGTGAGTGTCTTACCTTGTTTGAGGAGCAGGAAAAGGTGCTTATCATGCATGTCTTCCGACATGGCTTTTAAGAGATGGGTCAAGTGCGCGATACCATAATTCTCCACCGCCTCATCCATCTCCACCTGGTGAGCATCGATGATAAGCTGGATATCCTCATAAGCGATCGCAACGTTCTCATAATAGATCAAGATGCGCTGTGCGATGAGCAGCGTGCTCAAGATACAGAAGATCGCCATCCCCATACGGAAAGAGAAGCTGCGTAAAAAGGACCTAATCTTTTGCACTGATCTTATACCCGGCACCTTTGATGGTTTTGATCATCTGATAACTGAACGGTTTATCGACCTTGATGCGAAGCTTACTCATCTGCGCGTCAATTAGGTTGGTGTTCGGGCTGAAGTGGAAATCCCAGACGCCTTCGAGCAACATCGTGCGCGTCACCACTTGCCCCTCCCGTCGCATCAGGAATTCAAGCAATTGGAACTCTTTATTCTGCAGGTCGATCTTCTGCCCCTTCCGCGTGACCGTGCGGTTCAATAAATTCATCTCCAGTTCACCGACCGTCAGTAATGTCTGCTCGGACTGCTCGGGGCTGGAGCGGCGGGCAAGCGCTTCGAGCCGTGCCAGTAATTCAGCGAACTCGAATGGTTTTACGAGGTAATCATCCGCACCGGCCTTCAGGCCTTTGACGCGCTCTTCCACTTTACTTAAGGAACTTAAAATGAGTACGGGGGTTTTATTGCCGGCATTACGCAGGGTCTGGACTACCGTGAGTCCATCGATCTTCGGGATCATGCGGTCGACGACCAGCACGTCGTATTTCTCTTCGGTGGCGAGGAAGAGACCATCCATACCGTCTTTGGCGCAATCCACATTGTGCCCGGTCTCGGTCAGCCCATCCGCGATGAACTGCGCGTGGCCTTTATCATCTTCGATGACTAATACTCTCAACTGACGTACCCCTAAAAAGAAAGTGCTGCGCCTAAGTATAACTCAAGCGCAGCACTTTTCCAGCTTACGATGGGGGAGACTCAGATATTAGTGAGCAGCGCCTTCGGTTGCCGGAGCAGCAGCTTTGGTTTTAGCTTCGATGCATTCTTTGATTTTCGCTTTGTTGCCTTTGTTTTCTTTGCGGCATTCAGCAGCGATTTTTTTCGCCGGATCAGCAGCACCTTTTTGGAAGTGGCCGTTAGCAGCTTGCGCGCCAGCAGACACAGAAACGATTGCAACAGCGAGAGCGAGAGTAGAGAGGAATTTAGACATGGTATTCTCCAAATAGAGGGTTATATCAATATGACCACATGGTCACGTATTGATTAATACACTTATAGCCTATGCAACATCCTCATCGCATCCTCAATTTTTTGCGAGATTAAAAATTCCCAAATTGAAACAATGGGTTACTTAGGTTCGGTAATAAAGCCGATATTATGGAGGCCATACCTCTGTGCGGTCACCAAAACCTTACTCACCTTGCCGTACGGCGCATTTGCATCGGCCCGCAGATGAATCGCGCGCTTTGTATCAGTTGCCGCTGTTTCTTGCAAACGTGCGGCCATGGTATCCACACCGATCAACTCTTCCCCCCAATAATAATTACCCTCGGACGTCACGGAGATCACCACCGGGTTTTTATCGGCCACTACTGTCGCGACCTCATTTGGCAGCTGCAGCTTCACCGCTTGTGTAAGCATCGGTGCCGTCACCAGGAATATCACGAGGAGCACCAACATCACATCCACCAGCGGTGTAGTGTTGATCTCAGCCATGGGAGCGGAAAAATCCTCCCTATCTAAACTCGCGATACCCATTTCTACTTTCCTGCCACTAACCGCACCGCATCTGCTGCTTTGCCTTTGCGGCCGGAAGCATCGAGCGAAAGATAGGTCGATAGCTGCTCCGCGATATGGCGCAGGTCTTGCACCAGCAGACGGTTCGCACGCACAAATGCATTGTACGCAAGCACCGCCGGGATCGCCGCAAAAAGACCGACCGCGGTTGCAACAAGCGCTTCACCCATCGGACCAGCCACCACGTTCAGTGATGCATTCCCTTCTGCCGCAATACGGGCAAGCGCACCATAGATTCCCCAAACGGTGCCGAAGAGCCCGATGAAAGGCGCGGAACTGCCAACGGAGGCAAGCAGCGTGAGCCCCCGATCGAGCCATGCCCGGATCGCATCGAGTGTTTGTGCCAGATGCATACCATACAGTTCCTTACGATCCTGTTTTTCATAGTTGCCAGCAACGACGGTGGTTTTATCCGCTTGATCGATCAGCATCCTCAGGACACCTTCTGCTTCCTTGATATCCCCATGCTTCGGCCAATCTTGATGGGTGAGATAGTGCGTCTTGAATGCCGCGACATGCGCACGCTCAGCGCGGATCTTCAGGCATTTCCAGAAAATCACATACCAACTCACCACCGACATACCGATCAACAGCAGGAATGTTGCCACCAGTACGGCATTCCCACTTTCAAATACATATCCGAGATTCATAACTCACTTCCTTTAATTGATCTTGAATTCGACTGGTACGACAACATTTGCCTCCACCCTCTCGCTACCCCTGCGCGCGGGCAGAAACCGCCAATGGCGCACCGCGGAGAGCGCTGCATCATCGAGCATGGGATGACCACTCGACCGCATCACTTCGACTGAGCGCGCCTCACCATCAACGCCGACAAGGACATCCACCATCACCGTTCCTTGCTCGCGGCGCTGGCGTGCACGCTCTGGATACGATGGCGGGGGATTCTGCAAATAGTCCGCACTCACCGGTTTGGTGATGGCGGAAGTAAGGAGTTGTGAATCGGGCGATTCCAGACCGGAGGTATGTTTTGTCTCCGTTTGTTTTTTCACCTCCTCTTGCGGCTTCTCCTGCTTTTTGCGTATCTGCGGTTTCTTTTCTTCTTTCGCTTTCACCATACCGGTTTCTTTGGGCGGAACCGGGAGAGCCTCCACCGCTTCTTCAATAATCGGTTGGGCTTCCTGCTTCACAATGCTCGGAGCAACCATACTTACCTGGATGATTTGCTGCTCGGGCCATACCGACGGTGCTTCGGGCTTCATCGCCCACGCAGCGAGACCGCTATGGAGCATTATTGCACCCGATATCGCAATCATCTGTGCGCGTTTGCTGTAAGAAAAATGCGACATACGTCCCGTGAGCTTATTTGGTTAGGATCAACTTGCCGTTACTGGTGATACGCAGGCGGTATTGCTGCGAATCATGTTCAATGATGACTTCCTTGTCATCTTGGAACAATGCCTCGCTAGAGTATTTTTTTAGGATTGGAGACTGTTCTACTGGGTTCATACGATCGTTTAAAAGTTGCTTTAACCATTAGTTGGGAATTATTATCAACTGATATTCACCATGTCAACTTTTTAATAATGATTATTATTTGCGCCTGTGTTCAAATATATACCTTCTGATGTCTTTAGCTCTAAACCGTATATAGACAGTTGAGAGGATAGCTGCTACACACACTCCCCACCTCATTCTACACGGATTCTATCGATGCGTATCTTTGTGCTGATTTTAGTACTGCTGGTTTCCACCGCCTGCTCCCGTGAATTACGTGACCTCAACGATCGTGAGAAAAACGATCTCACGACGGTTCGCCAGGAACGTTATTCCTGCTTCGTGAACCAATCGAGCTTGCTGGATGACGGCCGCTCGAATGTTGCGGAAGTGGTGAGCTTGGTAAAATGGAAATGCCAGACTTATGACGGGCGGATACAGCAAATGCTCAAGGACATGAAGCTTAAAACTGGCGATGCGTGGCAGTATACGAACCAGATGAATATCGACAGTGAGAAAGAAATCACCGAGTTGATCATCCGCCGCCGCAACGGGACATTGCAATTAGGGAATTAATAGCGTTAACTCATAACGCTATGAAACAGCATGCAAAAAAACATGTGAAGGATGCACTTGCCGCACTCAAGGCCGGTAAGCTGCAGGATGCCGCCGCATCCTCTCTTCAAGCACTTGCCGCCAACCCCGCTGAGGCCGAAGCGCACCATATCCTGGCCAATGCATACTTAATGAACCGCCAGTTGCAGCAGGCGCTCGATTCCATTTCCCGTGCCATCCAAATCGATGAAAACGATCCCACCTATTATGTGACGCTCGGGAGCATCTATAGTACGGGCAATAATCCGCAGATGGCACTCAAGTCCTACGAACGTTCGCTGCAGCTGAAACCAGCCGGTACTGCCGAATTATTCAATAATATTGGCGTAGCATTGAAACAGATTGGCGACTATGAAAAAGCATTTCTCGCATTTCATAAAGCGATGGAGATCAGCCCAAGCCAAGTGCTTTCGTATCAGAACACCGCAGAACTCATGCTTGAATGCGGCAGGGTCAAAGAATCAGTGGAGTATTACCTGAAAGCACTCAAGCTCTCCCCTCAGCATCCTGCATGCCTGACCGGCATCGCCCGTGCCTACGGCGCGGGATACGATTACATCAAGGCGGCAGAATATGCGGAGAAGGCGGTTGCTCTCGATAAAAAGAATGTGGCGGCATGGGTCACATTCTCTGATGCATATTATCGTAGAGGAAATGATACCAAAGCGCGTGCAGTACTGAACGACGCGATAAAGCACAATCCTACTTCGACGAAACTAAAACTGGAACTGGCGTTCCTGGTGCCTTCTCTTCCGATGTCGAATGCTGAGATCGATAAGGTCAATATGCAGTTCATGGAGAATATCGCAGCACTTACGAAGGAAGGACTCACCCTGACAGAGCCGCATAAAGAGATCGGGAACTTCCCATTCTATCTCGGCTATTACGGTCGCAACAATAAAGAGATCATGGTGAAGCTCGCTGAGATGTTCCTGAAAGCGTGCCCCTCGCTTTCCTTTACTGCAGCGCACATCGGCAAGGCGAAGCCTAAGACGAAGCCGAGGGTGGGTTTCGTATCCGAGCATTTCAACCGCCATGTCATCAGCAAATGCTTTAACCCTATTCTCTCTAAACTCATCGAACGCGATACTATCGACGTGCATTTGTTTGCCACCAGCGCGGAGTTCGACGATGCAACAAACGATCTTGCAAAGAAAACCGCCAACTTCCACCTGATTCCGCAAGACTTGGCCGCCGCACGATCCGCTATAGCGAAAGAAGAGCTGGATGTGCTGATGTACACCGATATCGGAATGGGTTCGTTCACCTACTTCCTGGCATTCGCGCGTCTGGCACCGGTGCAGTGCGTGATGTCTGGACATCCGATCACCTCTGGCATACCGGCGATGGATTACTTCCTTTCCTCTGCCATCATCGAAGCGCCTGACGGCAAAGAGCATTATAGCGAAAAAGCAACGCTGATCGACGGCGTACAACTCCATACCATGTCGAAGCCGATAAATACGAAAGAGACCAAATCACGCGAGGAGCTTGGACTTCCCACAGGTAGGCTATACGCATGCCCGGTCTACTTGCACCGCATCCATCCGGATATGGACCTCGCCTTCAAACGCATATTAGAGAAGGACAAGGAAGCAACCATTCTCCTGTTCGACCATTTTTATGAGACCGATTGGAAAGCCCTGCTACAGGAGCGTTTTGCAAAAACGATGCAGAAGGAACTGATAGAACGCATTGTCTTCCGCCCCTTCGCGCAGGGTAACACCTTCATCCAGACACTCCGCGCCTCGGATGCCATTGTCGATGCGTTCCATTTCTCGACCGCGACCACCCTGCCACCACTCTTCGCAGAAGGTTTACCCATCGTCACACTGCCTTCCCGTTTCATGCGCGGCCGCGTGGCCTATCTCTATTATAAGATGATGGATATCCCTGAACTGATCGCCAAGGATGCAGATGATTTCGCCGATATTGCCATCAAGATCGCGAACGATAAGGTTTTCAAAGAAAAAATATCTGGGAAAATCAAAGCAGGTCAGGGCAAGATATTCGACAATCCTGCGTATATCGATAGCTTAGAGAAATTCTGTATCGACCCGGCGTCCGTACCGGTTGCTTAACATTTGCTCTGCGAGCAGATTTCCTTCGCTACATCCGAAGCCTTCTCAAATACCAGCCGCTCTAAGATGCTATTATAGCTGCCTTTGTACTCTGGAAGGAAAGCCAGAGAAATGCCGCGCTTTTTGAATGTGGTCGCGTCATAGAGTTCGCGTCCGCCGGAAGCGTTCACGTAATGCGTCGCACCTACCGCCTCGCAGATCGCTAAGATACGGTCTTCTGCATGAACCGTTTCCGGAATGTTGAGCGATGAGGAATAAAGCGTGCTGAAATGGAGACCGAGCGCACGGCAGCTCTTCTGCATCAGGTCGGTGATATACGCAAGCGGCTGGGAAGAGAAATCGAGACAGGTGGCAAGGAGCGGATGATCCTCCTGGAACGCCTTGAAGCGGAGCGACTCCTCATCGAAGCGCTCTTCGACATCCGTTGCGAAGGCGAGGTCTTTGATCTTCACATCCTGCGGTGCTTTCTTCAAAGGCAGCGTCAGCCAGTCCTTTTCACCGCTCGTAAGTGTCAGCTGGTTGCGGTGCACCCAGCCGCGGCGCGGGAACTGCACGCAATCATAGATAACGAAGAGATCGGTCGCGGCAAACAGCCGGAAATAGCCGGCGTACGGAATAAAGTAAGGCTGCATGATCGCAACCGTTCTCATTTCGCGCTGACCTTCGCCAGATAGCGCATGAGCGCGTCTTTATCGAGCGGTTCGACCACCGATTGCGCGGCCTTCACCATCTGCCCGTCCGGCACATCCTTGTTGATCACCGCACCCTGCCCTACCCAGCATTCCTTACCGACTTTTAGATGATTACCGATCGCGGTATTCACGCCAAGGAACGTATTCTCGCCGATATCACAGAAGCCGGAAACGACCACATGCGAGGTGATGAAGACGTTATTGCGGATAACCGAGGAATGGCCGATATGGTTACCGCTCCAAAGGATCACGTTATTCTGAATCTCAACGAAGGGCTGGATGGTGTTGTCCTCGAAGATGAAGCAGTGTTCACCGATCTTCGCATTATGCCAGACGAACGCATGCGAACTGATATAGCTCGCGAGCTTGTAGCCTTTGGTTTTGGCGGCCTTGCAGATACGGGCACGGAGGCGGTTGATCTCGCTATAGACCACTGCGACATGCAACTCGTGTGTCTTTGGAGAATATTTTTTAGCGAGATCCTCGAATGCGACAACGGGAAGTCCCTTCCACGTCTTTTTCGTGATATATTTCTTATCGAGTGTGAACGCTACCACCTCATAGTCAGAATCGTGCGTGAAATATTCATAGACGATCTCGGCGTAATCACGGTCGCCGAAGATAATGAGCTTCTTGGTCTTTTTCGGTTTCTTCATCGCCTCTTACCTTTACCGCACACGAGATAAATACTGGCACATAATTCTGGATATTCTTCGCCCAGAGCATAGCACCCATCGAGATACGCTTTCGAAATGATATCCGTCTTCATCAGTTTATCGAACTGATAATTGGCGAAGGGCTTGAAGAAGATGCCCCCTTCTTTAAGGATGGAAAACCCGCCCGCCTTTGCGTCGCGCTTTAATGTCTTCATACTGTAAGTGATACGGTGACCGTGTTCACGCTCACCTTGAGTGACTGCTTCCGGATGTTTGATGAGGCCCATCTTTACTGCGATCTGACGCGAAGGTGCGTACGCATTGGGCACAACGAGGAAGAGTTTTCCCTTAGGCGAAAGCCATGTATTGACGAGCTTCAGGATCCCCACCGGATCATCGAGATGCTCGAGCGTATGCATCAGGAAGATGGCATCGAACGGTTTATCGAACTTGGCATCCTCGAAAGCGGAATGGATGAATGTGGCTTTGGGCGCGTTCTTCTTCGCGATCGTGATATGGTCGCTTGCCCCTTCGATCACTGTCAGGTCTTTGAACACGGCGGAAAGCTTCTTGGTGAACTCGCCGTGATAGCAACCCATCTCGAGCGCACGGCCTTTCGGCATCATCGGCTTGAAGGCAGCCAGCATATAGTCACGCAGCACATAATCGTCCCGGACGGTACATGCGCTTTTCGGGCGGCTGATACCATTCATCCAGTGTCGCAGGAACGCGGGCATTGTACCCCAGGATCTGACGCACATGTTCGGGGAGTTTCTCGCCTTCTTTGTAACCCACCGCACGCGGGTAATCGAATCCCTGCTTCATGAACGGCTTGCAGAACATCGGCGTCACCGAGCGGCGGACTTTATCGGTCACGTTTTCACCTGCTGCATGCCACACGTTCGAATTGAACATCAACACACTACCCGCCGAGCCGATCGCTTGCTCGCCGTTTTTCCAGAAATAATCTTCAGTCGGTTTTTCACCCTTCTTATGTGAGCCGGAAAGCATCCATGTCGCCCCGTTATCCTTGGTGAAATCATCGAGCATGAAGAGTGTGTTGAGTAACAGCGGCATATCGCCGGAAAAGGAACGAATATCGCGGTGGATGTTGGAAGCATAGGATTTCCGGCGCGGCGCATTGATATTCCCACCAAAAGAATTCAGGATGAACTTACCCTGAAAGTAACTTTCCATATACGGCATCAAGGGTTCCAGTTTATCGATATATTCCATAAACGTATCGCCCTGTCCGACCAGATGGTGGAGCGTACCCTCGGTTTCCTTATCGACACCATTCTTCACCTGAATCCTACGGCAATTCTCGTACGCCTTGTCCATGTCGGCGAGCATCCGCGCTACGAATGTCTTATCGAACAGCGCCGGAAAAATCACCCAGCCCTTTACCTGCATCTCTTTCTCGAAATGCTTCAGGTCCATCATGATTTGATCGTCACAATCGATTTGGAGGGGTAGTACTCGCACTTCTCAATAGAGTAGCGCGTATCCTTGAAGAGCTCCTTAAACGCGATCGCCTCACCCGGTGCGCCTTTCCAGGTCAGCTCATCGAATAGAATCACGCTGCCTGGCACCAGATGCGGCTTTATTGCGAGCAGTGCGGCTTTCGTCGGTTTGTATAAACCTATATCGAAATACGCGAGCGCAACGATCGTCTCCGGATTATCCTTGAAATATTTCGGCGCGGTTTTCTCGAGGTCGCCTTTGACCAGCGTGTGATTACCGGTTGCATGCCCTAAGATGTTCAGGCTCTCGTGAAGCTCGAGCAAATCCTCAAGATAGGCCTTGTAATCCTTCGGCGTAGCATATGTACCGTCGGAGAGCGCACCGGATTTCTTATCCTTGCCGGAGAAGTTGGTGTAACCCGTGAAGGTATCGAAGCCCACGATCTGGCGCTGTTTATTGAACGGCTCATGGATCGCGCGGAGGTTCTCGAGCAGCACAAGGTTTTGCCCCCACCACACGCCGAACTCCATAAGTGCGCCCGGGATATCTTTGATGCGCCGGTATAGTTCATGCATCACGAGGAATTTTACCAGCAGCGAGCTACGGGTATAGAGCCCGAGATTAAACATCAGCTCTTCGCCCTGGATCGGGGAATGGGTGAACATCGCCTCCAACTTCTGACGCATCTTCATCTGCGCGTCGTTGGCACTCGAACCTTCTTTATCGAACTTCTTCTTCGCCACCGTTCATTCCTTCCATACTGCGTAACCGATTCCGGTGCGGCCGAAACCGTTGCCATTATAAAACATCAGAAGCCTTCCATCTACTTCCACGATCGTGGGGTAGCAGATCATCGTCGAATCCCAGCCTTCCTTGGATACATCAATGCCCGCCTTGTTATCCGCGCGGGTGAAATGGATACCATCCTTCGATTCCGCGTAACCCATGCGGTAGCTGCCCGTACCATCCCGATAATCTTTACTATCGCGGAAGCAATACCACATGCAGTATTTCTCGCCGCGCTTCACCACACACGGGTGCGAGAAGGCTTCCATTTCGTGCTTCTGCGGAACAGACGTGATGTTCGGGCGTTCCCACTCGATGCCATCTTCCGACTGCGCATATTTGATGACATAGACCGGCTCGAACTTGCCATCCACTTTCTCCCAGCGGAGTCCCGAGATATACCACGCACGCCAGAGCTTATCTTCCTTGATCACCCACGGCGTCACCGCGAGGTAAGGTTCGCGGGCATTGCGCTCCATCACCGGACCTTCGAAAGCACGGGTGAAACTCTGGCCACCGTCTTCGCTAATCGCAAGACCGGTCGAGTTGCGGTATGGCACACTGATACCCTGATTCCAGCCACTGTAGTATAGATAGACCTGCTTACCATTCTCAACGACCGTCGCGGGCATGATGCCGTTATCATCGAACGTGCCGGGCTTGCCGAAATCGAGCAGGGGTTTTTTATGGAAGTAGACGACCTTGGATGGATCCTTGCGGTCGACGTCGAGGAAGGTGGTGAAGCTGCGGTTATCCTTGAACCGGTCCGCGTAATAGATGCGAATCACATCTTTTTTCACCAGCACCGCTGGCACTTGCGCGTGGCTGCCTGCCCATTCGGTATGGGTACGGGGGTCAAAGATATTCCCCATTTTTTGCCACGTCATAAAACGCCTGTTTTAGTTTTAACTTACAGCGCTATACTAGCGGATAGTAAAAGCTGGGGTAATAAAAATGGACGACCTGATTAAGGCTTACAATGAACAAGGCTTCTGTGTTGCAAAAAAACTGCTGCCGACCGCAGTGCCACTGGCTGTGCTGAAGGAAGTGGATCAACTGACTGCGATGCAATTGAAGCGTTTCGGGAAAAAGGCCATGGCCTTCAAGAACGAAGATACGCTTCACGAGAATATGAAGCTGTTGCTCAGCACGAATCTGGATGCGTATCTGGGGGTGCTGCGCCACATCGGAAAATTACTCTCCGTGCAGGAGATGATGTGCCATCAAAAGATTCAGGAGATGGTGAAGAACCTGGGCGTGGAGTTGCCGAGCATGCCGACCAATACGGTCGTGCATGTGATGTCGGATGAGCTCAAGATCCCGGGCGGATATTTTGGTGTCGGCACGCATCAGGACTGGCCGTCGATACAGGGAAGTCTGGATTCCGTGGTGATCTGGGCACCGCTGATGGATGTGGCAGAAAACTTCCCGCTGCAGATCATTCCGAAGAGCCATCTGAAAGGGTTATGGGACGGTGTCAACACGGCACACGCCCGGGAAATCCCTAAAAGTGCTTATAAGGAGAGCGATTTTGTTTCTGTAGAGATGGACCGTGGGGATGTGATTTTCTTCAGCGTCTTCACTGTCCACCGAAGCGGCATGCAGCATAAGGGCAAAGACTGCACAGGACTGCGTATCGGCTGCAACTTCCGTTATGATAACTGCACAGACCCTACATTTGCTGAGCGGAATTTCTATTGTGCCTATAAACGCACCGTGGAACGCGAACTAGTGACACCGAACTTTCCAAAGCTTGAACAGGTACAGAAATTATTTAAGCGTTAACGCTGGCGAGCACTTTATCGAGCGTATTCACTACGTAATCAATGTCTTCACGCTTCATATCAATGCTGAAGGGAAGTGCAATCACCGAATTGGCCAGTTTTTCTGTATTCGGAAGGGCCGTCTTCGGGAAATTCTGGTACGCCTCTTTACGGTGACAGCCGAGCTGCCACCACTGGCGTGACTCGATACCCACCTCTTTCAGCTTTGCAATCACAGGGGTTGCATCTGGTACAGGCAGACGGACGTTACAGGTTGAACTTACCCATTCTTCATTGAGCCAAGGCGATTTCACTTTTGGCTCTAATTTTTTCAATGCGTCGATGTAGTGTAACTTGAGCCTAAGCCATGCACCGCGCTTCTGCGGCCACTGATCGAGTGCCGCCATGCCGACTGCAGCGGAATATTCGTTCATCTTACCGTTCGTACCGGCGACCGACACATTATGCGAGCCCCAGAAACCAAAATTCGACATCTGGCGGGCCTTGATCAGGAATTCTTTATTGGATGAGATGACTACCCCTCCCTCCCCCATCCCGCACACTTTCGTAGCATGCAAGCTAATCATCATGGGTGATTTGCCAGGCTTCATTTGTGGCAAAACGCTTACGGTATCAAATGCCGCTGCTGCATCGATCACGACAGGGATACCCGTATCGTCGGTGAACCTATCCCAGTCAGCAACATTGAGCGGAGCTCCAAAAGGTGCCACCACCATCACGACACTCACTTGGCCCGGAATGTTCTTTAATTGCTTGCGCACGGCATCCGGCTCAAGTGCCCAGGTTTCCGCATCGACATCCATAAAATAAGGTACGAAACCGGTAGCAGCAGCGGCTGCCGGGGTGGCCACGAATGTCCACGAAGGAAGCACACAGAAGGTTCCCTTAGGCAAATTCATTGCACGGAGCACACTGGTGAGTGCTGCCGTACCATTGCCAAAACTAATGATCTCTTTTTCATCCACCTGGTAAA
>RGZB01000210.1 GCA_010031735.1 Pseudomonadota bacterium | reverse complement strand
CCCTGATCCTCGATGTCACCAAGTTCGGTGATTCGGATGCGATCGTGCAGCTATTCACGCCGCAGCATGGGTTGTGCCGGGGGGTGGTGAAACGCGGCTTCGCCCCGAAATCGCGGGCCGACCTGCAACCGGGGACACTGGTTCAGGCGACCTGGAAAGCGCGGCTGCCGGAACATATGGGCAATGTGGTGATGGAAGGCGCGCACGGGTTTGCGGCGCGGGTGATGCATGATCCGCTTCGATTAGCGGCCGTCGGTGGCGTTACCGGTCTGCTGGCCAGTTGCTTGGCCGAGCGCGATCCGCATCCGGAACTGTACCACGCCGCGGTGGATTTCCTGAAACATGTGGCCGCCCCATCTGGACGAAATCGCCGAGGGCATTGCTTTAACAGGGCATTTCATTGAAACCCGCCTGCTACCTGCGTTGCACCGCCATCCCCCGGCTATGCGCACCCATTTCTGCGGGTTGTTGCTTCGCCAGGCGGCCGCTGCTTAACCCTTGATTTGACTGGCCAGAACTATCCACCGGGGGCGGAATCTTCACAGACTTGTCACATTACTTGCCCGCCGATTTGGTAGAATGGCAGTATGAGTAAATTCGACCGTTCATTGGCGATGCCGCTCCCTGCGGGGATGAGTACTGCAGATACGCAGGCCCTTACGGCTGCTCGTGGAAAAGTGTACGGTAGTGACCCAAACTCTTCCAGTCTTCCAAATGATGCTACTGATGCGGAGCGCGCGTTAGTCTGGAAATACCAATACGCCTCGAAAGAAGAACGTGATGCTGCGAAAAGCGGCAAGCCGCTTCCGGCGTCTGCCAAGCCGCCGGTTCCGGCCCGGGCGGAAGAGGAAAAACCCGCATCCCCCGGCAGCGACAAGATCACGCTCAAGAACGATGCGCTGAGTAAGATCTACGGTCCCAGCTTCGATAAGATGGAAGCGGTAGAGAAGGAACTGCTCGCACGCCAGTTACGCGACAAGGACAAGCCGAAAGGCCAGCGCGAAGCAAGCCCCGAGGAATATGAACGCCTGCTGAAAACGCATCGGATGATGCAGGAGAATATCAACAAGGCTTTCCGCGAGTATGATGAGAAATATGGCTCCCTGAGCGCCGAGGATAAGGCGAAAGCCCTTGCCACGCTCCAGAACCGCATGCAGCGCACCGACGCGCTGATGCAAACCTATTTCGATCAATTCAAAGA
>RGZB01000209.1 GCA_010031735.1 Pseudomonadota bacterium | reverse complement strand
TTTTTTCGGTGCTTCGCCCGGAAGGGGCGGCAGATCAGGGATAGCAGGGGCTGCGACGGGGTCGAGCCCGCCGATAGCGGTGACCGGCGTACCCACCGGCGGCGGTGGTGCGGAAGTGGAAGGCAGCGCCAACGGGACCGTATTGTTCGCAGCCAGCGCTGCATGGCACGCGAGCGTACCCACCAGCATGCTGGTGGTCATGAGTGTCCGGAGTATCCGTCGCTTACGCATACCTATCCTGTTCAATTACAGATGTTTAGGATACACCAGACTCCGCGAAAATCCTAGGAGCATTCGAGAGTGTGGATGGAATAGGCCGCAGGTGCGGCAAAAATCAGACAGTAAGCGGATGCCTACGCGGCCTCGATGCCTGGCAAGGCCTTGATGGCAGTCAATGTCGCAGGCTTAAGCGCATAATGATCCGGCAGCAAAAGCTCAAGCTTCACGCCATTCGCGGTCACCACATTCAGGTGGATCTTGCCGCGGCCCTTGCCCGCCTGTCCGAGCAGGGATTTCAGTTGCGGGAGTGCCCCGGATTCCTTCACGTTTAAGCGGATATCGACATGGGCATCTTCTAAAAACTGATCGAGCAGACGAATGCGTGCGGCGATCAGTTTCACACCGCCTTCGTCCTTACGCGCATCGGCGGTAATCAGGAGCGGGAGTTTCCCTTCGAGCAGGTCGCGGCTTGCCGCGATGAGGTCTTCGTTGAAGATCGAGATCTCCAGTGTGCCGAACGGGTCAGAAAGTTGTGCGTAAGCAAAACGCTTGCCGCCGGTGGCGCGGTGAGAGATGGCGGTCACGACGCCAGCCAGGCGCACCTCACCGCTTTGGCCTGTGATCTTCTCTTCCACGTTGGCGGAAGTGGCCACCCCGATACGCTCGAGTTCCTCGCGGTAACTATCGAGTGGGTGGGCAGTCAAATAGAAGCCGAGCGCTTCGAACTCCATCGCCATGCGTTCTTCGTTGCTCCAATCCGGCACCTCCATCAGCGCTGGGCGGAACGTGCCTTTATTTTCCGCCATGCCACCAAAGAGGGAGACCTGCTGGCTCGCTTTCTCTTCCTGCATCTTGCTGTTGAAGCGGGAAAGCAGTGTCGCACAATCATGTATCTGTTTGCGGTTCTGGTGGATAGGGTCGAAGGCGCCGGCTTTGGATAACATCTCGAGCTGGCGTTTACCGAGCACCCGGCTGTCGCACC
>RGZB01000208.1 GCA_010031735.1 Pseudomonadota bacterium | reverse complement strand
TATGTGTTGGGTTCTGGGCCATGGGTCTTCTCCTGTATTTTTATGCCGCTTTTCGCGGTTTGCTGCCGTTATAGAGGTTGTTTATACGTTAGTATGTACCATGAAAGTGTGACAATTACGTTAATATTTACTTAATTTGGCGTTAACTCTTCGTTTTATCGCTGAACTTGGCAGGACATGCTGCGGCAAAATTCCTGACCCCTGCGCACCAAATCGGACCCGCTGACCGAATCCGCCAGCACACCGCCCTTACTCAGAGTTGCCATCGCTACCAGCAGCGCCGAAGCATCGTGATTGGTTAGCCCAACCTTACCATCGACCGTTGCCACTTGTTCATTGGTCACACCGCGGCTCTGCCACATTTTGGCGGCTTCCTGCGGGTTTTCGTTAAAGAAACGATTGGCAGCGTCCATGCGCGACTTATCGCACGTGGCTTTTTTGATTTCTTCGACGGCTTTTGCCCATGCGGGTGAAGGTTTATCGGTCATACGTACTCCTAGATGTGAGCACAGTATGGCGCAGCTATGTTAAGGTTTCGTGAACGAAGTGTAAAAAAGGGATTACCCGGCGAACGGCAAGTCATTCCCTATCTCGCCTTTATACGCATTGAGGGCGAAATCGATGCGGTCGGCCATTTTAAAGGCTGATATATCAGTGGCATCGACTTTTTCGGTGCGGCTGAGGAGGCCGCGGCGGTTGGCGATCTGGATGGCGATACCGGGGCGGGCATTGGCTTCGAGCACCATGGGGCCCTTATCGCGGTCGAGCACGATATCGACGCCGACATAGCCCAGGCCGACGATATCGTAGAATTTCGATGCCATTTCAAGAAGTTGCGGCCAATTGGGGATCTGACGGCCGGAGAGGGTATGCAGTGTTTCCGGGTGCTCGTTGACGAAGGTGCGGCCCTGGACGCCATACATCGTCACCCCGTCATGCATGCGGATACCGACGCCGATACCGCCCTTGTGCAGGTTGGCCTTGCCATCGGATTTGCGGGTGGGCAGGCGCAGCATGGCCATCACCGGCACGCCTTTATAGACGATGATGCGGATGTCCGGCACGCCCTGATAGGTGATTTCGTCGAAGATCGGGTCGAATTTCACTGCATATTCGAGGATCACCCGGTCGGTCGCCGATTTTAACGAATACATCCCTGAGAGCATGTTGGTGACACGGTACTGCATGTCGGGCGCCGAGA
>RGZB01000207.1 GCA_010031735.1 Pseudomonadota bacterium | reverse complement strand
GTCATTTCTACATTCGCAGGGCGTGGCCGATCGGAGCATCGATCACCTACGTCTTTCAGGATTTTCATTCTCTTTGCATCAATTGCATTTTCGAACTAGAGGACGAGCAAGGGGACCGGTGCTCAATGTTCCAGGCGAACAGCGATACCCCGACAGCGATGACGCGGCTCATGAACTGTCTGCTGCTATTCCGTGGCCATGCGGTGAATGCGGGGAGTGAGGACAAATTCCAGATTCACGGGCCGAACGGAAATGACAAACTGCGACTGGCTAATACCGTCGTCATCAGCATGGATCGAGTGCTCAACACGGTCAGCGGGAAACAGGTCTCGCTACGAAGGTCAAGCGATTTTGCTGGGCCAGCGAACTCAACGAACACGTTTCGAAACATCGCCATCGCGGGATGTTTTGCAACTGACTCAGGGTCATGGGTGGGGTTCAGTGCGGCAACGGGGTTGGTAAATCTCGAAACCGTCAACACGACGTACCCTGACGTCTCTGATTTCTCGATCGAGGGGTACGCGTCGCGCAAGATGTTATCGGGTCGGCTCTACACTCTCGACCCTCAGTCCCCTCTCGCTGGCGCTGGCTCCTCCAACCCGTTCAGCGACAAGTCTGACATGCTTCCCGCACCTGAATACGACTTCTTCGGTCGGCGTCGGCCGGCAACGCCGAGTATCGGGCCGGTGGATGTGATTGATAACTCTGGTGGATTTGGTCGATCAATTAACCGAAGTGTGGTAGTTGGATAAGGAGGGTTTTGATGTTCAATTTCACCGGGGTAGGGCAAACGAGTGACCCCAGACGTTTTACGGGTGACTTCAATGTCCTTGTCGAGGACAACCCATCTGGATCAACACTTGTGTTAGAATACTCCCGAGACAACGGGGTGACGTGGAAGGCTCTGCCTCGCGCCGGATCTGATATCACCTTTGCGGTGCGAGATTCAGTGCTGATCGAGATGCGGCAATCGTTCACGTATCGTTTGCGGTGTTCCGTTTACGGTGGGACGCCGTTCATCGCTGGCTTGCTTGGCTCAAGATAACCCCCCAATGGGGTAGAAGCGGGAATAGATCATGGCAGACACAACCCTATCCATTCCATCAAACCTGTCCGTCCTAGGGAGCTTGACGGTCTCTAACACTGATCAAGTGAGGTTTCCTGCTGGATCACTCAATTCTGACGCACTGTCCCCCACGTCACCATTAGCAGCAAACCGATCGGT
>RGZB01000206.1 GCA_010031735.1 Pseudomonadota bacterium | reverse complement strand
TAATGGCCGCCTCCTTCGCGCGCACCAAAAGCCACCATCTCAAGTTGCTCAGCGCCTATGGCGCGAAACTGTCGCAAATATATGCTGCCCGCCGTGGTGTTAAAATTGTGGGCACGCTTCTGGCATTGGTGCTGCTTGGCCTCTGCGGTCTCAATATCACTCATATGCTGCAAGCGCGTTCGCAGATGACGGAAAGCGCAGACCAGCGCCGCCCCGTGCAGGCACAGATGGCGTCCGTGCGACAGGCGCTCAGCGGCCTTAACCGCGATGTCGCCTTCAAATCATCTATCATGCTGACCTACGATGCGTACATGAAAGATATGCATCAACCGGCGGAGTTTATTTCCACGCTGTCGCCCTTGCTGTTGCCGCAAACCCGCATCCGCAAATTTTCATGGGGGCTTCCCAGCGTCCTGAATGCGGGGAGTGGTTCTGGAACGCCTTCCGCTACGCCGGCCGGCGTTCTTGAGATGCAGACGGAGATGGAAATCACCGGCACGTTCGAAGATACCCGCGCCCTTGCCAAATTTGTTGAGGCATACGTAGCCCAGCTCAAAGTGGCCATGCCACAATACGAGATCACCAATGTGCCGTATCCCTGGCAGAATAAGGTGGAGGCCAATGTCGAGATTTCCTTTGACCAGCAAGCAGAGGCCTCAAAGGCCATCGAAGAAGGTGAGAACAGGATCACGCTTATCTTCAGCGGCCCCAAAGATCCGGCGATGAATACGGCTCCCACTTCTGCGGAAGGGATGATGCCATGAATAAGCTGAAGAGGCTGATGAAACGTTTGGGGGTGGAGGCGGCCGTTATCGTTGCCATTCTTGCCGGGTTAGGCGGTGCCATGATGCTGACAAACAGCATGGCGAATGCCGGTGTTGAAAAATTGAAAGAGAACATGGCGTTGCTGGAACAGGATAGGGCGCAGCTCGCGGCGATGCGTTCCCAGTTGGATCGTTCGGGTGAAGCGGAAAAACGCTTTGTCGAAATCCAGCTTGATCGCAGCAATGTCGATTTCTCTAGCTCCACCGAAGCATTGAAGGATTGGGCGCGCGACGCCAAGGTACGTTACCGTTTCGCCAACAACTTCAAGCTAAACCTTCCGCCCCAGAAGCTCAGTGACAACCCGGTACTCAGCGCGTTGGATTATGATATCGTCGTGCGCGAGGGGGTCGGTATGGAACTGGAGACTATTTCTGACCTGCATGTGTATTCATTCCTTAGCGACC
>RGZB01000205.1 GCA_010031735.1 Pseudomonadota bacterium | reverse complement strand
TCAGCACGTCCTCGATAGTTTCGTACTCTGTCAGGTACACCTCTTCTGCCTTCAGTGTCTTGAAAAAAGTTTCTGCAAAAGCATTGTCATAGCAATAGCCCTTGGCTGACATGCTCGGCACGATTCCGTACTCGGCCAGGCGGGCCTTGTACGCGTCACACGCATACTGGACGCCGCGGTCTGAGTGGTGAATCAGTCCAGGAGCGGGCTTCCGCTTCTCAATCGCATCATTGAGCGCCGTCAGACAAAGCTCGGTGTCGATCCTAAGCGAAATAGCCCAACCCACCACTTTGCGGGAGAACAGATCCAAGATCACCGCCAGATAGACAAAGCCGGAACGAATCCGGATGTATGTGATGTCAGTCACCCACACCTGGTTGATCCCGGTAATATGTCTGCCTGGCAGAAGATTTTTGGCATAGCCAAAATTGTGGTCCGGGTCGGTTGTCTTGATCTTCCACCCTCGCCAAATCAGTGCTTTTAGGCCATATTTCTTCATGATTCTAAGAATCCGCTTCTCGTTGATCGTGATGCCGCGCTTTCGTTCGAGCCACTCATGGACACGGCGATACCCGTAAAACGGGAACTCCGTCTGTGTGCTCTCAATCAGGTCCCGGACGTCAGCGTCAGCCTGAGCTCGCGCTACTTCGTCCCTCTTGGGCTTGTAGTAGTAGCTGGACTGCGAGATGCCAACATGTCGGCAGGCCTCTGAAACTGAGCCAAATTGCTCGACGTGACGATCGACGAAGCGACGCTTGTCTGCTGTTTTTTCCAAGCCTCCACTTTTTTTAAAAGGTCGATGGTCATGGTGAGCTCGCCCACCTTCGCTTTGAGCTTCTCGTTCTCGCGCTCCAGTTCCTTCTGCCGATCGTTGGCCTTGGGAGCCAGGGTGCCCGCCGTGTAGCGCTGCAGCCAGCCCTCGACTACCGCCCGTTGGAGCTGGTTGTCGTGGCAGATCTCGGCCACCGTCTGAAGGTTTGCCTCGATCCGCTGGCAAACCTGAATTTTGAAACTTACATCGAACTTCCTTCGTATCTTTCCCATACTGGGTTACTCCTATATCACATACCCCGGAACTCCGCCCCAAGGCCTGCTTTTAGGGCTTTTATCCAGTCATACAAACCTTAGGAAAAACTCTCCAGTTTTTGGGGTGCAGTCCACCAAGTAGTCTTGAACCGCTTCATCCAGATTGGAGTAGGCGTGCGATGAGTCTTGTGCTCGGGTGAATG
>RGZB01000204.1 GCA_010031735.1 Pseudomonadota bacterium | reverse complement strand
GGGAGGTGGCAGATACTCGATGTACGGAAGCGGTATGGGTTGACCTACATTCATCTGCCTGATGCGCACCCTCCGTGCTGAGTAGCGCCAGATTGGCTTCGTTCCTCCCGTGGCGCTCACGATCTGGCTTGCTCCAGAAATCTGAAGCAGCCCTGATTTGCTCGTCAGAGACCGGAGGATGACGAGATACCGGCTTCCGTCAGATGCCGTGCGGGGAGCAAGCGCTACATAGTCTCCGACCTCAACCACATCGATCGGCGTACCAGTCCTCTGCATCTGGACCGCCGGAGACAGGTACGGATCATCTGAAGGACCGGAAGTCAGTCCGCCGGTCTTCAGGACGAAATCTCCGATGTCGTTCCGTTCGATCTCCTTCCATGCGTATTCGTTGACGAACTGATTGTCGGAAACTGCGACCGATCGGACTGCCGTCAGCTGAACGATCAGCGTCGATTCGTCCTCAACGCGCGAGCGGACGGCAATCCTCGCAAAGTTCTCCTCGATGCGGTCGAACGCTTCGTTGAGATGCGCGAACTCGAGCCGTCCGAAGTTTCCGGATGTGAACCGTGGTAGCTTCATCAGTCTGCGAGGATGTAGTACTGGAGCGAGACGGTGCTTGCGACTGCCTTCGCGGTAGGCGCGTTTGTGCCCAAGCGGATGATCCCGAACTCACCAGGCTTGAGCCGAGAGAACGCGGCGAAGCTCGCGCCGGTCCCAGTTCCGATGTCGATCGAATTCGATGTGTCGGTGTTCCGGAAGAAGGCGTATCCGGCCGTGGAGACGGAACCCATGTTCAGCGTTGCTGCGGTCGTTGTGATCGACTGCGCACCGCCTGTCGCAGTCGTTCCGCTCATGTCGAGCGAGACTGATCCGGGATCCTCCCTGTGGACCAGGCTTCCCTTCACCACTTGGAACTTGCAGTTGATCGTGATCTCGCTAGCCATCAGAAGTTCTCCGAGATGAGGTTGAAATCGGCCTTCGATGGGAAGGGCTGCCTCCATGTAATCCCGACGGCCGAAGTCTGTCCTTGAAATAGGTCGAGGCGGACCCGGCCATCGGATCCGACAGGAGCGACTTGGATCATGTGATACCAGTCATCCTGAAGGAACGAATGCGTCACGGAAAATTTGTTCGGAGCGATGCGCGTAGCACGCGCACCGCGATACACGACCGTTCCGACGGCAGCTCCACGGAAGATGGACGAATTCCGCTTGCCTCTCGCGGCAATGA
>RGZB01000203.1 GCA_010031735.1 Pseudomonadota bacterium | reverse complement strand
TCCCCGTACGCTTTCTTTTTCAAAGTGTCATAGAGTCCCGACCATCCTTGCGGCGCATACCCGACTCTCCAGGCAACCATGGTTTCCTTGGTCATGCCGCGGCCCAGCAGGTAATCCACGACGGGCTTGCTGGTACGAAGGCCGACCTCGTAGTACCTGGTTGAGGTTTCCATGATGTCGCGCAGGATCCCCGTGCGGCTTGGCTTTTCGTCGCGCCCCGTGTCCAACGGCACCCCTGCCTTTTCGGCGAGACTCCTGAGCGCGTCAATGAAGGCCACACCCTCGATTTCTTCAACGAACTTGAAGATGTCTCCTCCCTTGTGACAGCCGTAGCAGTAGTAGATACCCCGGTCGGGTGTCACGTAGAAACTAGGCGTCTTTTCATTGTGAAACGGGCAGCAGGCACGAAAGTTCTTTCCTACCTTTTCAAGTTTGACATATGAACCCACCACCGACTCAATCGGCAACCGTGTCCTGATTGTTTCCTTGGCGTTGGGATTCATAATATAGGATTAGTACACCTCAGCGGATCCTTCGTGCTCATCGCGCACTACATCTTTCATAGCCGGTACGAACTCGTCGGACAGCCCGGTTCCCGCAGGAATCAGGTTTCCGATCATCACGTTCTCCATAAGCCCTCGCAATTCGTCATGCCCAGCACTGATCGCATTGTTCACCAGTACGCGCGTGACACGTTCGAACGCGGATGCTGACATCCATGACTTAGCAGTAAGGGACACTTCTGTAATTCCCTTGAGCAGTTCCTGTCCTTCCGCAGGCAATTTTCCTGCCGCTTCCGCGATCCGGTTCTGCTTGATAAATTCTCCCCTTTCAACAATCTGTCCGGTCGTGAACATCGTGTCGTTCGATTTCTTGACCTGGATACGCGAGAACATCTGCCGAACGATGATCTCAAGGTGCTTTCGGGAAATCGGCGCACTATGCAGTTCGTAAACCTTATTGATCTCGCTGATGATGTACTCCTGGACGCGGTCGAAACCTGCGATGGCGTACAGCGACTGCGGATCCGCAGCGCCGTCCGTCATGAGGTCCCCGACGTTCACCTGCGAACCTACCTTGACGGTGACGGTTCTACGAGGATCAATGACGTATTCCTTCGACTTGTCGGCATCGCTCTTTGCGGAGTCAGACAGTACCACAATGGTCTTCTGTACCCCGTCGTTCTTGATCTCGATGACTTGCCCCTTCGTTTCGGAAATGGCGGCAGGG
>RGZB01000202.1 GCA_010031735.1 Pseudomonadota bacterium | reverse complement strand
TTCGAAGTAGCCAGCGCGCTGGACACTCTCGACATGCGCAACGGAGGTGAGCTGTTTCTCATGCTAAACAATGCGTTGTACCGTGGGCTCCGCGAGGAATTGGAGCCCCTGCGCAAGGAGGGTCGCCGCATCGAGTCAGAAATTTTCCAAGGGAACGAATTCGTCATGGTAAAGGAAATCTCGCACTTGGGACGCAGACTGCTGGATTTCAGGCAGGCACTGCGATCCCACAAGACCATCTTGCGATCGTTTGAACTGCAGGCGCCTCACCTGTTCCCTAAATCCCCAATCGAGGAGGACAGCATCTACCGTGAATACTTCCGCGTGGAAAATGCGATGGAAAACATCCGCGAGACCCTCAAGGAACTGCGCGATACCAACGATTCGCTGCTCACCGCAAAGAACAACGACGTCACGAAACGGCTGACCCTGATGGCATTCGTCACGTTCCCGCTGACATTGGTTGCAACGGTGCTCCTGGGACATAACGCACCCGAGATATTCCAGGGACACCAGGGGTTCTGGATCATCGTCGCCATCCTGGTAGGGCTGTTCGGATGCATGCACGCATACTTTACGTATAAAAAGTGGATTTAGGTCCGCTTTTTTGGTATCCTACAAGAATATGAAGATCTACCTCACCAATACCCTCTCCCGCACCAAGGAGGTTTTTGAACCGATTACTGAAGGAACCGTAGGCATGTACCACTGCGGACCGACAGTCTATTCGTCCATCCACATCGGCAACCTGCGCGCATTCCTGTTGGCAGACATGACTCGTCGCGTTTTCGAGTACAACGGGTACGATGTGAACCAGGTCATGAACATTACTGATATCGGCCATTTGGTTTCCGACGGAGATGACGGTGATGACAAGATGACCAAGGGACTGAAGCGAGAAGGCATGGAGATCACCTTGGACAACATGCTCAAACTGGCCCGCAAGTACGAGGAGGTATTTCTGTCAGACATTTCGGCAATGAACATCACGAAGCCGAAGATCGTCGCCCGCGCCAGCGACCATATTGCCGAAGACATCAAAATCATCAAAGACCTTGAAACAAAAGGCCACACGTACACTACATCTGACGGTGTGTATTTCTCAACATCCACGATGCATGACTATGGCAAGCTGGGCAACATCATGCAGACGCCTCACGACCATGCGCGCATCGAAAACAGCGAAAAGGAAAACCCTCGTGACTTCGCCCTGTGGAAATTCGATTCAGAGAAGGGCTGGCCGTCACCCTGGGGACAGGG
>RGZB01000201.1 GCA_010031735.1 Pseudomonadota bacterium | reverse complement strand
AGGGGGACGAGCCGGGGGAAATGAAGGGGACGCGATCCCCCAGGTTAGACCGCTAGACGCCATGCCCCAGCAGGGCCGCCCCGCGTCGAGCTGCGGACGATCAGCGTACCGAGGGCAGGATGCCGTTTGAGCACATCCTGAACTCGTGACCCGTCGCTGCAAGCTTCCTCGAGTAGAGCGGAATCGAGAACATCAGGGCAGCCAGACTCCCAGGCCAGCCAGAGCGCCGCGACGATGCCGCGCTGAACCGGTCCGGTGAAATGGTACGTCCGCCCGTCCCAATGGACCGTCAGCCAGTCGGGTGAATGAGTGCGGTCCTTTTGTTCGACCGAGGACGCTACCACCGAGGCGACTTCGGCCTCGGGTAGCTTCGGGGTAACTGAGACGATGTAGTTGCGTGTTGACATGGTACGCTCCGGGTGCGAGTGTGATCCCACTTTTGGTATACACCCGGATAGTATTGCCCGCTATGTCGGTTGTTCTGGTTTCGGTTCCCGGAGCATCGAGGCCAATGACACGCCTAACGCCTCCGCAATCGCGCAGGCTCGATCAAGGGAGATTTTCGCGGTCGTCCCTCGCTCGAATTCGCTCAGCTTCGGCTGATGGATGCCGACCGTCTTGGCCAAGTCTTGTTGCTCGATCTGCCGCGCCTTGCGGAGACGCAGCAGATTAGCTCGAAAAGCTTCTGTTGGGGTCATGGTGTTCCTGTTACTTAGTACGCTTCGCCAGTTTCGGCATTAACGAACACCGGAAATGAATTCCTGCCACTGGTGACAGCATCCCAGACCCCTTGCGGGGTTTCGGCCCGGTGCCCCGGGCCTCATCAGTGGGTTAGCCAATAACTTCTGCAATCTTTTCGATCATGTTCACGTCTGATTTGTATCGTGTTTCACTCTTGCGTCCCTTGCGATAGATCACCCTAGCACAAACCTCGCCTGGTACCTGAAAGATCACCTCGCCTTTGTACAGCCAACTCGTGTTAAAAGCCCACCCCTTTGATTGTGCCATCTCAGACAGGCGGCTCATTTGGGTTTTGTTCAGGGTCAACATTTGATTTAGTTCCTTGCTTTGGTTGCGTGTCAGTCATCTCTACACACTCACTATATACCTTTATCGGATACGAATCAACCCCAGCATATACTTTTTTCGGATAATTTTTTACGACTTGACCCAGGCATTGACCCAGCCGCGACCTACGGCTATAGCTGACCCACGATAGGCCCGCTGTACCCAAGGACGGGTCAGCGGATGCGACGGAAT
>RGZB01000021.1 GCA_010031735.1 Pseudomonadota bacterium | reverse complement strand
ATCAATCGTGACGAATGAATTGCCCGTCTCCGCACCGGCGTGATGTTGTGTGGCGACGAACAGCAGGCGTTTTCCGTCTTTCTCGAATACGGAAATATACGGAGGCTTGCCCTGGAAGGGCTCTTGGCCTTCGCGTTCTTTATTAAAACTGACGATATGGTCTGTATCGAATAATGGCATAGATTAAATGCTACCATAGAAGCATTAAGAGAGAATTAATGTGCATATACACCAAAAAGGTGTATGATGGCTCTATGCAGAACCGCATCAAAATATTACGTAAAAAGCGTGGGTTAACCATGCAGCAGTTAGCGGATCTGGTGCAGACCACGCAGCAGCAGATCGACCGGCTCGAGAAATCCCGCCGCCGACTCACGGTCGATTGGCTCGAAAAACTCTCGCTGGCGCTTGATTGTGAGATGGTGGAATTACTCCCGCTCGGTAGCAGTACCCGGAACGTGCAGACCACCTCGCGCGCGAAAGTGATTGGTACGGTCGCGACCGCCGAAGAAAATGCACTCACGAGCTATGCCGATAAGGATACCTACACGTTGTTGTTTGGCCGCCCGCGGCAGGTGGTGAATCCCAAACTTTTTGGGCTTTTAGTGACGGGTAACGGTATCAAGGAATTTCCGGAAGGCTCAGAACTGATATTCTCGGAGATCGTGCCGGAGGATGAAATCGCACCGGGCAAATGGGTGGTTTGTCAGAGCAGGAAAGGCGGATACTATGTCCGCAAGACGCCGCTTGGCGGGGAAGACGTCATCCGTGCCGTGCTGGTGAAAAGTATCCGCGAAGAATAATCAGGGCTGCTTTTGGAACAATAGCCAATGCAATGCATGGTTGATGATTAATATCAATATCCCGGCAAAGAGCACGTCGCTTACGAAATGCCCGCCTTGCATGATACGACCTGCCCCGATGATGAGTCCCAGCAGGATACCGCCGGTGTAAAGCGCGATCGCATGGCTGCGGCGCCTCACGACCAGCGCCAGTGCCGCGAGGAAGAACCCTACGGATGCATGGCCGGAGACGAAGGATTTACCTTCTTGCGTCCCTCTATGGAAGGCGGCGACGTATTTTTTGTTGCCCCCGAACTCGATGATCTCCCGTGGGCGTGGACGTTCGAAGAATTCTTTCGCTACATAATGCACTGCTGCACCAGGCCCTAAGATCAATGCCAGCAATACAAACAAGGGCGCGAGGTAGGTTTTCGGTACCAGAATCGGGGGGATGCTCGGCACAAAACGCTTTAGTGCATAAGCGGCCAGCATAACAAAACAGGAGATGATCACGAGGGCGGCGATCACCGGCACCGCTTTATAGATAAACAGTACGACCGGGTGATTGGCGTAGATGAATCCTACATCAGGCGAGAACACGCGAAGGCTGTAATGGATATCACTCCGCGGATGGAGACCAAAAGGGATACTTAAGAGCGCGCCGATGAACAGCAGCGCCAGGATGGCGTTAATATCCTTTGAAGCCTTGGAGGTAATAGATGCCATAGTGCAATTTATATCCTGGATAAAGTGGAACCTCAGCTACACCGACCATGTCGGAACTTTCGAAATATTGCTCAATCTTCGCCACATCTTCACGGTCACTGCGTGTGACCAGGAGGAAGTTCTTGCCCGGCGCATGGATCGCATCGCGCGTCAGATCAAAATGGTCCTGCGTTTTATGATCGGCATTCCATTTATATACTTTCGCGGGATGGCCTTTGGCGTCGCGCAGTTCATACATCAATGTGGCGACAATCTTGCGTTCATTACTGAGAAGCTGCGCATCCTGATACTCTGACTGATAATGCTTCACCTCCTCACCGATTTTGTCCCAGCCACGGATACGGCGGAACGGATCGGTTTTGTGGTTCAGCTGGATGCCGAGTGCCTTTACCGTCGGGTCAAAATTATAGAACACCAACGTAGCCGTGATGTGCAGGAAGAGCGAGAGATACAGGATAAAGGTTTTATTGCTCTGGATCAGCCAGGAAACCACGAGCACGGTCGCCGGGATATAAATCGGTGCGGCCCAATTGGCGTGCGCACGCGATAAGATGCTGACCGTCAGGATCGTGAACAGCATCGGGATGATGAAGGCGATGAGCATGCGGTTTTCGTCGCGCTTGAACAGGCGCGGTAATTTGAAGATCAGTATGTAAAGCAGGACTAAGAATACGATCGGGCCGAATACGCCAAGCTGCGAGCCCAGGAACTCGAGCAGTTCTTTCGGGTAAAGCGTCAGTGAATGGATATTCGCGTTTGCCTTCGTATGCTCATAGCTCACGAACCGGTTACGTGCGTTCCATAGGAAATTCGGGATGTAGATAAGCCCTGCGATCGCCGCCGAAAGCCATAGCTTCAGGCTTATGAGATAGACACGGTTGTTCTTCGACATCAGGAAATAGAGCACAAGCGAGGGGAAAAACATGATCATGTTGTATTTGCTGAGCATGCCAAAACCAATGGCAATGCCCATCAGCACCCACCAGTTGATATGGAAATCCTGCATACCTCGGATAAAGAAATAGGTCGCCATTGCCCAGAAGAAGAGCAGCGGCACATCGGTTGATATGATGGATGCCGAAACGGTCACAGCCGGTAGCGTTGCATAGGTGATTGCTGACCAGGTCGCGATCTTCGGATCACGGAACAGGCGCGCACCGATCGCATACACGATCAGGCTCGTAAGGAAGTGCAGGATCGGCGAACTGAACTTGATGCAGAAGGCAGAATCGCCGCACCAAGTGGCGGTGGAATAAATGAGCCACGCAATCACCGGTGGTTTTGAATAATAGCCCCACGCCACGTCTTTCGACCAGACCCAGTATTGGGCTTCGTCGGCGTAAAGGTCGTAGAGATCCGCGTAGTTATACAGGAGACGTCCAACCATCAGCACAAAGCACACCATCAGCACAAAGCGGAACTGGTGATGGGTTTTGGGGCGTATCATGGTAGGCATTAGATGAGTCCTTCCGTAGGTGAGGAGGGATCAGCGTACGGCTTTTTGGGCATCCTGCCCGCGTGGTACGCTAACCTGCCACTCTCAACGGCATATTTCATAGCTTCGGCCATCTTAACCGGATATTTCGCGCTTGCAATCGCGGTGTTCATTAAGACGCCATCGCAACCAAGTTCCATCGCGATTGTTGCATCTGAGGCAGTACCGACCCCGGCATCGACCAGAACCGGTACTTTCGTTTGTTCGACGATGAGGCGGATATGGAGCGGATTCTGGATGCCCAAACCCGAACCGATCGGTGCACCGAGTGGCATGATCGCCGTGGCACCCGCCTCTTCGACTCGCTTGGCCATGACCGGATCGTCGGTCGTATAGGCCATCACATGGAAGCCTTCTTTCACCAGAATTTTCGTGGCAGCAAGGGTTTGTTCCATATCCGGATAGAGCGTGTTCTTATCCCCGATGATCTCGAGTTTGCAGAGTGTGTTGCCGCTTGCCTCCCGTGCCAGGCGCAGGGTGCGGATCGCCTCATCCGCCGTATAACAACCCGCGGTATTCGGGAGATAGGTGTACTCCTTCGGGCTGAAGTGATCGTAAACGCTGGGCTCGCCCGGCTTGCTCAAGTTGATACGGCGTACCGCGACCGTGATGATCTCTGCACCCGAAGCCCGGATCGCGGCGACGCAGGTATCCATATCCGGGTATTTGCCGGTGCCGACCAGCAAGCGGGACTTGTAGGTTTTGCCAGCGAGTACGAAGCCCGTATCGACGGGCGCGGTATGCATGGAACGTTCCGGTTTCATTTAGCCGCCCCCGATGAAGCCGATGATCTCGAGTGTATCACCTGACTGAAGTGCAGTGGAGCCATAGGCGGATTTTGGTACCAGCACGCGGTTGCATTCCACGGCGACTTTCCGGCTATCCACCGCCAGGCGCGCGAGCAGCTCGGACACCGAAAGTGTGCCGGGGAAAGATTGGGTTTCGCCGTTGATCATAAGTTCCATAGAGAAGCCTGATGATTTTTCCTATGCTGCTGTTATAATGCCTCCTTATAATCTACCGCTGCGAACACCTCAAGCGAATGTGAATTTATGACGCAAAAGATACTTATCCTGAACGGTCCGAACCTTAACCTGCTCGGTACCCGTGAGCCGGAGATTTATGGCAAAGAGACACTGGCCGACATCGAGAAGCAGTGCAAAGCGCTTGCGAAGACCTTGAAACTCGAGGTCGATTTCCGTCAAAGCAACCATGAGGGTGAATTGGTAGAATGGATCCAGGAGGCGCGAAAAGGGTTTGGTGGCCTCATCATCAATGCCGGTGCTTATACCCACACCTCGGTGGCGCTTCGCGATGCGCTACTTGCACTGCAGATACCGATCGTCGAAGTACACCTCTCGAACCTCTTCAAACGCGAAGAATTCCGTCATCACTCGTATATCTCTGCGGTGGCGAAGGGCTTGATCTGTGGGTTTGGCGGCCAAGGTTATAAGCTCGCACTCGAGACCTTCAAAGCAAAATGATTTCCAGTAAAATACAGGTGGTAGGACACCGCGGTGCAGCAGGTTATGCACCGGAAAATACCTTCGCTTCCTTCGATAAGGCGCTTTCGATGGGCGTGGATGCCATTGAATTCGACGTGCTGCTGACAAAAGACCAAGTGCCCGTCGTGTTCCATGACAGGACGCTCGAGCGCATGACGGACGGCAGTGGAAAACTCGTCGAAAAAACCTTCGCAGAATTATCCGCACTGACGGTGAAGGGGGGTGGAAAAATCCCGACCCTTCAGGATGTGCTCGCGCGGTACGCCACGAAAGTGCATTTATTCATCGAGGTGAAAGAACCCGCAGCCGCCATCCCGACGGCCAAGATGTGTGCAGCACTATCCGATGCGAAACCATTCTGCCTGATTTCATTCAAGGAAGCGGCACTCAGAGACATACGCACGCACTTCCCAGAATTTTCCATCGGCCTTAACTGGGAACGCACACCGTGGCCAGAAGCAAAACCACTGATCGAATCACTCGCACCCGATTATTTTAACCCGGCGCAGGAATTGCTCGATGAAGCGTGCGTGCGATATACGCGTACTCGAAACATGAAGATCGGCGTTTGGACAGTGAATGAGCCAAACGATATCGTACTAGTAAAATCTCTCGGCGTGGATGCCATCATCAGCGATTATCCAGATAGGCTCCGGTGAATCCGCTCCATTTCCAACAGATACTGGCATCCTTCCTTGTCGGCGGCCTGTTCGTGGCACTGCAGAGTTTTGTGGCAGAACGTGTGTCCGCACGTACGGCAGGCGTGGTGCTGACCATTCCCTCCACGATCGGGATCAGCTTTTTCTTTATCGCCTGGACACTCTCGCCAGGAGAAGTCCCAACGATCGCGCCAACCTCGATGATGGGGCTTGTGTCTTCGCTCATATTCACGCTTACCTATGTTGCGATTGCAGAACTATG
The DNA here is from genome assembly GCA_010031735.1 of Pseudomonadota bacterium. Lineage (GTDB taxonomy): Bacteria > Pseudomonadota > Alphaproteobacteria > Rickettsiales > RGZB01 > RGZB01. The sequence goes on along the minus strand of RGZB01000021.1, from coordinate 24,490 downwards.
TGGCGGCAGGCGATTCCCTGCGATTGCCCTGTGTCCTATCATGGGCCTTGGCCTATGGTGTGTGAGTGCACATTACTGGGCAACCAAGCATATCGTGAACCTGCCGTTTGCACTCCTTACACTTTCCACTGCAGCCACGGCAGCGCACTTGATACTCAACCGTACGCGGCATGTGCGGATCAATGCGGTGAAGATGCGGTACAGCACAGGGCAGAAAATCGCGCGTGCCATATTCTCCGGTGCAGTGATTGCGTGCTCGGTGTGGCTCGCGAAAGCATTTGGGCCCTTCTGGGGCGGTGTGCTCGCGGCATTTCCGGCATCGAATCTCTCCGCACTCCTGATTCTGCACTGGTATCACGATAGCCGATTTGTGGTCACTATATGCCGCGCGATGCCGCTTGGTTACAGTAGCCAGATCGTATTCATCCTCACGTCTTCCTTAAGCTTCCCTACGTTCGGTAGTGTAGGTGGATGTGCGGTGGCGTATGCGGTAACGGGGACATTCATCTTAGGTTTGTTGCAGTTACTGAAGCTGCATCACGGGATTATTACTACTCGACGCAATCGAGCACTTTGAGGTCGTAGACCGGGTGTTCGAGTGCGGAAAGTCCCGGCGTAGAGGCGAACATCCAGCCGAGGAATATCTGGTGGCGATCGGCATCCGGGCGGTTCTCGAATACCTGCAGCAGTGCAGCGGCTTCCGGCTTTTCATCCGGTGTTGATTTCCAGCAGTTCAGCAGACGGATCTCGAGGTTACCGAATTTAGTGGTGAGCTCTGGCATCACCTTGATCTGCGAGACACGCGCATTCACCTTGTTCAAGCCCTGCAGCACGGCCACTTTCTTCGTATGGTTGCCGAAGGGAAGCTGGGGCATCGGCGGTTCCGCGGTTTGGGTGTGAGGGGTGATATCCAGATCGTCCGGTGCGGCCGTATCTTTTTGTGGTTCGGGTTCGTTCGGGAACAATGTCTCAGGGTAGGGGAGCACTTTCTCCACACCCGGCGCAACGGGATCGGGCTCTTTTACGTCCGAATTGGGTGAGAGCGGCGGCGGGATTTCCTGCACCTCGATATCGTTCTGTGCATAGGCAGGGGATGCGAATAAAAGCACCAGCAGGCAGAACGGCAGACAGGTTCTTTTCACAAACCGCAGCGCACAGGAGGTTGCCGTCGTGGGGTTATTCAGCCCCATTGATCGGATCCGGCTTATTGATATTGTCCGGCTGCGCTTTATCTTTATCCTTCTTCTCTTTTTCTTCCGCCGAACCGAAGATAAATTTGCCGATCAGCTCTTCCAGGTTCACGGACGATTGCGTGAATTGGATTTCTTCCCCGTTCTTCAGCATTTCTTCTTCTGCACCCGGGATGAGGGAGAGGAATTTTCCGCCGAGCAGCCCATCGCTTGAAACTGCGGCGGTGGAGTCTTTCGGCAGTTTCAGTTTGTTGTCGACATTCAGGGTGATCACTGCGCGGTAGGTTTGTGGGTCGATCTCCTCACCCGTGACGATGCCGACTTTAAGACCGGACATACGCACATCGCTGCCGAGCGCCAGCCCATCCACTTTATCGAAACGCGCGACCAGGCTATAGCCGTCGCTGTTGGCATGGATGCGGCTCGAAGAATAGGCGGTGTATACGAAGCTTGCAGCGACTAACAGTACCAGTGCACCGATGATGGTCTCTAACACATTCTTTTTCATAATGACTGCCTTATGTGGTTATTCGTTGGGATTCCAAGCCTTATAGTCGCCGGTCGCTTTCGCGCGGCGACCGCCTTTCAGCGGGTGGCCGTCCGGGAGATAGGCATTGTTGGTGCCGGTAAGGTTCGGCTGGTGTTTCTTTTCCCACTTGTACGCAGGGATCTTATCCTGCTCGGTCGGGATCTCGTTCGTGGAATAGTGCAGCCAGCCATGCCAGTACGGCGGAATGGTGGAGGGTTCTGCTGCCCCTTTATAGACGACCCAGCGGCGTTCGTGGCCTTTGTTGCCTACGAAGCGGCCCGCGCCGCCCCGGTTACGGTAATAACGGTTACCGAACTCGTCGCTTCCAACCAGGCTGCCTTGCAGCAGCGTATACAGTTTGATGCCAAGTGAAGACATTGCGTGTCCCTGCGAATTTATGCACCTGTATAGCGGCTTTTTTGGTTGTCGTAAAGCCATTATGCGGCAAGCGGCAATCAGCAGTTTATGATTTATTAACAATTAGATGATATGATCGCTTGCATGGCTGACGATAAGAATCAGATACCGAACCAAGCCGATCCGAAACCGGACGGGGCGTCTCTACGCTTACAATATATGCCGACGGATCCTTCTTTTGGCTCCATGGCGTATTTCCATGAAGGTAGTGCCGAGGTGGTTGCCTTCCTTGGTAACAAAGCGCAGGAGCCCGAGAGCTGGATCAAGATGCTGAACTTATCTAGCATCGGGTTTACGATGGCATCCGGTGTTGCGTTCATGAATCCGGTCCGGATACTGGGTTCGCTCAGTGGGTATATCGGTATGGGTTGCTATCTTTTATTTCCCTTAACGCATGGGCCGCTCAAAGGCGACACGATCGTCGAACAGTTTCCTAAAAATCTACTGAGGCCTGACAATAACCGTGATTTCTCACGCTATTCCTGGGCGTTTATCACATCGGCGCTGACCTTATTATCCGGCATCTTCAGCGGGCGCGCAGAGGAAGTGACCCGTGGTGCTATTCGGCTAGGTGCTACGAGCGCACAACTGAAAGGGCTGCACGACAAAGATCAAGAGTTGAAAGCAATTGCTGCTGAGGAACCAAAAGAAGCATTGCCGGTAGCTCCGGTCATCATGGAATCTTCGGAAAGTAAGCCGGTCGCGGTGGTGGAACATAACGGCCGCTCGTGGAACCCTTTTAAAGGACTCAAACGAAGCGAGGTCGTCGGTTTTTCCTTGTCGATGCTGACCGCTGCGATTTCCGTAGTTGAGGGTGTACGTCATGACGATAAGAACATGCTCATGGCAGGCGTCACATGGCTGCTTGGACTTGGATCGGAGATGATTTATCGTAGTTACAAATACCAAAAGAAGGTGGATGAATTGAAGAATGCTAAGGAGCCCCCGGCGCGATGAAAGAAAAGAAGCAATCATTCGTGAACAAGACAAAATCACGTGAAGGTGATGTAGGAATCCTGGTACTTGTCCGCGGTAAGAATGCGGAAGGGAATGCACGTTATGCGTACGCCGTGATCGCGCCCGAAAAATATTTCGCGTTCAAGGAGGCCGAGAAAAACGGCCGCTACAATCTGGCGGAGTTCGGCGAGGTGGTGGCGCAAGGCGAAGGCGAACCGATGGCAAGCATCAAAGCCGAGATGGAAGAGAAATACGGCGCAGACCACGGGCTTGAGGATAAGCTGATGGCAGCCATGCAGGAATTAAAAGCGCTCGACGAAGAACAATCTTAAGCGTTCGCCGCTTTCGCTTCTTTCGGTGCACCTTGCTCTGCCGGATCCTGCGATTTTTTCTCTAAGATCTCTTTCGCTTTCGGTGAAAGCTGGATGTTCAGTTCACGCAGGTGTTTCGGATCGGCCGGTGCCGGTGCATTCATCAGTAGGTCTTCTGCTTGCTGGTTCATCGGGAAGGCGATCACCTCACGGATGTTCGGCTCGTTCGCGAGTAGCATCACCATGCGGTCGACACCCGGAGCGAGGCCACCGTGCGGCGGCGCACCGAAGTGGAACGCGCGTATCATCGCGCCGAATTTCTCTTCGACCACTTCTTTGCCATAACCCACGATCTCGAATGCTTTGTACATAATATCCGGACGGTGGTTACGGATCGCACCGCTCGAAAGTTCGACGCCGTTGCACACGATATCATACTGGAACGCCTTGATCGCGAGCAGGTCTTCGTTGCTCTTCGCCTTGGTGAGAACCTCAAGGCCGCCTTGCGGCATAGAGAACGGGTTGTGCGAGAAGTCGATTTTCTTTTCTTCTTCGTTCCATTCGTAGAAAGGGAAATCAACGATCCAGCAGAATTTGAACACGTCTTTCTCGAGGAGATCGAGCTGGTTCGCGAGTTCAGTGCGTGCGAGGCCTGCGAGTTTCGCTGCTTGCGCGACAGGGCCGCAGGAGAAGAACACGGTATCGCCCGGTTTGGCGCCGGAAAGTTCTTTCAATTTCGTGAAGCGATCACCGGTGATGAATTTCGCGATCGGGCCTTTGCCTTCGCCGTTTGCATCAATGGTGATGTAACCAAGACCGGCATAACCCTGCTCACGCGCCCAATCGTTCAGTTTATCGAAGAAGCTACGGGGCTGATCGGCGGTTTTAGGAGCCGGGATCGCACGCACCACAGAGCCTTTCTCGATGTTCTTCGCGAAGATGCCGAAATCGGAGCCACGGAACACTTCCGTCACGTCGCTGATGATGAGCGGGTTGCGTAAGTCCGGTTTATCGGAGCCGTATTTCAGTTGCGCGTCCGCAAACGTGATGCGCGGGAACGGTGCCGCCGTGACTTTATTCTTGCCGGCGAAGGTTTTGAAGACGTCGGAGAGCACCGGTTCGATCGCAGCGAAGACATCGTCCTGCGTCACATACGACATTTCGATATCGAGCTGGTAGAATTCGCCCGGTGAACGGTCGGCACGCGCATCTTCATCGCGGAAGCACGGAGCGATCTGGAAATAACGGTCGAAACCCGAAACCATGAGCAGTTGCTTGAACATCTGCGGTGCTTGTGGGAGTGCGTAGAATTTGCCCGGATGGACGCGGCTTGGCACGAGATAATCCCGTGCACCTTCCGGCGAGCTCGCGGTCAGGATCGGTGTCTGGAATTCGAGGAAGCCTTGCTTCGTCATCAGCTCGCGGAGCTTGGAGATGATCTGGGAGCGGAGCACGATGTTCGTATGCATCTGTTCACGGCGCAGATCCAGGAAGCGGTAGGTCAGGCGGAGGTTTTCCGGTGTTTCCTTATCGGCATTCACCTGGAATGGCAGCATATCGGCTGCGGATTCGACATGGAAGGTTTCAACGGAAACTTCGATTTCGCCGGTTGGTAAGTCTTTGTTTACTGCTTCAGCGGCACGCTCTACCACTTTACCCGTGATGGTGACGACGCTCTCGTTCGACGTGCGGCTTGCGGCATCGAGCGACGGATGGCCGGCAGAGAATAAGAGCTGCGAAATACCGTAATGGTCGCGCAGATCGATGAACAACAGTTGGCCATGGTCGCGGCGGCGGTGGATCCAGCCGGAGAGCTTTACGGTTTGGCCGATATGTTCTTTGCGGAGTGCGCCGCAGGTGTGTGTGCGAAAAGCGTGCATAAAATTATCTGTGCGTTTTTAAGTGGTTGCTTCTAGAATTCTGTTTAACCTTGAGGTTCCGTGTTATATAGGATGGAGTAACAGTAGTAAATAGCCCCTTTTGGACGTCATTTATACGCGGTTTTATGCCCATTGTATCGAATAGCCAAGACTTAAAAAAACGTCTCGACGCACTGAAGAAAGATCCCTTCATCGCCATCGACACCGAATTCATGCGCGAGCGCACGTATTATCCGATCCTGTGCCTCGTGCAGATCGCGGGTGAGAGCGATGCTTTCGCTATTGATCCTCTCGCAGAAGGTCTTGATTTAGAACCACTATTCGCGCTTTTGAAAAATAAAAAGATCGTGAAGGTATTCCATGCGGCAGAACAGGATATCGAGATTCTGTACAAGCTCGCGGGCTTCATGCCGGCCCCGCTTTTTGATACGCAGATCGCCGCGCAAGTGCTCGGTTACGGCGAAGCCGTGGGTTATGGCAATCTCGTGAAAATACTGACCGGCGAGACCATCGATAAAAGTTCGCGCTTCACCGATTGGTCGCACCGCCCGCTCTCTCCTGCCCAGATCGAGTATGCATTGGCCGACGTCACGCATCTCCGGCATGTGTACGTGAAACTCGCCCAAGAGATCGAAGACAAGAAGCGCGGCAGCTGGTTTGCAGAAGAGACCAAAGACCTCACCAATCCCGAACATTATGAATTCCACCCCGAAAACGCATGGAAGCGTTTCAAGGTGCGTCATGCATCCCCGAGTTTCCTTGGGATACTCTCTGCACTCGCGGAATGGCGTGAGCGTTTGGCGCAGTCGCGGAATGTCCCGCGTGGTCGTATCATCCGCGATGAGGGTGTCCTCGAGATTGCTGCTGCCCGTCCGGCAACGAAGGAAGATTTACAGAAGCTCCGCCACCTGCATCCGAGTGTGTTCAAGGAACGTGTGCTGATGGAAGGTGTCCTTGAAGCGGTCGTAAAGGGCCTTAAGTATCCTGCGCCGAAACAGAAGAACCAATTCGATTTCGATAAAGACAGTGCGCTTCTCGAGTTGCTGCGTGTCTTACTGAAAGCGCAATGCGAGGAACACAACGTCGCGCGCGTGGTGGTAGCGAATGATGAAGATTTGAAACGTATCGCTCACTTCTCGGAAGAGGATTTGAAAGGCAACAACGACATCCGCGCCATGCAGGGTTGGCGCCTCAAGGTGTTCGGTGAAGCGGCGCTTAAATTAAAACGTGGCGAGCTTGCACTTACAGGCACCAGCAAGAAAGTGCAGGTGATCACGCTTGAAGGAGTAAAAGTCCCTGCAGAGAAAAAAGCTACGGCAAAGCCGCGTAACCGCAAGTAACGATGTGCAAATGAAAACAGCACAAGCCAGGAAAGGTTCCGAGAATCATCCTGCACTGTGGCTTCGAAAAATGCATTTCCCGACAGCGAGAGACCATAAATATACGCGTGGCCATGCCATAGTGGTGGGTGGACCTCTGGTTTCCACCGGTGCGGCGCGCATGGCTGCCTATGCGGCGATGCGTGCAGGGGCAGGGCTTGCGACCATACTCTGTGACCGTATGTCCCTTCCAGTCTATGCGAAGAACATGCTCGCGGTAATGACACGTGTAGTGGAAAACAGGAAAACACTTGCTGGAATTGCAAAATCACCGAAATGCCACGCATTACTTATTGGTCCGGGTGCGGGTCTAACCCGGCATACGAAGGAGTTCACACTCACGCTGCTCAAAAGTGGTAAACCCTGTGTACTCGATGCGGATGCATTAAGTGTGTTCGAGAAAACGCCAGATACACTGTTTAGAGCGATACAGCAGAGCGAAGGGGAGGTGGTGCTGACGCCCCATCATGCCGAATTCGAGCGACTATTCGGAAAAATCTCAAATGAAAAAACCAGTGCACAGCAGGCGGCAGTGAAAAGTGGTGCAGTGGTGGTGCTCAAAGGTGGCCGTACTATTATTGCATCGCCAAAAGGGGAGTGCCGCATTAACCATCACGCTTCGCCGGATCTTGCGACAGCGGGCTCCGGCGATGTGCTTGCGGGGATCATCCTTGGTCAACTGGCGCAGGGCATGCCTGCTTTTGATGCCGCCTCAGCAGCGGTCTGGATCCATGGGGATGCCGGCAAGAAATTGGGTGCTTGCATGATTGCGGAAGATATCATCGCTGAATTACCCCATGTGATGAAGCAGCTAAGGAAACGTAGAGGTATTAAATGAAAATCCTGCTTTCACCTTCGAAGACACTCGACGAAACCTCCGCACTGCCGAAATGTAAAACGACAATGCCGCAATTCGTTGATGAAACCGAAGTACTTGTGAAGGTCATGCGGAAGGCCACGAAACCACAACTGAAGAAGTTGATGGATATCAGCGATAAGCTCGCGGAACTGAACCATGCGCGCTTCCAGTCTTTCCAGTTTCCTTTCACTGCGAAGAATGCACGTCCCGCACTCTTCACCTTCAAAGGTGATGTCTATGACGGGTTGGCCGCCGAGGATTTTACTGCCAAAGAGGTAGAACGGGCACAAGAACAGATACGTATCTTATCGGGTCTTTATGGACTTCTTCGCCCGCTCGACCTGATACAGCCGTACCGCCTAGAGATGGGGATCGCACTTAAGAATCCGCGCGGCAAGAATCTCTACCAATTCTGGGGCGACAGGATCACAGACGCATTGACCCGGGAAAAACCGGATGCGGTCATCAATCTCGCAAGCGAGGAATATTTCAGCGCCGTCAATACAAAGAAACTGAAGGCGCCGCTGATCACGCCCGTATTCAAGGAAAAGAAGGGTAAGGACTATAAGGTGATCGGCCTTATGGCCAAGCGTGCACGCGGTATGATGGCGCGTTTTGCCGTGAAGCACGATATAAAGAAGCCAGAGGATTTAAAGGCTTTCAAGGAAGCAAAATACTCCTTTAACGAAGCGCTTTCTAGCAGTACAATCTGGGTGTTCACGCGCTAAATAGGGAGCATGCAATGAAACGATATTCCGGGCGGATTTTTGCGGCGCTTGTGGTGATATATGCGCTGCTGAATGTTCCTGCTGCGTTTGCGTGCACTACCGATGCAGAGTGCAACGACAAAGATAAATGCACGAGCGACTTCTGCATGTTCGGCCTGTGCCAGAACGTCTATAACGAGTGCGATGGCTATAGCCCCATGGCGAAAAAGGAGCCGGATGATGCTCCGGAAGCCAAAGATGCCATAAAACCACTTGCTGCGGAGCCGCTTCCGGTGGCACCGGCGCCCGTCGCGCAAGCGAACCCTCCCGCTAAGCCGGTGGCAAGCGAAGTGCCGGTAGGTGCGCCGACCAGCTATCAGGCCGCACCCGTACTATCGCATGTACCGGCAGGTTTACCGAAATTACCGAACATGGCGCGGCAAGATTCTGCGGCGAAAGAAGGCGATATAGCACCGAGCGCCGGCGGTACTACGGCGGATGTGCCTCCTCCTGCTCCTCCTGTGGGACCCGTCGTCCCGACCGCCCCGGCACCGACGGTAGAAGGCAAGCCCGCTGCGCAACCGCTAGCACCGGTCGCGGCACCTGCCGCACCGGCACCCGAAACGTCTGCGCCTGCAGCTGCAACAGGTGAACCCACCGCTTCTGCCTGTGCGAACGGGAAAGTATTGAGCCTGATGGGGTACCGCACCGAACTGGCGAAAGGCAGCATCATCTATGTGATCGATAGCGGCACCTGCCGCGACACGCCGATCCGTTGCTCGGTCTATTATGTCGAGGACAAGAAGGTGAAGGACACCACCTTGAAGGAACTGCCGAAGAATTACGGCGTGGCAGTGATAAATATGCCTAAGAATCAGTCATTTGAAGGCCTTCCGATCGTGAAGGAACTGACCGCGGCGGAAATCAATTTCTGTGGCGCGCAATAGCCGCTCCTACACCACCCTCCAATAACCGATTGAGAAAATTCGCGTTTCAGCTAGAATGCTCCCGTTTTAACCCCTCATCATATCAAAGGATAGTCTATGAAACGTATACTTTCTATGGTTGCTGTTGTGCTGGTGGTATTCGCTGGTGCGGCATTTGCAAACGAAAAAGCTGCTGAGAAAGCCGCTCCGAAACACATCACCCTCGAAGATCTGAAAGCACTCAAAGATGCGAAAAAAGATTTCGTGCTGATCGATTCACGCGGTGGTAAATACTTCGACGGTGAAATGATCGAAGGTGCTGTGAATCTCCCGGTCGATAAAACCACGGCAGAAAGCCTGGCGAAGATCGCGCCGAAAAAAGATACCCCACTGGTGTTCTACTGCACCGACACCGCTTGCAATGCAAGCGAACTCGCGGCGTATAAAGCACTGGCTGCTGGCTACACGAATGTCTCCAAAGTTCCGGATGGCATCGAAGGCTGGAAGAAAAAAGGCTGGGCTACGACGAAACCGAAAAACTAGTTTCGTTGCTTTAGCTGCTTAATACCAAGAGGGTTCCTTTTTTAAAGAAGGAACCCTCTTTTATCTCTAAAATGTGAACCTATGACAAAGACTACAAAACCACTGGTAATATCGATCCCGAAAGGACGTATCCTCGAGGAGATCTCCCCGCTGTTCAAGAAAGTGGGTTTGATCCCGGAGAAAGCGTTCTTCGATGAATCCTCGCGCAAACTGCGTTTTTCAACGAACCAGAAAAACGTCGAGTTGATCCGCGTGCGCAGTTTCGATGTGCCGACCTTCGTCGCCTTCGGTGCCGCGCAGATCGGCATCGCCGGAAGCGACGTGCTGAACGAATTCGATTACCCTGATCTGTACACGCCCGTCGACCTGAACGTCGGCAAATGCCGCATGTCGGTCGCGGCCCCGGCAGAATGGGCGAAGGACAAGGAATTCCTGCGTCAAAGCCACATCCGTGTCGCGACCAAATACCCGAACACCACCAAACGTTATTTCGCCGCGCAAGGCATCCAGGCCGAATGCATCAAACTGAACGGCGCGCTTGAACTGGCACCGACTCTGGGCTTATGCCGCCGTATCGTCGATCTGGTAAGCAGCGGCGCTACGTTGAAAGCCAATGGCTTAGAGGAAACTGACGTGATTGCACAAGTTTCCTCCCGCCTGATCGTGAACCGCGTCGCATTCAAGACGCGCAGCAAAGAGATCAACGCGTGGATCAAGGCCTTCCAGAAAGCGGTGGAGGCGTAAGGCCGTGGTAAAGATCCTCGATAGCCGCAAGTCGGGATTCACGCGCGCGCTTTCGGTGCTGCTTACAGAGCAATCGGAGGTGTCGTCGGACGTGCGCGAGAAAGTCGCGACGATCCTGCAGGACGTGCGTAAAAAAGGTGATAAAGCCCTTCTCGAATATACCAACCGTTTTGACCGCACGAAGTATACCGCGAAGAACCTGCGCGTGAGCGAAAAGGAAATCCAAGCGGCGGTGAAAGCCTGTAATAAAAACGTGATTGTGGCGCTTAAAACGGCGGCTTCCCGCATCGAACAATACCATAAGCAGCAGATGCCCGCGGGCAAGAGCTACAAGGATAAGACAGGTGTTCAACTCGGTTGGCGCTGGACGGCGATCGACAGCGTGGGTCTCTATGTTCCAGGTGGTGCGGCGGCATATCCGAGCTCCGTACTCATGAACGCGATTCCTGCCCGTGTTGCGGGGGTGAAACGCATGGTGATGGTGGTACCCACACCTGACGGGAAATTAAACCCGGTGGTGCTTGCGGCTGCACACATCGCGGGTGTGGAAGAGATCTATAAGGTGGGCGGTGCACAAGCCGTTGCCGCACTCGCATACGGCACCGAAACCCTCCCGAAAGTCGACAAGATCGTAGGACCGGGAAACATGTATGTCGCTGAAGCCAAACGCCAGGTATTCGGCTTGGTAGGTATTGATATGATCGCAGGACCGTCCGAGATACTGGTGATCTCCGATGCACAGACGAACCCGGAATGGGTGGCGGCCGACTTGCTGAGCCAAGCCGAACACGATACCATGGCGCGCGCGATTTTGATCACGGACGATGCAGCGTACGCAAAGAACGTCTGCACGGAAGTGGAACGTACGCTAAAAACCCTGCCACGCAAAGCGATCGCGAAGAAGAGTTGGGACGAACGTGGTCTTGTCATCATCACGAAGAATCTCGAAGAGGCGGCCGCTATCTCGAATATAATCGCGCCGGAGCACTTAGAGCTTGCCGTGGCGAACCCCACGCGCCTGTTCAACCGTGTCAAGCATGCAGGTGCCGTGTTCCTGGGACGTTTCACGCCGGAAGCGATCGGTGATTACATCGCGGGCCCAAGCCATGTGCTCCCAACCTCCGGCAGTGCACGCTTTTCTTCGGGCCTCGGTGTATTCGACTTCATCAAACGTACGTCGATCATCGGGTGTGAGAATGCCTCTTTCCAGCGTCTGTCCGCTTCCACCGAGACCTTGGCGGAATATGAGGGGCTAACGGCACACGCCCTCTCGGTAAAATTACGTAAAAAGAAGCGCTAAGGCTCATCCGCCTTCCGATTTTGCTCGGGATGCATTACCTTTGCCCTATGGCACTGAAGAACACCATCACCGCAATTACGCTCGATGACAATACGATCACGCGGCTTACGCCCGAGATCCAGCATGAGCGCGAGGTGACGGTGGCCGATCTCGTGGAGAACAACCAGTTCACGGTGACCGCGAAGGATAGTGGCCTTGACGAAGGACCATACCGTATCCACATCTCGATGCAGGAGCAGCAGCGTTTGTTGTTCCATATCCAGTCAGAAGCGAATGGCGTGATGTGGAAAGTGCCGCTCGGTCTTAAGCCCTTCCGTGGTATGATCAAGGACTATTTCCTGGTCTGTGAGAGCTATTACGAAGCCATCAAAACGGCGAGTCCACAGAAAATCGAGGCGATCGACATGGGTAGACGGAGCCTGCATAACGAAGGCTCGGAGTTGCTCCAAAAAGAAATAGGGGAGGGTGTCGAGATGGATTTCGACACGGCGCGGCGGTTATTTACCCTCATCTGTGTACTCCATATCAAATAAACACACCTGCCTCCTCCGGCACGTAAAGGCGTTATAAATCCGCACTATTTCCTTGCATTTGACCCCGAATATGGTTAATCGCAGGGGTAATATTTCACGGTTATAGAGTTATATGGCTAAAGAAGAGTTATTAGAGTTTAACGGTAAAGTGGTGGAAGTGCTGCCAAATGCGATGTTCCGCGTGGTGCTCGACAATGGCCATGAGATCCTTGCGCACACCTCCGGCCGTATGCGGAAGAACCGTATCCGGGTGCTGATGGGCGATACCGTTACGGTTGAGATGACCCCGTATGACCTCACCAAAGGTCGCGTCATCCACCGCCATAAATAACCGCCTTTTATTTTCCAAACGGAAATGAATTTTTACTAACAGCAATCACGGTTTGTTGTTAGACTCTCCCGGCATATGGCAAAGAAATCACCCTTATTCATTCTCGCGTCTGCTTCAAAAGGCCGCTTTGGTTTGCTCGAGACCATGGGTCTGCTTCCGGATAAAGTCGTCCCTGCCGATATCGATGAAACGCCGCATAAAGGCGAGCTTCCGCCGGATTTTGTGTTGCGCCTTGCCAAAGAAAAGGCTGCAGTGGTGGCAGCGAAATACCCGGATGCTTACATAGTGGCGGCTGATACGATCGCGGCTGCGGGCAGGCGCATCATCGGTAAAGCAGAGGATGAAGCGGCGGCACGAAAAACCCTGCGACTGCTTTCCGGTAGGCGCCATAAAGTATTCACCGGCGTGTGTGTGATCGGACCAAGGAACCAGAAAAGTGCCAAGCGCGTGATGACGGTTGTCGAATTCAAGCGCCTGTCGGATGCGGAGATCGAAGGCTACCTTGCAAGCAAGCAATGGGAGGGTAAATCCGGTTGTTACGGCATTCAGAGCCGCGCGGGGGGATTCATCGCATCGATCAATGGTTCGTTCTCGAACGTGGTAGGCCTGCCACTTGTCGAGGCGACACAAATGCTCGCGGGACTGGGTTTCAAACACCCTGCACTCAGCAATGTGCAGGACGTAGAGACCGCGCCAGGCTGATGCAGCGGCTGAAGGACATAGTCGTTTCACCCGTTGCCGTTTTTTTTCTCACGGCACTTCTGATCATCGTCAAGGCATGGCCGCTTTTTATCGACCCGCGACTCTGGGCAGAAGATGCCACCCGGCATTTTGCCGATGCGGCAGAGCATGCATGGTACGTTACGCTCTTCCTGCCAGAGCAGGGATATCTCTCCCTCACGGCGAATCTTGGGGCACTGATCGGTGTGCAATGGCCGCTTCTGATGTGGCCGTATGCACCGCTTGCGGTATCGTTTGTCATTCAGTTGTTGCCACTTCTATTGCTGACCTACGCGGAAGGTACGTATTTCTACCCTCTGCGACGGAAGATACTGTTTATGTGTGCCTACACGGCGCTGATGATGAGCGCGAGCTATCAAGAAACCTGGCTTAATGTCGTGAACAGCCAATTCTACCTGGTGCTCGCAACGGCAGTGATATTGATTTCCTATAGCTCACGGGCGAAGTGGTTGCAACGTGCCGTGTTGCTGCTTTCGGGTCTTTCAGGGGTACTCTCTGCTGCGATGCTGCCGGTGTTCTTCCTCAAAGCACGGCAGAGCAAGGTACGGGAACATACCATCCAGACGAAGATACTTGCCGTCGCGGCATCCATCCAATTGGGCTATGTGGTGTATTGCCGTTTGGTAGGGGATTATAGTCCCTTCCGTGAGAGTGGATTCTCCTGGCAAAGCATGGGTGGGTTTTATATCCGCACGATACTCGAGAATTTCGTACCCCTCACCCGGTTCCATATAAATCTCGCGCCGAAGGGAACAATGGCAGTCATCAACGGTTTGGTAGGAGCGGCTTTCTTTGCGTGTTTGCTGAAATCACGGCGAAGCGAGATCCGGCTTTTATTGCTCGGTTATCTCATCCTTTCCCTGTTGATTTTCTTCGGCAGCCTCGGGGATAAAAATGCATTCACCGATCCGGCAGTCGGCGGCCGTTATTTCCTGCCACTTTCAGGGTTGCTGATATTCGCACTGCTTTTTGCCTATATGCACACCAGGGAGTTGCTGCACCGCGCGGTGCTCGCCTTACTCATCATAATGTTTTTTACTAGCGCACTCACGACAGCGTTTACGCGCCAGCCACCCTTTTTCACTGGCCCTTCGTGGAAGCAGAGCGTAGCAGCACTTGGAAAGAAGCCGTTCGGCACGCTCCGTACATGGCCGGAAGGCTGGAAATTATTTTATTGTAAGCCGGCGGTATGCAACGATCACACGAGAACATCCGTGATGGAAGATACACAGATAGTGCAGGAGAAAGGCTTTGGGGTGACGACTAAGCGCTTGCAGGAACTCTATATCGTAGCGAGTGGGAAAGGTGTAATCTTGCGCGTGCCGGAGATACGGTATATCGAACCCACACGCACGCTTCTGCGCATGCAATATAAAATGCCGGTACAGGGTGTGGTGCGCATCCAATATACACTCGACGGCAAGAAGGCGACCTTCGAGAAGCGAGGCGCTATCCGCGATATCCTGCTGCTTGAGCTTCCGCGTGCCAAACGCATCAGTAACTTCAGGATCACCTTGCTCGGAGGTAAAGGTAAATATCGCGTAGCCAACATAACCCGATATACACTCACGAAGTTGCCATCGCCTCCGATGAGAATATCATTTTATGCATTACCGCCGAGGGCTTCGTATTTATAACTCACTGATGCGTTTGCGCCGTATCAATGTCGGCTAATCCCAACATGCGGCGATAAGGAAGCGTTTCGCCTTATTTTTGCTGAAATAAAACCACAGTTAAAAATATTTGTACCGAAAAAAGACGCTTTAAAGCTATTCGCCTAGCACTTCGTATTGATTTCTTACACAGTCTTTACACACGAATAAGGAGCTATTTGCCATGTTGAAGAAATTAATGGGTCTTTCCCCGCGCATCCAGTTCACGATGGTATTTCTCTCGCTAGTAGGTGTGGCCTTTGGGGTAAAAAGTTATATCCACGTACGCGATGTGTTCGGCGGGGAAGCAGCGGCCCCTTTCCTCACGGATCTCTATGTTCAGCTGGGTATCGCACTTGCGATCAATATCACCGCAGGCGTTCTCGTATTCTTTACGGTCACAAAACCCATCGATAAAATCAACCATACCATGACCAAGCTGGTAGAAGGCGTGCTCGAGACCGACGTGCCGTACCAGCTGAAGAAGGATGAGATCGGCGATATGTCAAGGCGTGTGCAGACCTTCAAAGAGAACGCACTTCGCATGCGCGAGATGGAAAAGGAACAAGAGCTTACGCGTGCACGTACGGAGAAAGAACGCCGCGAGATGCTCCAGCAGTTCGCTACCGAATTCGATTTCACGGTGAAAAGCATTACGGATAGTGTTCTTGGCGCTTCGAAAGATATCCACTCGGTTTCTGAGTCGGTTTCAAAATCTTCCGATGACAGCTACGCCAAGATCGAACACCTGAAAGAGGCATTCCAGAATACGGCGCAGAACGTCGATCTCGTCTCGCGTTCCACGGAAGAGCTTGCGTTCTCCATTAGTGAAATCAGCAAACAGGCAAGCCTTTCTTCGCGTATGGCGCAAGAAGCTTCGCAGGAAGCAGAGCGTGCGAATGTAACGGTGCAAGGCCTTTCTTCGGCGGCGCTCAAGATCAACGAAGTGCTCGGTATGATCACGACACTTGCAGAACAGATTAATCTGCTGGCGCTCAATGCTACGATCGAAGCCGCACGTGCGGGTGATGCCGGCAAGGGCTTCGATGTGGTGGCAAGCGAAGTGAAGAATCTCTCGCAGCAAACCGAAGCAGCGACCCAGGAGATCGCGAAATATGTCGGCTCCATCCAGGATGAGACCAAGAATGCCGTGCAGTTCATCGGGATGCTCTCCAAGCGCATCGAGGAGATCAGCAAGGTGGCAACGAGCATCTCTGCAGCGGTAGAGGAGCAGAATGCTTCGACGCAGGATATCTCGCGCAACGTGCAGCAAGCGGCGAACCATACGAATAAAGTGAAATCGGATGTAGAGCAGGTGGCCGAGACCTCGAAAGCCACGGGTTCTGCCTGCAAACGTATGGTTTCCGCCTCTGGCGAGCTGACCGACCAATCGGGTAAACTGTCATCGGAAGTGGCTAATTTCCTGAAGAAAATGAATGTCTCATAAAAATCCCATAAAGGAACAAGGGCGGATTTCTGCCCTAAAAACACGAAAATTAACGTTTATTTAACCGGTGCTGTGCTACCTTGGTTTTCTGGGCGCTGGTTTTGTTGCATGATGCGACGAGGGGTTTACAAGCGCTCTAGAAGAGCCAGGGAATGGGTATTTTACAAAAAGTACTGGATACGGCTCTCCCCCCGCCAACGCAGGCGCTGCCATACGTGATTCCGGATCAGTCCGCTGATCCCCATGTGGAGATGGATCCGAAGAAGACTTCGGCCGGTACCCACTGTGCGCGTTCACGTATCAACGCTGCTCTCCGTCAGGAGCGCAAGTTGATGCATTGGTCGGTGAAACTGGGCTGTCCGGCCACCACGAAAGTGGAGCCGATTCCGCTGATCTGGAGGTGACTTACAGCAAGGGGCCAAGGGCGCCATAGCGTGCCAACCTCTTCGCTGTACAGTTGCTGACCTCCTTAAAAAGTCAGCACGCAATGAGGCGGGGTTTTCCCCGCCTTTTTTGTTGCCTATTCTTTCTTCAGGAATTTCTCGAGCACATCGGTGTGCAGTTTGCGTTCGGCGAGCAAGGTCTCATAATTCGGCGGCCATTCGACATCTTCGAGTAGTGTTTCGCTTTTGGTGCGCAGTGCATTGAGGCGCATCACGTTCTTCACCATCTGCACCACGACTTTATCACCGTCTTTATGGATAAGGGTAAGACGCTGGTTGTCGTTTTCGATGGTGCCCCCGTCGCGTACGATCTGGTTATATTTATACATGCGTTTGGCGACCATGAAGGTACTATCCATCACTTCTTCCAGGGTGGTTTTCACCGATACGGCATATTTATCCATGACGCCGTTCTTCTCATCGTTGCTCCAACTCTGGGTGAAATCGGCGACTTCCATATATTTAAAGAAATTCGCTGCCGTGCGTACATGCGATTCCCGAAGTAGTTTTGCATTGATGGTTTTGCCGGTCGCGGCCGCGCGTTCTTCTGCACGTGCGATCGCCGCATCGATATCGGTATCGACATGGATGACGTGCACGAAATAGCCTTCTGCCTGCGCAAAGGTGATCATCTCGAGGCCGAGATCGGTGTAGCTCATCGTGCCATCGACGACGATCAATGGAATCTTTGCAAACACCATGTAACGGTATGCATCGCGCTCGTTGTAGTAAATTGCTTCGGTAACGACCGTATGTGTGGCCAGTTCTGGTGCTTCGGTTTGCAGGCGGATATAGGGGGTCAGCGCCGGGAATATCACATCGCGCGACAAAAGCAGGCCTTTCTTTGCCATCTCGTTCTTTTCGATCATCGTGCTTTTGCCGGAGGCCGGGCCACCACTCATCAGCAAGATGGTGGGGGGTACTTCGGTTTCTGGTGGTGCAGGTTCGGCATCCACTATGGCAGTGCCGCGTGCCGCCACCACATGGTCGAACACATGTTTGAGTATAGCAGGTTGAACGTCCGCTAAGGCTTTTTGTACGCGCGGGAAGTAAACCGGGATATTGTGCTCCGCAAGACGCTCGATCAGGATGCTGATCCGAAGTGCCAAGCGTTCCATATATACCTGCTGCAAGACTTCCGGCATCGGCTCGCCTTTACGGGCGGCATCTTCGTAGGCATCCTGCAAATTCAGGTAGGCGAGGATGGTAAGATCCCCTGCATCGAGCTTATCGAAGTAATTGCTCGGAGCACTCATTCAATGGAGCTATCCAACATCCATGCATGTTTCTGGTGCGCGGCCGTACGACCGATGAAGAGATCGACGGTGGCTTCATCGCCTTCTGCTTGCGCTGCTTTCAGTGCTTTTTCTAAAATACCTACCAGTGTGTGGTTATCATCGCGCAGGTTCTTTACCATTTTATTGGCACCCGCTTTATCTTTTGCTGAAGCCTCGGAGATCACCGCGAACTCAGAGAATTCTGCGAAGCTACCCGGTGCGAACGAACCCAGTGCGCGGATACGCTCCGCGATCTCATCAATGGCGGCAGCCATTTCCGTATACTGCTGGTTAAAGAGTTCATGAAGGGCTGCGAAGTTGCCGCCGGTAACGTTCCAATGATAATTCTGTGTCTTCAGGTACAGCACGTAGGTGTTCGCTAACACCGATTTTAAGTGTTCAACCGTGGTTTTATTCGATTTTGCCATGAAAATCCCCGTTTTTAGCCGTTTTTACTTGCCTTGCGGAGTGGATTGTAGTATTTCCCCCGCCGATTGCAACCAAGGACTTATATGGCTGTCGCAGAGATCATCCGTAAAAAACTCGAAAACACATTCCACCCGCCGGTGCTCGATATCATCGACGAATCCTACAAACATGCGGGCCATATGGAAGCGGGCGATGGCGCAGAAACCCATTTCCGCGTGGTGATGGTGTCGGAAGCCTTTGTCGGCCGTACGCGTGTGGAGCGCCAACGTGCGGTGCTCGATACGCTCGATGCCGAAGTGAAAGGCCCGGTGCATGCGCTTTCGATGTATCTGCTGACCCCGGAAGAATACAAAGTCAAAGCGTCGGCTGCGTAAATTCCCTCCTTTTCTTACCCATGCCTGTGGATAAGTAGTGTATTTACCTGAACTCGGGCTCTTTATACATAAACTACTATATATGGTGGTGATGTTAACGATTTATTAATACATATGGTGGTATTCTCTTTCTTATGCGAAGGGAGGAAAGAGAGCTTTATGGACCAAAACCCACACATCATCGTTACAGCACCTTCGGGTAACCCTTTCATCGGGGCTATCCATTTCGGGCCAGAAGATGCTCCTTCCTCCCAACGCTACCGGAGAGAAAGGGAAGTAAAACCCGCCCGTCATCTCCGTGCCGGGGTGCCACCCACGGGTCGGCGTTTTCGAAACGGCGTTTGGTGGGCGCGTAAAGTCCCGAATCCGGATTCATCCCATATCGATATCACGACCTGACGATCTCTAACGACACCTTGAGTTTTAACGATGGCGGAGGTATAAGCATGCGACTCATTTATCAGGAGACGCCGATGGATCATGTCTTTCACCGCCATACCAAAACGAAATACCCGACCGCTGTCAAAGGCGAGGGCTGCTACATCACGGACAGTGAGGGCAAGCGCTATTTCGATGCCTGCGGTGGCGCTGCGGTCTCCTGCTTAGGACACAATAACAAAGACGTGATCGATGCGATCACCAAACAGATCAATTCTATCGCCTTCGCGCACACGGCGTTCTTCACGAACGAACCGATGGAACAGCTCGCGGATTTCTTAGTCGATAAAGCGCCGAGCGGTATCGACCGTGTCTATTTCTTCTCCGGTGGTTCGGAAGCGACCGAGGCGGCGATCAAACTTGCCGTGCAGTATTTCCAGGAGATCGGCAAACCAAGCAAAACCAAGATCATCGCGCGTTGGCAGAGCTACCACGGCAACACGATCGGTGCACTTTCCGCGGGTGGTAACCGTTGGCGCAGGAAGCAGTTCGAATCACTGCTCGTAGATATGCATCACATCTCGCCGTGCTATGAATACCGCAACAAAAAATCGGGTGAGACGACCGAAGAGTATGGTCTGCGCGTGGCGAACGAACTCGAAGCGAAGATCAACGAACTCGGTGCCGATAACGTCGCGGCGTTCATCGCGGAACCGGTCGTGGGTGCTACCATGGGCTGTGTGCCGGCGGTGAAAGGCTATTTAAAACGCGTGCGCGAGATCTGCGATAAGCACAATGTGCTACTGATCCTGGACGAAGTCATGTGCGGCATGGGCCGTACCGGCTATTTATTCGCCGAAGAGGAAGACGGTGTCGCGGCAGACCTGATCGCGGTTGCGAAAGGTTTGGGTGCAGGCTACCAGCCGATCGGTGCGTTACTGATCGCGAAAAAGATTTTCGACGCCGTGCAGAACGGTACCGGTTTCTTCCAGCATGGCCACACCTATATCGGCCATGCGACCGCGTGTGCAGCGGCACTCGCGGTGCAGCGCGTGATCCAGCGTGAACACCTGCTCGATAACGTGAAGAAGCAAGGCGCGCTCTTCAAACAAGTGCTCGAAGAGCAATATAAAGACCATCCTTTCGTCGGTGATATCCGTGGTCGCGGCCTTTTCGTCGGTGTGGAATTCGCGCAGGACAAAGCGAAGAAAACACCGTTTGATACGAAGCTCAAACTGAACGCGCAGCTGAAAAGCGCTGCGATGGCCGAAGGCCTGATGTGCTACCCGATGGGCGGCACCATCGATGGCGTTCAGGGTGACCATGTAATGTTCGCGCCGCCGTTTATCATCTCGGAAAAAGATGTGGGCGAGATCACGGACCGATTTGCGAAAGCCGTGAAAGCGGTATTCGCGAAAATCGATGTCAAAGCCGCTTAACCCTTCGATTGCTCTTCCGGAAGCACTCCGAATACGCGTGTATTCACGCGTGTCCAAGGATGTTTTTTAGCAACCTTTTCTTCACCCCAGCGACCGCGGTGATAGAGTTCACCCCGATTGACCCATAACATCAATTCCCCTCGATCAGAGGTACGATGGAGAGTGTTTTCTTTGGATTTAGCGATCCATTCGTCGATGGCGTCTTTATCCGTGGTATTGAGGCTGAACCCGCTTCCGCCCTCATGATCGATACTCCCGCCATAATAGAGCAAATGGTTGTTAACTTGTTCTATTGTGCCCGTGTGTTCTTTGTCATCATGTCCCGCCAGCAGCCGACGAGTGCGTTCGGTCAGTGAACGCAGGATCGCTGGCATATTCCTAAAACTTGTAGGCGCTTCTTCAAGATTGAGTTCAGTGCCGAAGGCACTCACATCTTGTGTATCTTGGTGCCAGAAATATCCTGCTATTCTTTTTCCACTCTGCCGATCGCCATGTTGCCGGACCAGGACATCTGACCGCACGATATCGATTTCCAAACGTCCCATAATGGCCTGACTAATACACCCCATCACCAAATTATCCACTAAAACGGGGCGGTTCTTAGGAATTTCTTTTTTCGATGTCGTAGGAAGATTACCGATAGCGTAGACCTTATTGCGTTTATTCAATAGATCGTCCTGTATCTCGTCCAGGAGTTCTTCCGGAAAATAGCTTTCGAGCAATTGTATCAATTTTTCGCGGCGGACAGGCCACTCGGCGTGGCGGAAGGATTTTTTATCCAAAAGCGAACGGCACTCTTTCTCCATGGCGGTTGCCATTTTGGGTAGCAGGCTCAGTGCCGTGATTTGGATTTCTGCGTTGTCACTGGGCTTCAAGATCAGTTTATCGACCATAAACCCCTTTCACTGTATAAGCTGCGCGCGTTTCCATTTGGCTATCCCAAGTTGGTTTGGTATGCTCCAAGGCATATTTATCGTATCCTCCTATCGTATATGAAAAAAGTTAAACTTTCCTTAAAGCAAGAAATTGTATGTATAACCGGTGCCACTGCCGGGTTCGGTAAGGCGACCGCAGAAGCGTGCGCGAAAGAGGGCGCCAAATTGATTGTCTGCGGCCGTCGATCGGAGCGTCTCACTGCACTCACGAGAGTACTCTCCAAACATACCGATGTGCATGCGCTCACACTGGATGTACGCGACAAGAAAGCGATTCACGCGGCGCTTGAAAATCTTCCCAAGCCTTTCCGGAACATCACCGCGCTCGTGAACAATGCGGGCTTGGCACTTGGCATCAAACCGGCGCACCAAGCAAGCTTGGAGCAATGGGAGCAGATGGTCGATACGAACATCAAAGGCCTGATGTATATGACGCACGCGATCCTGCCGGGCATGGTGAAGCGTGGTAGGGGTTACATCCTCAATATCGGGTCGATGGCGGCGAACTATCCCTATCCGGGCGGCAATGCATACGGCGGCACGAAGGCGTTCGTAAAACAATTCTCGCTGAACTTACGCGCCGATCTTCTTGGTACCCCCGTGCGCGTTACCTGCATCGAGCCGGGACTCGCGGAAACAGAATTCTCGCTCGTGCGCTTGGGCGATAAAAAGCAAGCCGCAGAAATTTATAAAGGCACCGAACCGCTGGTCGCGAAAGATGTCGCCGAAGCGGTGCTGTTCTGTCTCACCCGTCCCCCGCATGTGAACATCAACACGATGGAAATCATGCCGGTTTGCCAAGCTTTCTCACCGCTCGCTATCAACCGCAACGTTAAATAACGCGGCGGCTCACTCGATTTGCTGCGCTGCAACAAGCCATAAAATGAGACAAAACTTATTGTGCAGTGCAGCATAAAATGGCGGAAATCCTAGAGTTTTTACTTGTTTTTTGGGGTTCGTTCGAGTAAGGTGCGTGCACTTTCCGGTACTCATTGTCGCGTACTTAAACGCCGCTTACAGTGCGATGGCCGGTTTTGTTTTTTAGTGTAACGAACGATAGAGACCGCCATGACGACGGAAACCAACGCAACGAACACCGCAGCTCCTGCCAAGAAGAAGCTCAAGAACAAGCGCGACAAAACCCGCCGCCTGAGCAACCTGAAAAAAGGTATCAAGGAATCGCATTTCCACC
Organism: Pseudomonadota bacterium; assembly: GCA_010031735.1. Taxonomy (GTDB): domain Bacteria; phylum Pseudomonadota; class Alphaproteobacteria; order Rickettsiales; family RGZB01; genus RGZB01. The sequence continues at coordinate 1,577 of RGZB01000021.1, read as the reverse complement.
GCTATATCCAGCACGATGTGCAAGGCTACGAACGCTATTTGGCAAAAGGTGGCGTACAACTCTATTCCGAAAAAGAACTCGCCGAACTCAAAACCGCTGGTATCTCCAAACGCCTGCCGCCGCGTGCGACCGGTTACTATCTCGATCTCGCGTCCCGCAGTAAAGCGATCACGAACCTGATCAAAGCCCGCCCGGAAGAGATGGAAGACCTGAGCGGCGAGAAAGACCCATCGAATCAGCTCAAATACAGCCCGGTCTCCGGCCTGCTGCACAAATACGAACTCGTACTGCTCTATGTGGTGCGTACCTGCTCTTCCTGGTGCCGCTATTGCTACCGCTCGGATTTCCTGACCAGCAAAACGGAAAAGGACATCGCGAGTATCAAAGAGATCACCGACTACATCAAGCAGCACAACGCTTCGGTGAACGAAGAAGATTACACGACCGATAAAGACAAACGCATGGTGGAATCGGAAAAAGAGCGCTATCCGATCCGCGAGGCGCTCCTTTCAGGTGGCGACCCGATGGTGCTGTCGAACAACAACCTGTTCGACTATCTCGATGGTTTGGCGGAAGCCGGTGTCCGCATGATCCGTATCGGTACGAAAGAACTTGCGTTCTTCCCGCACCGTTTCGACGATAACTTCTTTGACATGATCGATCTGTTCCACAGCCTGCACCCGGATACGTCGCTTGCCTTCATGGTGCACTTCTCGCACCCGGACGAACTCCTGCAGAAAGACGAGAACGGTAAATATATCAAGAAGCCGAATGGCCATTATGTCCGTATCCCGGTCGTGGAACAGGCGATCCACCGCCTCCGCAGCCGCAACTTCATCACGCTGGAGAACCAAGCACCGATCATCGACGGCGTCAACGACGATCCGAAAGCGCTCCGCCGCCTGCAGATCGAACTGAAACGCACCGGTGTGAACAACCACTACTACTTCCAATGCCGCGAGATCGAAGGCCACAAAATCTTCGCGGTACCGGTGGAAAAAGCGTACCAAATCCACCGTGATTCGCAAAAAGGCCTCTCGGGTATCGAGAAATCCCGCTTTGCACTCTCGACCGAATTCGGCAAACTCGAAGTGGCGGGCATGATCGATGCGCCGGATTTCAAGAAACTGGGTGTCGATCTTCCGCCAGAAGCGATGGGCTTCGTAAAAGCGCTCATCGGCGAAGGCCTGATCTTCTTCAAGGCGCACCGAGTGCCCGATACCTCCTTCCAAGGTGGTCTCATTATCGCACGACGTAACCCGAAAGCCCTCTGGATCACCGGTTATAACGACCGCATCCTCTACGATGGCCGTCGTCCGGAAGGCGATCGTTGGACGCCGCTCGGCAACACGCTGAAAACACTGCTGGCACCGGTAGTGGATGTGGGCAACCTCGATGTGGCGAAAGTCGCTGAAAAAGCACTCCGCCAAACCATGAATTAGGCAGGAAATCCGCCTTTTTCGGTTAGTGTTTCGTTAACCATTTCCTGCTACACTGTGGGGATGAGTGTAGCATCATCCCATTCCGATCATATGTTGATCGCCCAGCATTACGAGAAGCCCGATACGCGTATCGGG